>JASLEG010000099.1 GCA_030151225.1 Burkholderia sp. | reverse complement strand
GGACAAGATGACCTGGGCGATCCGCTGGGGCGGCGACACGGTGATGGACCTGTCCACCGGCAAGCACATCCACGAGACGCGCGAGTGGATCATCCGCAACAGCCCGGTGCCGATCGGCACGGTGCCGATCTACCAGGCGCTCGAGAAGGTCAACGGCAAGGCCGAGGACCTGACCTGGGAAATCTTCCGCGACACGCTGATCGAGCAGGCCGAACAGGGTGTGGACTACTTCACGATCCACGCCGGCGTGCGCCTGCAGTACGTGCCGCTGACGGCCAACCGCATGACCGGGATCGTCTCGCGCGGCGGCTCGATCATGGCCAAGTGGTGCCTCGCGCATCACAAGGAAAGCTTCCTCTACGAGCATTTCGAGGACATCTGCGAAATCATGAAGGCCTACGACGTGAGCTTCTCGCTCGGCGACGGCCTGCGCCCCGGCTCGATCTACGACGCCAACGACGAGGCCCAGCTCGGCGAGCTGAAGACGCTCGGCGAGCTGACCCAGATCGCCTGGAAGCACGACGTGCAGGTGATGATCGAGGGCCCGGGCCACGTGCCGATGCAGCTGATCAAGGAAAACATGGATCTGCAGCTCGACTGGTGCAAGGAAGCGCCGTTCTACACGCTCGGGCCGCTGACCACCGACATCGCGCCCGGCTACGACCACATCACCTCGGGCATCGGCGCGGCGATGATCGGCTGGTTCGGCACGGCGATGCTCTGCTACGTCACGCCGAAGGAGCACCTGGGCCTGCCGAACAAGGACGACGTCAAGGAAGGCATCATCACCTACAAGCTCGCGGCGCACGCGGCCGATCTGGCCAAGGGGCATCCGGGCGCGCAGGTGCGCGACAACGCGCTGTCGAAGGCACGCTTCGAGTTCCGCTGGGAAGACCAGTTCAACATCGGCCTCGATCCGGACAAGGCACGCGAATTCCACGACGAGACGCTGCCGAAGGATTCGGCCAAGGTCGCGCATTTCTGCTCGATGTGCGGCCCGCACTTCTGCTCGATGAAGATCACGCAGGACGTGCGCGACTTCGCGGCAAAGCAGGGTGTATCGGAAGCCGACGCGCTGAAGAAGGGCATGGAGGTCAAGGCCGTCGAGTTCGTGAAGACCGGCGCCGAGATCTATCACCGTCAGTGAAGCGCCGGCAGCGCCCCCGCGTGAGGCAAGCGGCGTTCCCGCCGCGATACATTTGATTACGCGCCGGCCCCGGCGCTTAACAAGTCCTTACAACGGGGCGCCTCGCCCTCGCCTAAATTGGTGATGTCTGGCGCGGCGCCATGGATGCGTTCGCAACGCTCCCGGCGCCGCGCTCCACCCGCTCCACATTTCCAGCGAGGATTTCCATCATGAACGCGATACGACGTGTCGGGATCGGTGCAGTGCTGATCGCCACCATCGCGAGCCTGTCCGCCTGCGATTCGATGACCACCCGCCAGCGCGACACCGCGATCGGGGCCGGCGTGGGCGGCGTGGCCGGCGCGGCGATCGGCGGCAGCGCGCTGTCGACGCTGGGCGGCGCGGCCGCCGGCGGCATCATCGGCAACCAGGTCGGCAAGTAGGACGGGCGGCGGCGGCCGGCGATTCGTCTGTTGAAATCTGCCGTTACCGTTTCACACAGCGTTTCATCTTTCTCAGGCCTAAGCTCCGGGTATCGTCAACGACACAGGGCGCCTCCGCGCCGAGGTCCGCCATGAATATCCGCATCCTGATCGCCGCCGGCCTCGCCACCGTCTCGCTGGCCGGCTGCTACTACCCGTACGGTTATTATCCCGGCGCCTACTACGGCGGCGCGCCGGTGCAGACCGACGTGCCGGTGGCGGCCGCGCCGGTCGCGGCACCGGTCTACGCGGCGCCCGCCTATCCGGCCTATTACCCGGCGCCGGCCTACTATCCGGCCTATTCGAGCTACTGGGCGCCGTCGATCTCGCTGGGCTTCGGCTTCGGCTTCGGCGGCGGTCGCTACTGGGGCGGTGGCGGACGCTGGGGCGGCTGGCACGGCCACCGCTGATCGTCCCGGCCCGTGGCGCGTCGCGCGCCGCGGGCGTTTTTCGGTTCCCGTCCCTTCCCTCTGCGCTTTCTTGCCATTTCATCCGAGCGTGCAACATCGACGCCCGGCGAGCGATTAGGATGCCCTCCATCCCTCGCTCACCGGACTTCACCACGCCATGTCGCCCCGCCATCTCTCGCTGCTGCTTCTGCTCGCCTCGCTGTGGGGCGCCTCGTTCCTGTTCATCCGCGTCGGCGTGGCCGAATTCGGCGTCGCGCCGCTGATGGCGCTGCGCGTCGGGATCGGCGCGCTGTTCCTGCTCGGCCTCGCGCTCGCGCGCTCGCGGCCCGCCGAGGTGGCCGGCACGCTGCGCCGCCACGCGTGGCCGCTGCTGGTGTGCGGCCTGCTCAACTCGGCCGCGCCGTTCTGCCTGTTCGCGTTCGCCGAACTGACGCTGCAGGCCGGCCTGACCTCGGTGATCAACGCCACCGCGCCGCTGTGGGCCGCGCTGGTGGCGCGCCTCTGGCTCGGCGAGCGGCTCGCGTCGACGCGCGTGCTCGGGCTCGCCACCGGCTTCGCCGGCGTGCTGCTGCTGGTGGGCCGGCAGATGTTCGCGGCGGCCGCACCGGGTTCGGCCGCCGCCGATCCGGCCGCCACGCTGCTGGCCGCCGCGGCCGCGCTCGGCGCGACGCTGCTGTACGGCATCGCCGCCAACTACACCAAGCGCCGGCTCTCGGGCGTCGATCCGCTGCTCAACGCGAGCGGCACGATGCTCGGCGCCACCGCCCTGCTGCTGCCGTTCGCGCTGGCCAGCTGGCCCGCCGTGCCGCCCCCGGCGCACGCCTGGGGCGCGGTGATCGCGCTCGGCCTGCTCTGCACCGGGCTCGCCTATCTGATCTTCTTCCACCTGATCGCCCACGTCGGCCCGGCCCGCACCATCACGGTGACCTTCGTGATCCCGATCTTCGGCATCCTGTGGGGCGCGCTGTTCCTCGGCGAGCCGGTCACGCCGGGCATGCTGGCCGGCTGCGCCGTGGTGCTGCTCGGCACCGCGCTGGCCACCGGTGCGATCCGTCGCGTGCCCGGCCTCGCGCCGGCGCGCTAGGCGCTCGGCTGCGCCGGCGCACCTCGCTGCGCCGCAGCACGCGCCGGGCGGTGCGCTCGCGCGCCTTGTTGTTCGGCGGGAACGCTCGAGGCGTGGTCACGAGGCGTTCCGGCCGCATCGATTCGGGGCGCGCGATGCGCGAATTCGCGCCGATTGCGGGCTTCCCGGTCCGTTCAATCGTTTGCGCATGCACACGAATGCGTAGTGCACGCACGAAATCGCCGTGGCATGCGCATCATTAACGCGAATCATTGCGCAACACGCCACAATTCGTCACAAGCCGAAAATTTCCGCTGTGATTCATTCGGTGTAGAGTACGTGGGCGCGACAAGCTGCCTCATGGCGGTGCACGGATTCATCGCCCATCCCGGCTCGTCACGCGCATCCCGCCGTTCCACACGACACCGTGCGACGCGCCGACGATCCCCCGTGGATCCCGCAGCGCTCGCCTCTTTGAAGCAACGCGCAATGCGACCGTCCGCCGAACTGACGCTCGAACATCTCGTCAGCCTGCTCGTTCCCGACGGTGCCGGCGGCTGGACCGCGAACTACCGCGGCATGCGTCTGTCGAGCGTGTTCCAGCCGATCCTGTCGATCACGCATCGACGCATCGTCGGCTGCGAGGCGCTGGTGCGCACCCACGCGATCGGCGACGCCGCGCTCGAACCCGATGCGCTGTTCGAACTGGCCCACACGCGCGGCGACGCGCCCGTGCTCGATCGCATGACGCGCTGCCTGCACGCCGCGAACTTCGCCGCGCAGGCCCCGGGCCAGGGCTGGCTGTTCCTGAACGTGATGCCGCAGATGCTCGACTCGGGCAGCGCGCAGCGCGAATCGATCGACGAGCTGTGCGCGCACTTCGCGCTGCCGCCCACGCGCGTGGTGCTCGAGGTGATCGAGCAGCCGGTGCGCGACGAGGCCGCGCTCGCGCGCACCATCGACCGCATCCAGCACCGCGACTTCCTGATCGCGATCGACGATTTCGGCACCGGCTTCTCGAATTTCGACCGCGTGTGGCAGGCGCGGCCCGACATCGTCAAGCTCGACCGCTCGCTCGTGGAGCGCGCCCAGCAGCCCGGCGACGCGCGCCGCAACATCCGCCACCTCGTGACGATGCTCCATCAGGCCGGCGCGCTGGTGCTGGCCGAGGGCATCGAGACGGATCTCGCGCTGCAGGTGCTGATGGATGCCGACGTGGATTTCGTGCAGGGCTTCCTGTTCGGCCTGCCCCACGCCTCGATCGCGCAGGCGAGCGAGGGCGGCATGGCGCACATCGACGACGCCTGGCGCGTGTATGGCGAGCGACGCGGGCGACGCGCCGCGCGGCTCGGCTTCGACGAGCTCGAGGGCCTGCTGCTCGACGCCGCCCAGCAGTATCTGGCGCACGGCGACCTGGCCGCCGCGGCCACCTCGCTGCTGGCCGAGCATGCGGTGCGCCGCGTGTTCGTGACCGATGCCGGCGGCGAGCAGCTCTCGCCGTCGATCTCGCGGCCCGACACGGTGCCGCCGGCCCGCGCGGCGCGCCTCGCGCCGCTGTTCCCCGACACGCACTGCAACTGGTCGCGCCTGCCCGTGTGGCAGCGCGCGATCGAGACGCCGGGCCGCGTGATCGTGACGGGCCCGCACCACTCGCTGGCCGAGGGACGCGACGCCTGGGCCGCCGCGGTGGCCGTGCCCGAGCCCGACAACGGCCCGGTGCGCGTGGTGGTGTGCGCCGAATTCGCTCCCGACGATCGCCACGGCGAAGCCGCGTTCGATTACCGCTCGGGGCGCTGAGCGCCAGGCCGGGCCGGACCCGGCCGCAGCTTCCCCTATTCGTTCACCTTGCCGCGCCCGGCCTTGACCGAGCCGCGGCGGCTCTTCGCGTCGAGCCGGCGCTGCTTCGCGGCGCGCGTCGGCCGCGTGGCGACCCGCGCGCGCTGCACCGTGGCCGCGCCGGCGATCAGCGCATCGAGCCGCGCCAGCGCGGCCACGCGGTTCTGCTCCTGGGTACGGTATTCCTGCGACTTCAGCACCACCACGCCGTCGCGCGTGATGCGCTGATCGGACAGCACGAGCAGCCGCTCCTTGAGGATCTCGGGCAGCGACGAGGCGCGGATGTCGAAGCGCAGATGGATCGCGCTCGACACCTTGTTGACGTTCTGGCCACCCGCGCCCTGGGCACGCATCGCCGTGAGCTCGACCTCGGCGGGCTCGAGCGTGTAGCGGATCATCATCGCCCAGCCTCCTGTTCGTCGTGCCGCGCGGCCGCCTCGGCCATGCGCGCGGCGAGCCCGGTGTCGCGCCGCGTGCGCGCCGCGATCGCCTGCGCGAGCACGGCGCGCGGCCCGATCACCTGCACCCGCGAGCGCGCGCGCGTGATCGCCGTGTACACGAGCTCGCGCGACAGCACGCGGCCGAAGCCGGCCGGCAGCACCAGCGCGGCCTCGTCGAATTCGGAGCCCTGCGACTTGTGGACCGTCAGCGCGAAGGCCGTGTCGTGCGGCGGCAGCGCGGCCGGCGCCACCGCGCGCAACTGGCCGTCGGCACCACGGAACCACACGCGCAGCGCACCGCGCGCATCGGGCAGCGCGATGCCGATGTCGCCGTTGAACAGGCCGAGCGCGTAATCGTTGCGCGTGACCATCACGGGGCGCCCCGCGAACCAGTGCGCGCCCACCGCGAGCGGCACCTGCACCGCGCGCCGCACCAGCGCGGCCACCCGCAGATTGACCTCGTCGGCGCCGCGCGCGCCGCTGCGCGTCGCGCACAGGATCCGGAAGCGATTCAGCGCGTCGAACAGCGGCAGCGGATCGGGTTCGGCCGCGGCCAGCGCCGCGCGCAACACCGCGCCGTAGGCCGAGAAGCCCTGCGCGAGACGTTCGAGCGTGGCCGCGGCAAGGGCCTCGCCGGCATCCTCGAAGAAGCGCGCGGCGGCCTGCGCCTCGGTGCCCGGCGACAGCGTGGCGAGCGCGGCCTGCGCGTCGCCGCCCCGGATCGCCAGCGACAGCCGGCCGATCGGCGAATCGAGGCCGAAGCGGTAATTGCGTTCGAGCCAGACGACGCTGTCGGCAAGGGGGGCGGTACTAGGTGCCGCGGCTGCAACGGTGTTTGCCGGCTCGAGTCCGGTCCCCGCCAACGGCACGTCCTTTGATGACGACGGCCCCCCATCGGGCCCGTCCACGTGCCACGCATCGAGCCACGCGAGTTCGGCCGGCTCGATCCAGGCGTCGAGCGAGGCGCCGGCGAAGGCAGCGTCGATCGGCGCGGCCGGTGCCTCGTGCGGCGGCGCTGCGTCGTCGAAATCGAACAGCGAGGCCTGCGCGGGCGGCGCGGTCCTGGCGGCGCGACGGGCACGCGTCGGCGCCCTGACCTCGGCTGCCGCAACCGCGGGCGACGCGGTAGCCGGCCCGCTCGCCTCGGCCGGCAGCGCCGCGACGAATTCGGCCACGCTCACGCCGAGCGCCGCGGCGATGCGCGCGCAGCCGGCCGCGCTGAACGCCGGCCGCGCGCTGAGCTCGGCGAACACGGCGCCGGCCTCGACCGCGGCGAGCTGATCCTTGTCGCCGAGCAGCACGAGCCGCGCGCCCGGCGCGAGCGCGTCGAACAGATGCGCGGCCAGCGCGACGTCGATCATCGAGGCCTCGTCCACCACCACCAGATCGCAGGGCAACGGGTTGTCCCGATGATGGCGGAAGCGCCCGCCCGGCAGCCAGCCCAGCAGCCGGTGCAGCGTGCAGGAGGTGTTCGGCAGCCGCGCCGCGAGCTCCGGCGGCAGGTTCGAGGCGCGCGCGTGCAGCGCCTCCTGCATGCGCTGCGCGGCCTTGCCGGTGGGGGCGGCCAGCGCGATGCGCAGGGCCGGCTGCAGCTCGATCAGGCACGCGATCACGCCCACCACCGTGGTGGTCTTGCCGGTGCCCGGCCCGCCGCTGACGATCGTCACGCTGCCGCCGAGCGCGACCGCCGCGGCCACGCGCTGCCAGTCGATCTCGCCAGCCGCCGGCGCCGTGAAGAAGCGCTCGAGGCTCGCGCGCAGTTGCTCGGGCGGCGGCAGCCCGGCCGACACCGCGGACGCGGCGCGCGCGTGCATGACGAGCGCGTCGGCGAGCCGCGTCTCGTAGTCGAAATAGCGCGCGAGATAGAGCCGCCCGTCGGCATCGACCACCAGCGGGCTGTCGGCGCCGCGCGCCGCGCGGCCCGACGCCACCACGCCGCTCGCGGCGAGTTCGGCGCGCACCGCCTCCAGCGTCGTGTCGTAGCGCTGCGCGAGCGCGCCGAGCGCGATGCACACGTGCCCGGCCGCGGTCGCGCGACTCGCGGCGAACGCGGCACGCGCGGCCCAGCGCGCGGCATCCGACGATGCGCCGAGCCGGCGCGACAGCATGCCGATGCGGCGCGCGAAGCCCTCGGCCAGCGCGAGCCCGAAATCGGCCGGCTCGGGCAGCCGCTCGGCCAGCCCGCCGACGAAGCCGAACGGCTCGGTCAGGTCCTTCATGCGCGGCCCCCGTCCATCAATGCGTCGAGCGCCTCGACCAGCGCGCGCGACGGCCGCCGCGCGTGCACGCCGGCCGCCTGCCCCGCGCTGCGCCAGCCCGGTCGCACGCCGCGCACGAACAGATACAGATAGCCGGCCATGTGCGTGTCGTAGTCGTAGCCGCGCAGCCGCACGCGCAGGTAGCGGTGCAGCGCGACGGTGTAGAGCAGCGCCTGCAGGTGATAGGCGTGGTCGGCCATCGCGATCTCGAGCGCGGCCGGCCCGTAGGCGTCGGCGCTCGCACCGAGGTGGTTCGATTTCCAGTCGACGATCCAGAAGCGGCCGTCGTGCTCGACGATCATGTCGATGAAGCCCTTGAAGAAACCGGCGAGCGTACCCGATTCGAGCGCCACGTCGGGATGGCCGTGCGCCACCAGCAGCGCGCGCAGCGCGCCGAAATCGAGCGAGGCGGCCGGGAACAGGAATTCCATCTCGTTCAGGCGCCGCGCCGGATCGAGCGCGTCGAGCCGCAGGCCGGGCACGAGTTCGGTGGCCACCACGTCGGCCACCAGCCGCGTCATCATGGCCGGCAGCCGCGTGCCGAGTTCGGGCTCGGCCTCGACGGGCCGCTCGTGCAGCGCACGCGCGGCCGCCTCGGGCCAGCCGCCCGCGTCGTCGAAGGCGCTCAGCTCGAACAGCCGGTGCAGGCATTCGCCGGCCGCCGCGCCGCGCGGAAACGCGACGATGTCGTCGGCGGCCAGGGTGTCGGCATCGGCTTCGGCATGGGTCGAGCCTGAGCCGGGCGCGCGGTCCGGCACGGCCGCAGCGGCATGGTCCGCCGCGACGGGCACCGGATCGATCGCCACGGCCAGCGCGTCGTGATCGGGACGCAACGCGTCGTCGGTCGGCGCCGCGATGCCTTCCTGCTCACGCGCCAGCGACGCCGTCAGCGAGCTGAAGCTCGCGATCCGCCACGCGTCGCGCAGGAAGCGCGCGGCCTGACGCGCGCCGCCGAGCCGCGCCGCGTCGTGGCCTGCCGCGAGCGGCGTGCGCGCGCCGATCTGCGGCAGCGGAAAGATCGAGATCGGGCCGCTGGCGAGCTCGCGCCAGCGCGCGGCGAGCTCCTCTGCCTCGGGCGGCTTCTCGAGCCACGCATCGAAGTCGTGGCCCGCGCCGGCCACCAGCCAGTTCAGCACGCTGCGGCGCGCCTCCTTCGTGGATTTCGCCGACTGATACGCGCCCGCCACCAGATAGCAGCGATAGACGGCCCGCGTCAGCGCCACATAGACGAGCCGCGCGCGCTCGGCGGCCTGCTCGCGGCGTGCCTGGGCGGCCGCCATCTCGGCGGCCTCGTCGTCGCAGCCGTAATGCAGCACGGCCGCGCCGCTCGCGTCGTGATATTCGCGCGCGTCGGGCAGCGCATCCTCGCGCGGCTCGTGCAGGCGCCCGTCGTTGAGGAACGGACAGAACACCACCGCGTATTCGAGGCCCTTGGACTTGTGCACGGTCACGATCTGCACGAGATTGCGATCCGATTCGAGCCGCAGTTGCGCGTCCTCGCCGCCACCGCCGGTGGCGCGCTGCGCGGCGAGCCAGCGCAAGGTGGGCGCGATGCCCGGCTGCGCGGCGGCGCGCGCCTGGGTCAGCTCGGCCAGATGATTGACGTCGGTCACGCGCCGCTCGCCGTTGGCGCCGCCGATCAGGCGCTCGGCGATGCGCAGCTCGCGCGCGAAGCTGCGCCACATCACGGCGAAGCCGCGCTCGCGCCACAGCAGCCGATAGCGCGAGAAGCGCTCGACCCAGCTCATCGCATCGGCATCGAGCGCGCCGGCCGCGCCTTGCGCGCCGCCGGCCACGGGCGCATCGCCCTGCTCGAGCCGCCACAGCGCGGCCGCGTCCATGCCGAACCAGTCGGTGGCGAGCGCCGCGCGCAGCCGGCGCAGATCGCCGGGCGCGTCGATCGCGGCCAGCACGCGCTCGAGTTGCTCGGCGTCGGCGGTGGCGAACACCGAGGCCTGCGCGAGCTCCACGCTGCCGATGCCCCACGCGGCCAGCACGCGCTTGACGATGCTGCCCTGGCGGTGGGTCTGCACCAGCACGGCGACGTCGGCCGGCGTGAGCGGCGCGGCGCCGAGCGTGACCGCGCCGTCACGCGCGCCGCGCATGAGCCGCGCGATCTCGGCCGCGCAGGCCTGGGCGGCCTGCCACTGCGCGTCGCGCTTGGACAGGGCGTGCTCGCCCGCCGGCAGCGTCCAGATCCGGAAATCGCCGGCGCCGGCCTGCGGATCGGTGCCGTCGGCGAACGGCGCGCGGGCGCGCGTGCCGGCGCGCACCGCCTCGTAGTCGAGGCCCTCGAGCACGAAGGCGCGCGGGTTCGCCATGAACACGCGGTTGCAGGCATCGACGATGGCCGGCGTCGAGCGCTGGTTCACGGCCAGCGTGTAGCGCGCGCTCGCGCGTTCGCGCGCGGCCAGATAGGTGTGCAGATCGGCCGCGCGGAAGCTGTAGATCGCCTGCTTCGGATCGCCGACCAGGAACAGCGGGCCGGCCGGCGCGAAGATCGTGTCGAAGATCTCGAACTGCAGCGGATCGGTATCCTGGAACTCGTCGATCAGCGCGGCCGGATAGCGGCGGCGCAAGGTGTCGGCCAGCCACGGATGCACGACCAGCGCGTGATGCAGGTTCGACAGCAGATCGTCGAACGACACCACGCGGCGCGTGCGCTTGCGTTCCGCGAGCGCCGCCGGCGCCTCGGCGAGCCAGGCCTCGATCAGCGCGAGCCAGCGCGCGCGCTGCGCGTCCTCGGCCGCCACGAGCGCGGCCGCGAGCGCCTCGGCCGCGTCGAAGAAGGCGTGATCGGGCGTGGTGCCGCCCTTCTTGGTGGCCTTCTCGAGCGCGCCGCGCGTGAGCTTCGCCGCCGCCTTCGGCAGCGCCGCGAGCGCCCCGCCCGCGCCTGCCGCACCAGCGGCGCCAAACCAGCTCGCCCATGCCGCCAGTGCCTCGGCCACCGCCTCGGGCTTGTGCGAGCGCTGGTTCAGCGAGGGCTGCGCCGCCTCGAGCCGCGCGACGATCGCCGCGCGCTCGGCCTGCCACAGCGTGGCCGCATCGGCATGACAGGCGCGCAGCGCGGCCTCGGCGGCCGCGCCGCTCGTGCCGTCGGGCAGGCCGTCGAAGCGCAATGCGGCGAGCGGCTTCTTGAGCCGCCGCGCGAGCTGCGCGTCGAGCGCCTCGGGCCCGGCGCGATGCGCGACGAGCCAGCCGGCGAAACCCGGTTGCGCGGCGGCGGCCGGCTCGACGCGGGTGCGCCAGAAATCGGCGGCCAGCTCGAAGCGCAGCGCGGCATCGTCGGCCTCCATCTCGAACGCGAACGGCATCGCCGCAGCGAACGGCGCCTCCTGCAGCGCGCGCTGGCAGAACGCGTGGATCGTGTGGATCGCCGCCTGATCGAAGCCGCGCAGCGCGCGGTTGATGCGCTTGCCGGCCAGCTCGCGATCGAGCACGCCATCGGGCCCGAGCGTGGTCTCGAACAGGCGCGCGACGAACGGGTCGCCGCCGTCCTCGCCGGTCTCGAGCACATGCGCGAGCTGCGCGAGGCGGCCGCGGATGCGCTCGCGCAACTCGGCGGTGGCCGCCTTCGTGAAGGTGACGACGAGGATCTGGTCCGCCTTCAGATCCTGTTCGAGCAGCAGGCGCACGTACAGCGCGCAGATGTTCCAGGTCTTGCCGGTGCCGGCCGAGGCCTCGATCTGGTTCACGCCGTCGAGCGCGCATGCGAACACGTCGAGCTCGTGCGCCTGCGCGGCGGCGGTACCCACGCGGATCACGGGAGTCGACTCGCTCATGCGCGGCCCCTCAGATGCTCGACGAGCGGATCGAAGACCAGATGCGCGAGCGCCGGGAACGGCGGATCGAGCGACAGATCGGCGCCGCGCCAGGCGATCGCGAGCGCGGCGTCGTCGGCCTCGCTGGCCACGCGCTCGTTGATCCACACGCCGGCCGCCTTCGACTCGCCGTCGGACACGAGCGCCCACGCGCTCTTCGGAAAGAAGCGCAGCGGCATGCGACGCCCCGCGCGATACAGCGCGACGAGCGGGCCGAGATGGCGCAGCGGATCGGCCACCGGCGCGAACTCGAAACCGCAGTCGTCGCCGTTGCCGAACCACAGCGTGCGGCGCGGGCCGCCCGGATCGATCGCGCAATAGACGAGATGCGCGAGCCAGGCCGACAGATGATCACGCGCGCCGGGCCGCGCGTAGCGATACACCACCTGCCCGGCCGGCGTGAGCCGGTTCAGCGTGCCGTGCAGCACGAAGGGCGCGGCCAGCGCATCGGCACGCAAGGCCGCGTCCACGCCCTCGCCGCCGAACCAGGGCTGCTGGCCTTCGGGCCAGACCGGCGGGATCTCGAGCGTGAACGGCCGCCGCGAGGCGCCGCCCTCGAGCGCCTGCCGCACGTTGCCGGCGAGCCGCTCCAGCGCGCCGAGCGCCTGCTCGCGCCACACGGCGCCGGTCGCGCCGCCCGGCATCTCGGGGCTAGCGTCGGCCACCCGCCGCGCGAGCTCGGCCACGGTGGCCTCGCCGGTCTCGACGAACAGCGGCAGCACGCGCGCGGCCAGCGCGTCGCTGCCCGCGTAGTCGAGGGCGAACGGCTCGGTATCGGCCAGCTCGGCCTGCGCGTCGTACAGCGCCACGCCGAGCCGGTCGCGCAGCAGTGCGCGCGCCGGATGGCGCCAGAAACGCTCGAAATCGACGAACGCGGCGCCCTTGCCGGTCTCGGCCTCGGCCTCGGCCGGCAGCGGCGCGGCGAAGAACGGCAGCGCGCCCGCCGCGCCCGATACGCCCGACGGCTCGCCCTGCGCGAGCCGCATCGCGAGCGCCGCGCGCTCGACGTCGTACGAATAGAGCGGGCTGCCCGCGTCGAAGTACTCGGCGGAGAACGGCTGCAGCGGATGCTCGGTCACGAAGGCGCGGCGCGCCGCGTCGATCGCGGCCGGCGCGGCGGCGCTGCCGTCGGCGGGCCGCGCCGTGACCTCGGCCGCGTAGTCGAGCAGTTCGTCCACCAGCGCGGCCGGCGGCAGCGGCGCGTTGTCGCGAATGCTGCGGCCCGTGTAGGTGATCACGAGCCGGTCGCGCGCGGCCAGCAGCAGGTCGAGGAACAGGTTGCGCTCGTCGTCGCGGCGCTGGCGATCGCCGAGCTTGGCGAACACCGACATCAGGTCGAACTCGTCGGCGCGCGCGAGGCTCGGCAGCACGCCGTCGTCCATGCCGACCAGGCACACGACGCGATACGGCAGCCCGCGCAGGCTGGTCAAGGACGAGAAGGTCACGCCGCCCCAGGGCACGCCGCCGCGCGCCGGATCGTCGAGCTCGGCGGCGAAGCCCGCACGCACCACGGCGGCCGGCATCGGCAGCGCATGCGCGCCCTCGCGAATCGTGGCCAGCAGCGCGTCGAGCGCGTCGCGCACACCCGACAGCGCATCGGCATGGGCCGCACCCGAATCGAAGAAGCGCGCCAGCGCGTCGGCGAAGATCTCGCCCCATTCGGCCGGCGTGGCCTCGGCCGCGAGGCGGCCCGCGAACCAGTCGAGATCGTCGGTGAAGCGCGCGAGGCGCCCGAGCAACTCGGCCTCGCCGCCCTCGGGGCCGTCCACCGGCAGATAGGTGCCGACCGGCGCGGCGCCGTCGGGCATCGCGTAGCCGAGGAACAGCCGCGCGAGCGCGTCGGCGAAGGTGTGACGCTGCACCG
Source organism: Burkholderia sp. (assembly GCA_030151225.1). Lineage (GTDB taxonomy): Bacteria > Pseudomonadota > Gammaproteobacteria > Burkholderiales > Burkholderiaceae > Burkholderia. Next base: position 69 of record JASLEG010000099.1, on the reverse strand, counting down.
GCACGGCCGGATCGACGGCCTCGCCGGCGCCCGGCGCGCGGCGCGGGCTGGCCGCGCGCGCGCCCGGCG
>JASLEG010000076.1 GCA_030151225.1 Burkholderia sp. | reverse complement strand
GGCGCGGTGCTCGCGATCGACGAGCGCCACGCCACGCTCGTGCGCGGCGCCACCCGCCACGCGCTGACGGCGGCCGCGCAGCTCGCCGACGACTGGATCGCCGCGCTCGCGGCCTTCGTGGATTGCGGCTTCGACCTGCACGACGCGCTGGTGCTCGCGCTCGCCTGGCGCGACGGCGACGAGGCCCGCGACGGGGATCCGTGGCCGGTCGATCCGGGCCGCTTTCCGTCGATCGCGGCGGTGCCGGCGCCGCCCGAGCCGGCCTTCGCGCCGTGCCCGGCCGTGCGCGGGCTGTACCCGGTGGTGCCGTCGGCCGAGTGGGTCGAGCGCGTGCTCGACTACGGCGCGCGCACCGTGCAGTTGCGCGTGAAGGGCGCGACGCCCGACGAGCTGGCCGCCGAAGTGGCGCGCGCGGTGGCGGCGGGGCGGTGTTGCCCCGACGCGCGCGTGTTCATCAACGATCACTGGCAGCTCGCGATCGAGGCCGGTGCCTACGGCGTGCACCTGGGCCAGGAAGATCTCGAGACGGCCGACCTCGGCGCGATCGCGGCGGCCGGGCTGCGGCTCGGCCTGTCGAGCCACGGTTATTACGAGATGCTGGTCGCGTTGCGCATGCGGCCGAGCTATCTCGCGCTCGGGCCCGTCTACGCGACCGCCACCAAGGCCGTGGCCGCGCCGCCGCAGGGGCTCGCCCGGATCGCGCGCTATGCGCGTTTCGCCGGCCGGCGCGCACCGCTGGTGGCGATCGGCGGCGTCAGCGCCGAGCGGCTGCCGGCGGTGATCGCCACCGGCGTGGGCAGCGTGGCCGTGGTCAGCGCGATCACCGCCGCCGCCGACCCGCGCGGGGCGGTGGCCGCGCTCGACGCCTGCTTCCCGCGCTGAAGCGCGGCGGCGCGCGCCGTTTGTTGTCGTTGCGGCGATGCAGCGTTGCGCCGCCGGCAACCCTGCGTCCTCCGCCGGGCGGCGCGCGTTCCGGCCGCTCGCGTGTGTAGTGCCACAATCCGCGCCCCGCAATGTTTTGCGGGCTGTTCGGCATTTTTCGGTGCGGTTGGGCGCGTCGTTGCGCAGTTACATCATGTAACGATTCCCGGCGTCCCGAAATTGTCGCGCTGCACACGTTCCCGGCAGCAATCCAATGCAGGCCCTATAATTCCGCGTTCTGCGTAACAGGATTGTCAGCTCCGTGAGCTCCCCTTCCGAGTCCCTGCTAGAACTTCGCGACGTCGATTTCGGCTACGGCGACCGGCTCGTGCTGTCGAATCTGAACCTGCGCTTCGGGCGCGGCCAGGTGGTCGCGGTGATGGGCGGGTCCGGCTGCGGCAAGACGACCGTGCTCCGTCTGATCGGCGGCCTCGTGCGCGCGCGCCGCGGCCAGGTGCTGTTCGACGGCGCCGATGTCGGCGCGCAGTCGCGCGACGGCCTCTACGCGCTGCGCCGCAAGATGGGCATGCTGTTCCAGTTCGGCGCGCTGTTTACCGACATGTCGGTCTACGAGAACGTGGCGTTCGCGCTGCGCGAGCACACCGACCTGCCCGAGCCGCTGATCCGCGACCTGGTGCTGATGAAGCTCAACGCCGTGGGCCTGCGCGGCGCGCGCGACCTGATGCCGTCCGAGGTATCGGGCGGCATGGCGCGCCGCATCGCGCTGGCCCGCGCGATCGCGCTCGACCCGCAACTGATCATGTACGACGAGCCGTTCGCGGGCCTCGACCCGATCTCGCTCGGCATCACCGCGAACCTGATCCGCACGCTGAACCAGGCGCTCGGCGCCACCTCGATCCTGGTCACGCACGACGTGCCGGAATCGTTCGCGATCGCCGACTACGTCTACTTCCTCGGCAACGGCGGCGTGCTCGCCGAGGGCACGCCCGACCAGTTGCGCGCGTCCACCGAGCCGAGCGTGCGCCAGTTCATCGACGGCGTGCCCGACGGCCCGTACCGGTTTCACTACACGAGTCCGCCGCTCGACGCGGATTTCGGCCTTGGCGGAGGACGCCGATGATCAGTTCGATCGGTCGTTTCGTGCTCGACGGCATCGAGCGAACGGGATATGCCACGCGCCTGTTCCTGCGCCTCGTGCTCGAGCTGGCGACGCTGGTGCGCCGCCCCCGGCTCGTCACCCAGCAGATCCATTTCCTCGGCAATTACTCGTTCGTGATCATTGCCGTGTCGGGCCTGTTCGTCGGCTTCGTGCTGGGCCTGCAGGGCTATTACACGCTGAACCGCTACGGCGCCGAGCAGTCGCTCGGCCTGCTGGTGGCGCTCTCGCTGGTGCGAGAGCTCGGGCCGGTGGTCACCGCGCTGCTGTTCGCGGGGCGCGCGGGCACCTCGCTCACGGCCGAGATCGGCCTCATGAAGGCCGGCGAGCAGCTCACCGCGCTCGAGATGATGGCGATCGATCCGATCCGCACCGTGATCGCGCCGCGCATGTGGGCCGGCGTCATCGCCATGCCGCTGTTGTCGGCGATCTTCTGCGCGGTGGGCGTGCTGGGCGGCTACGTGGTGGGCGTGATCCTGATCGGCGTCGATCCGGGCGCGTTCTGGTCGCAGATGCAGGGCGGCGTCGACGCCTGGACCGACGTGGGCAACGGCGTGCTGAAGAGCATCGTGTTCGGCTTCGCGGTCACGTTCGTCGCGCTGTACCAGGGTTACGAGGCGAAGCCGACGCCGGAAGGCGTGTCGCGCGCCACCACCCGAACCGTCGTGTACGCCTCGCTCGCGGTACTCGGCCTCGATTTCCTGCTGACTGCGCTGATGTTCAGCTGAGTCGGCCATTTCTGAGATGACGATGAAAAAGACTGCTCTCGACTTCTGGGTCGGCCTGTTCGTGGTGGTGGGCTTCCTGGCCCTGCTGTTCCTGTCGCTGAAGGTCGGCAACATGAGCTCGGTGTCGTTCCAGTCCACCTATACGGTCAAGATGAAGTTCGACAACATCGGCGGCCTGAAGCCGCGCGCCGCCGTGAAGAGCGCGGGCGTGGTGGTGGGCCGGGTCGAATCGATCGGTTTCGACACCAATACCTACCAAGCCGTGGTGACGGCCGAGCTGTACTCGAAGTACGCCTTTCCGAAGGATTCGTCCGCGAAGATCCTGACCTCGGGCCTGCTCGGCGAGCAGTACCTGGGGCTCGAGCCGGGCGGCGACACGCAGATGCTGAAGGCGGGCGACACGATCACCATGACGCAGTCGGCGATCGTGCTCGAGAACCTGATCAGCCAGTTCCTGTACAGCAAGGCGGCGGACGCCGGCGGCGCCAAGCCGGCCGCCGCGGCACCGGGAGCGGCGTCGCAGTAAGCGGCGCGCTCCGCCCCACGACCAGACAAGACAAAGCAAAGAGAAGAGGGAAACGAACATGCAGACCACGCGCTTCAGGAATGCGGCCCTGGCCGTCGCCGCGATGGCCGCGATGAGCGGCTGCGCCACCGTGCAGACGCCCACCAAGGGCGATCCGATCGAGGGCTTCAATCGCACCATGTACAAGTTCAACGACACGCTGGACACCTACGCGCTGAAGCCGGCCGCGAAGGGCTACCAGTGGGCCGTGCCCCAGCCGGTGCGCGAGAGCGTCACCAACTTCTTCTCGAACATCGGCGACGTGTACATCGCCGCCAACAACCTCGTGCAGCTGCGCATCACCGACGGCGTGAGCGACATCATGCGGGTGGTGATCAACACGGTGTTCGGCGTCGGCGGCCTGTTCGACGTGGCGACCGTGGCCAAGCTGCCGAAGCACAACAGCGACTTCGGCGTGACGCTCGGCCACTACGGCGTGCCGGCCGGCCCGTACGTGGTGCTGCCGTTCCTCGGACCGAGCACGGTGCGCGACACTGCCGGCCTCGCGGTCGACTACGCCGGCAACCCGCTCACCTACGTGAACCCGGATTCGCTGAGCTGGAGCCTGTTCGGCGTGAACCTGATCAACACCCGCGCCAACCTGCTCGGCGCCGGCGACGTGCTCGACGCGGCCGCGATCGACAAGTACTCGTTCGTGCGCAATGCCTACCTGCAGCGGCGCCAGTCGCTGATCGCGGCCTCGGGCGGCCCCGGCGGTCGCAAGGCCGCAGCCTCGCTGCCCGACTACAACAGCTCCGACGCGCCGCCGAAGTACGACGTGCCCGACGACGACGCCGCGGCAGCCCCGGCATCGGGCGCCTCCGCAGCGGCAGCGGCGGCCCCGGCATCGGGTGCCTCCGACGCGGCGGCCAGCCCGAACCCGGCCAGCGCCACCCACGTGCCGGCACAGAACGTCGTGCCGCCCTCGCCGAACGGCCTGCGCTGGCCGAGCCTGCGCCTCCACTGATCAGGCCCCGGTTCGTTACAGCCGGAAACGTTTGTGACGGTGGCGGATGCAACTTGCACCCCGTCGCCGGTTCAAAATGACGCACCGACACCCTCTGCAGGACTTGACCATGAAAAAACTGTTTCTGATCCCCGTCTTTGCCGCGTTCTTCTCGTTCGGCGGCGCCGCCTACGCGCAGGTCGACCAGTCGAACCCGCAGGCGCTGATCAAGAGCGCCACCGAGCAGGTGCTCTCCGACGTGCGTTCGCAGTCGATCAAGCCGAGCGACATCGGCAAGATCACCGACATCGTGAACCGCGACATCCTGCCGTACGTCGATTTCCGTCGCACCACGCAGATCGTGATGGGCCGCAACTGGCGCGCCGCCACGCCGGACCAGCAGGCCAAGGTGATCGAGCAGTTCAAGATGCTGCTGATCCGCACCTACTCGGGCGCGATCGCGCAGCTGAAGGCCGACCAGCAGATCCAGTACCCGCCGTTCCGTGCCGATCCCGACGCGACCGACGTGGTGGTGCGCACGCTCGCGCAGACCAACGGCAACCCGGTGCAGATCGACTATCGCCTGTACAAGACGGCGCAGGGCTGGCGCGTGTATGACCTGAACGTGCTCGGCGCCTGGCTGATCCAGACCTACCAGCAGCAGTTCAACGAGAAGATCCAGCAAAGCGGCGTCGACGGCCTGATCCAGTTCCTGACGCAGCGCAACCAGCAACTGGCTGGCGGCAAGGCATCGTGAGCCAGTTCGCCACCGGCACCACGCTGACCCACGCGAGCGCGAAGGCCGCGCTCGACGACGGGCTCGGCCGGATCGCCGCGGGCGCCACCGCGGTCGACTGCGCGCCGCTCGCGCAGTTCGACTCGGCCGCGCTCGCGGTGCTGCTCGCGTGGCAGCGCGCGGCGCTGGCGCGCGGCGCGCAGCTCGACATCCTCAACCTGCCGCCGAAGCTCGCCAGCCTCGCGCACGCCTACGGCATCGACACCCTCCTGACCGGGCGACATTGACGCTCGCCCCGGCGCGGCCACGTGGAAATGCGCGCCGTGCCGCCCCCGACCACCCCGCCGGTTTGCCCTATAATCAACCGTTTTGCGGGGCATCCAATCGGCCCCCGTTTTTCCCCATCCGTTTCACGACCAGAATCAGGCGTCGCGGCGCCACGCGCCGCGCTCAGTCATGTCAGCCATAGAAATCCGCAACGTCAAGAAGCGCTACGGGTCGCTTCAGGCGCTCAAGGGCGTCAGTCTGTCCGTCGAGGAAGGCGAATTCTTCGGTCTGCTCGGGCCGAACGGCGCCGGCAAGACCACGCTCATCAGCATCCTGGCGGGCCTCGCGCGCGCCGACGAAGGCAGCATCGCGGTGCGCGGTCACGACGTCGTGACCGACT
>JASLEG010000023.1 GCA_030151225.1 Burkholderia sp. | reverse complement strand
GACGCGATAAGCCTGGATCAAGAAGTCAGCCAGCGCGCGTTTGCGTGCCGGCTTCATAGCTTTTTTTGCACCACCTCCTGCAGCATCTGCTTGTCCAGGCTGAGGTCGGCCACCATGCGCTTGAGGCGGGCATTTTCCTCTTCCAGTTGTAGAAGGTGGCGTCCGAAACGCCCATCTTCCGGCAAACTTCCGCGACCGTGGTGCCCAGCTCGGCCTGCTTCAGCGCGAAGGCAATCTGCTCCTCCGTCTACCTCGATTTCTTCATGCAAACCTCCCGCCCGTCAGGGTTTCAAATCTGCCGGAAATCTCCAGTTTTCGCCGCTATGGTTTTTCGGGAGGAGGTCAGCATCTGCCCATGCATAACGGGTGCCGTTCCGCGACACATTGCGAGTTGTAGATTCCCTCACCAAGGAGCGCAAGCAACGAATTGCATGATGGATGACAGGTTGGACCGGGACGAGGCAAGTCTGGTAAGAGCCGTGAACCTTCGAGTTCGAGTGTTAGCTGAGACCCTCGTCAGCGAATTCCATATGGGCCAGCAGGCTAAACGGCCTGCATCAACGGGCCGGACATAAGCGTGCTGCCTTGACCTGTAGCCTATCTGCAAAACCCAGCTTGCAATCCGGGAGGCGTCCACATAAGCGGCTCTTAGTGCCTGTCAGTGGTCCGCGCCGAGTTCGAGTCCCTGAAAAAGTCAGGCGGCGACAGATCGGCAGATAGCGTTTACTCAGGGGAGGTACGCATCGCGAGCGATGCGAATAGCGAGCGGGCGGCATTAGCGGCAGTGCCTGTCGCTATCAGCCTGTACCGGACCGCAATTATGCACTTGCGAGTGCAAATCGTCGCGTTGTCTTAGCGGCGCCGCCGCTATGGCTCCGGCATTGTTTATCCGCAACTGTGGCAGTTGGGCATGATCGTGAACCAGAAGCGCGTGGAGCGGTTGTACGCGGAAGAGAACTTGCATGACGCCGCTGGCGCGCAACGGCACGCGCCACGTGGTGCTCGACACCGCGATTCGCGGAGTCATGATGGTGTGGGACGCGGTGTGTGCCAAGCCGCGGGCGCCTACGCCGCCGGCGGCGGTTCGCCGAAGCGATAGCTCGAAGCGGTGATGGCGCCCATGAAATCGCGTTCGTGATAAACGAGCGCGCCTCGGTCGTCGCCGGCCGCGCCGAGCGCCACCATCAACGGGATCAGGTGATCCTCGCGAGGATGCGCCGCGCGTGCGGATGGCGCGCCTGTCCAGTCGATCAAGCGGCGACGACGTGCTTCCGGTGCGGCATGCAGCAGTGTGTCGGCGAGCCACCCGTCGAATTCGGCGGATGCGCGCTGGCCCGCGCCACTGAGGATGCCGCGCGTGTCGTGGAAGCTGAAGCCGCTGCCGACGATCAGCACGCCTTCGTCACGTAGCGGCGCGAGCAGCCTGCCCATCTCGATGTGCTCGGCGGGATCGAAATCGCGCTTCATCGAGAGCTGCACCACCGGAAGTCGCGCCTCCGGATACAGGGCATGCATCAGCGAAAACGTGCCGTGATCGTAGCCGCGATGCGGGTCCAGCCCGCTCGGCATGCCGCCGCGCGTCAGCATCTCGTGCACCGTGTGCGCCAGCGCCGGGTCGCCGGGCGCGTCGTAGCGAATGCAATAGGTGTACGGCGGGAAGCCGGTGTAGTCGTACAGCATCGGCGGTTGCGCGGCGGCAGACAGCAGGAAGCGGTCGGCTTCCCAGTGTCCCGAGATCATCAGCACCGCGCGAGGCGATTCGCGCAGTTCGCTACGTATTTCGATCAGTGAGGCCTCGAGCCTCTCGTACACGCCGGGCCTGACGTGCTTCATCCACGGCCAAGGGCCGCCACCGTGCGAGAGGAAGTAGGTGGGCAGTCGGTGTTGCATCGTCGGTCGTGTCAGGCTGCGATGCGTCGAGCGGCCTCGCGCGCCGCGGCGATCGTCGCGTCCTTCGTCTCGGCCACGATCAGGCCTTCGGCCACCACGCTTTCGATCCGGCTCACGCCGAGGAAGCCCAGAACGGCGCGCAGCAGCGATTCGCCGTGTTCGAACGTGCGCGCCGGGGAGGCCTCGTCGTACACTCCGCCGCGCGAGATGGCGAGCAGCACGCGCTTGCCGCCGGCCAGACCCTCGATGCCGTTCGCGCCGCGACGGAAGGTGGTGCCCGGCACCACGACCCGGTCAAGCCACGCCTTCAACTGCGACGGCACCGTGAAGTTGTACATCGGCACGCCTAGCACGATCACGTCCGCCTCGATGAACTCTTTCAGGATTGCGTCGCTGGTGGCGCGTGCGGCCTGCTGCGCGGCGTCCGTTGCGGGCGCGGCCTGCGAGAGCTGATGGGCGGTGGGCGCCGTGGCGGCGGTGAAGTGCGGCAGATCGTCGGCGACGAGGTCGCGGTAGGTGACGTCGAGCTTGCTGGCCGCGCCGAGCGTGTCGACGATCAGGCGGGACAGTTCGCGGGAGACCGAATGCGCGCCGGTGACGCTGCTGTCGATATGCAGGAGTTTCATCTGGTTGGTTCCTTTTGGTAACTTGGTGCCAGTATGTGACTGCTACAATCGGCGCACAAGACGGCACAGATTTGATACCGGAGGTACACGAACGTGACCGACAACGACAAGCACAACGCATCCGAACCCGGTCGGGCCGAGCGTCCGTCCGCTTCCTGCCTGAAGGCCAAGCAGGTCATTGGCCGCATCGGCGACAAGTGGACGGTGATGGTCATCATCCTGCTGCGCCAGCGCGCCCACCGTTTCAGCGAACTGAAGCGCGGCATCGACGGCGTCTCGCAGCGCATGCTCACGCTTACGCTGCGGAACATGGAGCGCGACGGCCTGGTGACGCGCACCGTCACGCCGTCCATTCCCCCAAGGGTGGATTACGCGCTGACGGATATCGGCGAATCATTGGCCGAGCCGGTCAAGGCGCTCGGCGAATGGGCCTTTCGCAACCTCGATCGCATCGCCGTTGCCCAGGCCGCCTACGATGCCATGGCGGGAGGCCCGCCGCGCTAGGGAGATGCGTCTCGCCGCTGCCGTGCGTTTCGGCTGCTTGACCGAATCGACAGGAAGATTGATCGAAAGCGTCGCGATCGCGGTTGGCTTCAATGACGGAATGGCTTGATCGCCGTCGCTGTCGGATATCTTCGCCGACCTTTATCAGAGCTTACGCAGTTGCTGCGCTTTTTCGCGAGCTTCGCTGTGGTCGGGGTAAGAGGAGGGCCGGTGACGTCTACATCGAACATGGGCCTGTCGCCCGGCCTGCTTGCCGATGAGGTGCTGTGGTAATGACGGGCGGTATCGCTCACCGCCAGCTCCAAGGTGAAATGCGGAGATTGCGGATCGGCATGGAGCGAATGCGACCAATTCGTGTTACATGGTGGTTACATGAGTCCGGAAACGGAAAAGGGGTTACACGCTTGTGGCATGTAACCCCTTGATTTCCTTGGTCGGAGCGATAGGATTCGAACCTACGACCCTCTGATCCCAAATCAGATGCGCTACCAGGCTGCGCTACGCTCCGACGAGCCAGAGATTGTGCACGATCGCCGCACTCGGGTCAATCCCTCGTACAGATGTCACCGAAGCCGCGTTAGGATGGATGCTCCGTCGACCACCCACGAGGTTCATCAGAATGCATCTGATTCTGTGGCGTCATGCCGAAGCCGACGATTACGCCGCGAGCGATCTCGCGCGCCAGCTCACCGTGCGCGGCCGCCGCGATGCGCAGGCCCTGGCGAAATGGCTGCGTCCGCGGCTCGAATCGAGTGCCGTGATCCTGGTCAGCCCGGCCGCGCGCACCGTGCAGACGGTCGAGACGCTGACCGATCAATACCGCACCGTGCGCGAACTGGCACCCGGCGGCAGCGTGGCCGAGGTGCTCGCCGCGGCCGGCTGGCCGGAAGGCATCGCGCCCACGGTGGTGATCGTGGGCCACCAGCCCACGCTCGGCGCGGTGGCGGCGAAGTTGCTGGCCGGCAGCGACGACAGCTGGTCGCTGCGCAAGGGTGGCCTGATCTGGCTCCAGAGCCGCTCGCGCGACGGCGCGGGGCAGGCTGTCCTCAAGGCCGCGCTGTCGCCCGATCTGGCGTGATCACGCATTAATTACGCTGCAATCGCAGCGTAACCGCGGCCTTTCGGCCGGCGTCGATTCCCTGCTGACACCTTTCTTCAGACTTTCTGCTAAAGTCCGTTCGACGACATGTCACCGAATTGACACCGATTCACCATCCAAGTGTCACGGCCGATTACTACATTGGCCGCCATGTCGTTCCATTCCTTACGACCAGGAAAGCCTGATGCGAGATCTGCCGACGCCTACGCTCCCATTCGCTTCACTGCCGCTCGACCAGGCGCGCCGTCGTCTGCCGCGCGCGTCCGAAACGGTCACGTCCGAATTCCGCCTGCGTGCCGCCTGGGCACGTACCGAAGATGAACTGCGTGAAGCGCAGCGCCTGCGTTACAGCGTGTTCGCCGACGAAATGGGCGCCGCAGTCAGCGGCCCCGCCGGCCTCGACGTCGATCCGTTCGACGCCTACTGCGATCACCTGCTCGTGCGTGACCTCGACACGCTGAAGGTGGTCGGCACGTACCGCGTGCTGCCGCCGCACCAGGCCGCCCGTATCGGCCGCCTGTACGCCGAAGGCGAGTTCGACCTGTCGCGCCTCGCGCACCTGCGCTCGAAGATGGTGGAAGTGGGCCGCTCGTGCGTGCACCGCGACTATCGCAGCGGCGCCGTGATCATGGCGCTGTGGGGCGGCCTCGGCTCGTACATGCTGCAGAACGGCTACGAGACCATGCTCGGCTGCGCGAGCGTGTCGATGGCCGATGGCGGCCACTACGCCGCGAACCTGTATGCCTCGCTCGGCGATTCGCTGACGGCGCCCGAATACCATGCGTTCCCGCACACGGCGCTGCCGGTCGACGAACTGAAGACGGGCACCAAGGTGCCGCCGCCGCCGCTGATCAAGGGTTACCTGCGCCTCGGCGCGAAGATCTGCGGCGCACCGGCCTGGGATCCCGATTTCAACTGCGCGGACTTCCTCACGCTGTTCCGCCTGTCCGACATCAACGCGCGCTACGCTCGACACTTCCTCGCGGATCCGGCAGCGCACTGAGCCTCGCCCGCGGCCTGCGAGCGGCGATGAAGCAAGACGGCACGACGATTCGATTCGTCGTGCCGTTTTTCATTGGCGGCCGTCGGCGGTGCTTCCGTCGAGCCGCCCCGGTTTCCGTTAGACTCGCGCGATCGCGTGGCACACCGTGTGCCGCGCCGCTTTCGCCTTCGAGGTCAGAATGTTCCGTTTGATTGCGGCCGCGCTCGTCGCGGCAACGCTGGCCGGCTGCGTCGGCCAGCCGGATTCGGGTTCGCGTCACCATGGCAAGCCGCCGCAGGATCCCGCCGATTACCACGGCGTGCCCACCGACATGACGCCGCCGTCGATGCTCGAGGCGCCGGCATCGTCGCCCGCGCCCGCATCGAACTAGCCGCCCTCAGCTGGCCTCGCTCCCGATGCGTCGCGCGAGCGCCGGCACCCGCAGCGCCAGCGTCACGCCGCGCGCGAGCATGAAGATCGACAGCGCGAGCCACAGCCCGTGGTTGCCGAGCGGCCCGGCCAGCGCGAACGTCGCCGCCACGAACACGGCCAGCGAGATCGACATCGCGATCATCAGCGTACGCGTGCGCGTGGCGCCGATGAACACGCCGTCCAGCAGAAAGCCCCACACCGACACGAGCGGCAGCGCCGCCGCCCACGGCAGGAAGTGCCCGGCGGCCTCGCGCACGGCCGGCTGATCGGTGAGTTTCGCGATCACCCAGCCGCCCGCCAGCGCATACAGCAGCGTGAACCCGAGCGAGCAGCCCACCGCCCATTGCAGCGTCACGCGCACCGCCGCGCGGAACGTGACGCGGTCGCGCGCGCCGGCCGCCGCGCCCACCAGCGCTTCGGCCGCGTGCGCGAAGCCGTCGAGCGCGTAGGACGTGAAGGTCAGGAAGTTCAGCAGCAGCGCATTGGCCGCGAGCGTGGCGTCGCCCTGGCGCGCGCCGAGATGCGCGAACCAGCCGAACGCGCACAGCAGGCACAGCGTGCGCACGAAGATGTCGCGATTGAGCGCCACCAGCCGCTTCAACGCCGCGGGCTCGAAGAACGCGGCCCGGCTCGGCAGCCCGAGCCCGCGCGTGCGCCTCGCGAGCAACACCGCAGCACCCAGCACGAAGCCGGCGAAATCGGCCGTCGCGGTGGCCGCGCCGATGCCGGTCACGCCGCCGTCGAAGCGATACACGTACAGCAGCACGGCCACGATGTTTACGACGTTGATGAAGGTCTGCAGCACGAGCGCGAGCCGCACGCGCTGCACGCCGAGCAGGTAGCCGAGGATCGCGTAGTTCGCGAGCGCGAACGGCGCGGCCCAGATGCGCGCCTGCGCATAGGCGTGCGCGTTGGCGCGGACTTCGGCGCTGCCGCCGAGCAGCGTCATCGCGATCGAGATCAGCGGGCCCTGCAGCGCCAGCACGGCGAGGCCGAGCACGACCGCCATCGCCAGCGCGCGCAGCACGTTCAGGCGGATGCCGGCCGTGTCGCCGGCGCCGAAGGCCTGTGCCACCAGGCCCGTGGTGCCCATCCTCAGGAACCCGAAACTCCAGTACACGAAGCTGAAGAACAGGCCGCCGAGCGCGACGCCGCCGAGCATCTGCGGGCCGTCGAGATGGCCGGCCACGGCCGTGTCCACGGCGCCGAGGATCGGTTGCGTGAGGTTGGCCAGCACGATCGGAATCGCGAGGCGGAGCACCTTGCGGTGGCCGACCGGTTCGGCGATGGAGGAAGCGGGAGAAGTCGAGGCAGCGGAGGAGGGCATCGGGCGCGCTCGATCCTCAGGTCCGTTCCTGCACGCACACCCACGGCGACACCACCACGGCCCACAGCTCGGGCGTGCGCGCGGCGAAATCCTGCGCGACCTCGGCCGGCATGCGCGCGACGTGGCCGGCCGACAGCCAGCGCGTGACCTGGTCGGCCTGATCGGAGGCGATCGCCTCGGCCACGCTGACGAGGTCGAGATCGCGCGCCACCCACAGCAGCTTGCCCTGCGCGAAGAAGCGTTCGAGGTCGCACCAGTCGATCTTGGCGGTTTCGCCGAGCAGCTTGGCATAGAGCGCGCCGGGCGTGGCGTTGGCGGGGGAGGGAGTCGAGGCGGTCATGATCGGCAGCGGGGGCGGCGCGGCTGGTGCCGCGCCGGAGGTTCGTATCGTAGGCAGCCGGGATTTTAGCCGATCCGGGGCGGCGGCCGGCCAGCCGTCGGTCTTTTACCGAGATGGCGCTTGCCGGGCGGCGGTGGTGGTGGTCACCCAGCGTGGCATCGCCATCGAGAGGTTTCCGTTGAACTCGGGATTGCCCAGACGATTCGGATTATTTTCATCTGAACACGATCGTATCTTTAAATAAATAGCGAGATAGATTTTCGAGATTTTCTATCTAAAAATAAAGATTCGGATTTGTTTGACGTATTCGTGGTTTTTGAAGATTGGTGGTCGGAGTCGTTTGACGAAAATGAATCAGATGTATTTAATTTGCTCCGATATTGAGTGAGCCGCCCCTCTGGCGCGCGAGAAACTGGCGCCCATTCATCAATGCATTTCGCTATGCACTCGGCTGAATTGGTTGGCCTCGGGTATGTGTTTAATGGAGTATTCCCATGCAGTCGGTCCTGCCCACCCAGGCCTACACGCTGAAGCTGGCGCCGCATCCGGCGCCGTTCTCGGTGCTGCGGTTCAGCGGACGCGATGCCGTGAGCGAGCTGTATCGCTACGACATCGAGTTCACGAGCCCGGTGGCCGGCCTGTCGATGGAGCAGGTGGTGGGCCGACCGGCGCGCTTCACGATCGCGCCGGTCGATCCGAACATGGCCTATCTGCGCAGGATGTTCGGCGAGAACGCCGAGCAGTTCAGCAAGATGCCGCCGGCGTACACCGTGCACGGCGTGATCACCGCGTTCGACGAACTTTCGACGTCCGCCGACGAAACGCATTACCGCGTGCGGCTTGAGCCCGTGCTGGCGGATCTGGATCGCGGCGTCACGAGCCGGCTGTTCCAGAAGCAGTCGGTGCAGGAGATCGTGACCGTGACGTTGCGGCATCACAGCTATCGGGCCGGCGTCGATTTCGTGTTCAAGCTGCGCCACGCGTACCCGCGCCACGAATACGTGACGCAGTACCACGAGACCACGGTGGCCTTCATCCAGCGGCTGTGTGCGCAGGAAGGGATCTGGTTTCGCTGGGAGCAGAAGCGCGATCACGCCGTGATGGTGTTCGGCGACGATCTGGACGCCTACGCGCGCAAGCAGCGCACCGTGCCGTATCGCCGCGATTCCGGCATGGAGAGCGCCGGGGCCGATGCGATCAAGACGCTCGAGAAGCGCACCCGCCGCGTGCCCGAGGCGGTGAAGCTTCACGACTACAACCATCGGCAGGCGGACGTGTCGCTGCTCGTGGAGCAGAACGCCGCGCGCGGC
>JASLEG010000337.1 GCA_030151225.1 Burkholderia sp. | reverse complement strand
CCGCGCGGGCCCAGACGCCGCCCGCCCCCGCCGCCACGCCCGCGGCCCGGCAGGCCGGTGGCGATCCACCCTCGCGCGTCGCTCGGCTCGACTATCTGTCGGGCCCCGTCACCACCGAGCCGGCCGGCGCGAGCGACTGGTCGTATGCGACCGTCAACCGCCCGCTGACGACCGGCGACCAGCTCTGGAACGACCGGAGCGCGCGCTCGGAAATGCACATCGGCTCGAGCGCCGTGCGGCTCGACCAGTCGACCTCGCTCGCGATCCTGAACCTCGACGACACGAGCACCCAGCTGAAGGTCGGCGTCGGCACGCTGTCGACCCACGTGCGCGACCTGCCTGCCGGCGGCGCCTACGAGATCGACACGCCGAACCTCGCGCTCGCGATCGGCGGCCCCGGCGACTATCGCGTCGACGTCGCGCCGAACGGCGCCTCGACCACGGTCACGGTGCGGCGCGGCAGCGCCACCGTGTACGGCGACGCCGGCCAGATGCCGGTGTCGGCCGGCCAGCAACTGACCTTCTCGGGCACCAACCTGCAGGTCGCGGCCAGCAACGCGGTGCCGGGCGCCGATCCGTTCGACCAGTGGGCCGCCGCGCGCGACGCGGCCGAGGACCGCTCGATCTCGGCGCGCTACGTGTCGCGCGACATGCCCGGCTATCAGGACCTCGACGCGAACGGCACCTGGCGCGAGACGCCCGAATACGGCGCGGTGTGGACGCCGAACAGCATGCCGGCCGGCTGGGCGCCGTATCACACCGGCCACTGGATCTGGCAGGCGCCGTGGGGCTGGACCTGGGTGGACGATGCGCCGTGGGGCTTCGCACCGTATCACTATGGCCGCTGGGCCTATCTCGACAACAGCTGGGCGTGGGTGCCGGGGCCGGTCGAGCCGGCCGCGCCGCCCTGCTACGCCCCGGCGCTGGTCGGCTTCGTGGGCGGCGGCGGTGGCGGCTTCGACTGGAGCGTCGGGCTCGCCGTCGGCGGTGCCGTGGCCGCCGGCGTGGCCTGGTTCCCGCTCGCGCCGCACGAGGCGTGGCGGCCGGGCTGGGGCGGCTGGAGCCCGCATTACTTCGAGCGCGTGAACCGCACGGTGGTGGTCAACAACGTCAACATCACCAACATCCACAACACCTACGTCAACTACCGCGTGCACAACGCGATCACCGCCGTGCCGGCACAGGCCTTCGTGCACGGCCAGCCGGTCGCGCGCTTCGCGCAGCGCGTCGATCCGCAGCAATGGCGCAACGCGCACCTCGGCGCGGGCGCGCCCGGCATCGCCCCGGTGCGCCAGAGCTTCGCGGGCGGGCTGCGCAATGCCACCTACCGGCCGCCGCAGGTCGCGCTCTCGCATCCGATCGTCGCCACCCGCAACCCGGTGGTGCCGGCCGCGTTCCACGACCGTCAGGCGCAGCAGTTCGCGCAGCATGGCGGCAACGTGCCGGGCGCCGGCGCACCGGTGATCCGCAGCGCGACGCCGCCGAACTACGCGGCACGCCCCGTGCATGCGGTCGGCACGCCGGCCGGCGCGCAGAACCAGTGGGCGATGCGCAACGTGCAGCTCGTCAATCCGCACGGCCCGGTGCTGCAGCCGGGACATCCGGGCGCGCCGCAACCCGGCGGCGTGCGTTCGGCCACGGCGGGCGGTCAGGTGATGCCGCACGGCGGCGAGCCGAACGCCGCGGCCGTCGCCGCCGCGCAAGGCATGCGTGCGGCACCGGGCGCCCCCGCCAACGCGATGCATCCGGGCATGGCCATGCCGGGTAACGGCGTGCCGCGCCCGCCGGCGGAAGCGGCACGCCCGGGCGGCGCCGAGGCACGGCCGGCCGCGAACGGGCAGCCGTCGTGGACCCAGCCGCATGAACCGATCGCGCAGCAACGCGAGCGCGAGCAGAACGGCCAGCCGCATCCGAACGCGACGCACGGCGGCCAGGTGATGCCCGAGCCGGCGCGCGGCGCGGTTCAGGGTGGACAGGAAGGCGCCCGTCCCGCCCCGCAGGCGGCCATGCACGGCGCGCCGCCGGCGCGGCCCGAAGCGCACGCGCCGCAGCAGCATGCACCGCAGCCGGCGTTCGAACGGCCGGCGCAGCACGAGGCGCCGCGTCAGGCCGAACCGCGCCCGCAGCAACCGCAGCCGCACTTCGAACCGCAGCACGTCGAGCACGCGCAGCCGCGGCCGCAGCCCCAGCAGCATTTCGAGCCGCCGCACCAGGAACAGCGGCCCGCGCCGCAGCCTCAGCCGCACATCGAACGCCCGGCACCGGCTCCGCACATGGAGCCGCCGCACGCGCCGCCGCCCCAGCAGCACGCGCCGGCGCCGCAAGGGCATCCGGAGCATCAGGAACGCCACTGAGGTGCGCTGCGGCGGAATGGGCCGGCCGCAAACGACGAGGCCCGCGCCGTGATGGCGCGGGCCTCGTGACTTCACCCCAGCCGGCGAGCCGGCACACACCGCCTCACACGGCCATCGGCGCCGTCAGCGGAGCGTGATGGCGATAGCCCTCGAGCACGAAATCGGACGGCTCCACGCGCTCGATCCATTCCGGCTCGTACACGCCCGTCTTCGCGTAATCGGGCACCCGCTCGGCGATCTCGAGGCGCGGGCTCTCGTACGGCTCGCGCTCGAGCTGCTGCTCGAGCATGCCGAGCTGATTCTCGTAGATGTGCGCGTCGCCGATGAAATACGTGAACCAGCGCGGCGTGTAGCCGGTCAGCCGGCCGACCAGCGACAGCAGTGCCGCGCCCTCGGTCAGGTTGAACGGCGTGCCGAGCCCCACGTCGTTGCTGCGGATGTACAGGCACAGCGAGATCTCGCGCTTCGCGACGTTCGGCAGGAACTGGTACAGCAGATGGCAGGCCGGCAGCGCGATCTCGTCGAGCTTCACCGGATTCCAGCCGTGGAACAGAATGCGGCGGCTCGACGGGTCGCGCATGATCGTGTCGAGGCAATCGCGCAGCTGGTCGATCGCCTTGTACAGCAGCACGCGCTGCGCGTCGCCGTCCTCGAACGAGGTCACGAGCCGGTAACCACGCCCGAGCGCGTCGTCGATCTGCGCCGTGGCGCCGGCCTCGAGCACCTTGTAGCCGGGCCAGCTGCGCCATTGCACGCCGTACACGTCGCCGAGATCGTCCACGCCGGTGCGGTACGGGTTGGCCAGCCACGCGGCATTGTCGTTGGCGTTCGCGTCCCAGACCTTGCAGCCAAGCGCGCGGAAATCGGCCGCGCTGCGCGCGCCGCGCAGGAAGCCCACCAGTTCGCCGATCGCGGACTTGAACGCGAGCTTCTTGGTGGTGACCGCCGGAAAGCCTTCCTGCAGGTCGAAGCGCAGCATCGCGCCCGGCATGCCGATGGTGCGGATGCCGGTGCGGTTCTCCTGCCAGGAGCCGGTGTCGAGGATGGTACGGACGAGATCGAGATACTGTTTCATGCGGGTTCCTTCGGCCGCGAGCGCGACCGTCCCCGCGATTCTAGCAAGCCTCGCGCCGCTCAGCCGGAGGCCGGCATCGCGAGCCCGATCGTCTCGGCGGCGCGGTCGCGCATGCCGTGGGCCACCATCAACCGGTAAAGCGTCACGCGACACGCCCAGCTCGCGCGCGTTGCCCGGCCAGCCGTAGTGGTGCAGGGCCGCGATCGCACGGCGGCGTGAGGTAGTCGAAGCGGTAGTCGCGCACCAGCCGGCGCAGCGCCAGGTCCTGCCTCTGGCCGCGCTGAGCGGCCACGATCCGGCCGACGTTCGGCGCGCCGAGGCTCGATTCCACGTCCCTCAACTCTGAAACGGCAAGCCCGCCCGACACGTCGATCAGGCCGCCGGCCACGGCGCGCCTGAGTTCGCGCGGCGCATCGCGTACTCGATGCGCCAGCCGCGCATGTCTAAACCGTGCCGCAACTCGGCGCACGGCACGCGCGAGTAGTTGATCAATTGCCTGGCGACGGTCTCCATCGCTTCATCCTTCGTCTGATTCGCGGCACGCAGGCTCGGCGTGCAATCACGGGATCGAACGAAACCTCGAATCGGGGTCGTGCGGTCCACGCGTCCAGTTGCAGATATCGAAGTCTTCCCGGCAAACAAGGCACATCTGTTGTAGCGGTCGCAATTACCGACCTGGTGTGGTCCTGCGTACGTTCGTGCGCGTCGCATCGTGCTGCCACGCGTCAATCCGGCGTCGATGCGCGCATCGTATCTTCAATTCTGGTGAACGCCCGGCGCGCCGCGACGTGCATGAACGAGATCGATTCCTCTGCGGAAATCGTTGCTCCACCCCTCGCCTGCTGCGCGAAAGCAGTGTCAGCGCTTCTGCATCATTTGATATCCGAAGTAATTCCGAACCGCCACGCGACACGAATGAAACGTTTTTCGTCGCGCGACGGCGCGCCGATTCCGCACGAGCGTCGCGGCTGCGTCGCAGCATCGGCCGCGAGCGTCGATCCGGTAGAATCGACCGCTTTCCTGCCCGCTCCGGACCGCCCATGACCACCCTGACCCTGATCGTCGCGCGCGCACGCAATGGCGTGATCGGCCGCGACAACCAGCTTCCGTGGAAGCTGCCCGAGGATCTCGCGTTCTTCAAGCGCACCACGATGGGCGCGCCGATCGTGATGGGCCGCAAGACGCACGAATCGATCGGCCGCCCGCTGCCGGGCCGCCGCAACATCGTGGTCACGCGCGACGCGTCGAAGCGTTTCGACGGCTGCGACACGGTCACCTCGCTGGCCGACGCACTCGAGGCCGCCGCGCGCGACGGCGCGGCCGAGGCGTTCCTGATCGGCGGCGCGCAACTGTACGCCGAAGGCATCGCGCAGGCCGACCGGCTCGTGGTGACCGAGATCGATGCGGATTTCGACGGCGACGCCTCGTTCCCCGCCCCCGATCCCGCCCACTGGCAGGAAGCCTCGCGCGAGGCGCATCGCGCCGCAGCGCCGAACGACTTCGACTACGCGTTCGTCACCTACACGCGCCGGCAACCGACCTGAACGCTCCGCGCCCCAAACGAAAAACGCCGCATCGAATGCGGCGTTTCTTGATGGTGGCCACGGGCGCACGGCCCGTGCCGGCCTCGTGGCGTCAAGGCATCACTGCCCGGCGATCGTCATCTGCTCGATCAGCACCGAGCCGATTTCCTTGTTGCCGCGCACGATCGTGTCGGCCCCGATCGCCACCACGTGCTTGAACATGTCCTGCAGCGTGCTCGCCACCGTGATCTCCTCGACCGGGTACTGGATCACGCCGTTCTCCACCCAGAAGCCCGCTGCGCCGCGCGAGTAGTCGCCGGTCACGTAGTTGACGCCCTGCCCCATCAGCTCGGTCAGCAGCAGGCCGGTGCCGAGCTTCTTGAGCATCGCGTCGAAATCGTCGCCGGCGCGCGTCAGGCTGCTGCGCAGCGAGAGATTGTGCGAGCCGCCCGCGTTGCCGGTGGTCTTCGTGCCGAGCTTGCGCGCCGAGTAGGTGGACAGGAAATAGCCTTCCACCACGCCGTCCTTCACGACGCTGCGCGCATGCGTGCGCACGCCTTCCTCGTCGAACGGCGCGCTGCCCATCGCGCGCGGCACGTGCGGGTCTTCCACCACCTGCACGTGCGGCGCGAACACCGGCTTGCCGAGGCTGTCCACCAGGAAGCTGGTCTTGCGATACAGCGCGCCGCCGCTCACGGCCTGGGTGAACGCGCCGAGCAGCCCGGCCGCCAGCGGCGCCTCGAACAGCACCGGCACCTTGCGCGTGTCGAGCCGGCGCGCGCCCATGCGGGCCAGCGCACGTTCCGACGCATAGCGGCCCACCGCCTCGGGCGAGGCCAGATCCGAGGCGTTGCGCTTCGAGGTGTACCAGTCGTCGCGCTGCATGTGGCGGCCGCTGCCCGCGATCGGCGCGCAGGCGATGTAGTGACGCGAATACGGATAGCCGCCCAGGAAGCCGCGCGAGGTGGCCAGCACGAACTGCGAATGCTGCGCCGAGACGCTCGCGCCTTCGGAATTGCGGATCTGCGGGCTCACCGCGAACGCGGCGTCCTCGGCACGGCGCGCGATCTCCACGGCCTCGTCGGCGCCGAGCGCCCACGGGTGATAGAGATCGAGGTCACGCGGCGCGGTCTCGAGCAGCTCGGCCTCGGCCAGGCCGGCCGCGTCGTCCTCGGCGGTGAAGCGCGCGATGTTGTAGGCGGCGGCCACGGTGTCCTTCAGCGCCGCCGGCGAGAAGTCGGAGGTGCTCGCGTTGCCGCGCTTCTTGCCGATGAACACCGTGACACCGACCATCTTGTCGCGGTTGTGCTCGATCGTCTCGACCTCACCGCGCCGCACCGACACCGACAGGCCGTCGCCTTCGGAGATTTCGGTCGCCGCGTCGGACGCGCCGAGCGCCTTGGCGTGACGGAGAATGTCCGAGGCGATTTCTTTCAGTTGCTCCTGCGTGTGCGGGAAATGGCGCGCGGGTGCGTCGGTATGAGCAGGCATCGTCGTGATTGTCCGGTAGCGGGCGTGGCGCCCGCGAGGTTCGAAATAGGCGTATCCCGCGATCATAACAAGGTCCGGCCCGCGTCATCCATCCATGGCGCGCCGCGCGCGGCGGGTCGCCTGCGCGTCGAACCGACCGGGCCGGGCCCGCGGCGCGATACAATCTCGCCCATGAACCGCAAAACCCGTATCCAACCGATCGAGACGGCCGACGACGACGCCGGCAACGGCTACGATCGCCCCAGCAAGTCTCAGCTGAAACGCGACATGCACGCGCTGCAGGAACTCGGCCGCGACCTCGTCGAGCTGCCGAAGGACGCCCTCAAGCGCATGCCGATGCCCGAAGACCTCGGCGACGCCGTGCGCGAGGCGCGCCGCATCACCGACCACGAAGGCAAGCGCCGCCAGATGCAGTACGTCGGCAAGGTGATGCGCGCGCTGAATCAGGGCGAAATCGACGCCCTGCGCACCGCGCTCGACACCCAGCGCGGCGTGAACAAGGCCGCCACCGCGCAGCTGCACTGGATCGAGCGCACGCGCGACCAGCTGCTGGCCGACGACGAGGCGCTCACGCGCTTCATCAGCACCCATCCGAGCGCCGACGTGCAGGAAGGCCGCACGCTGATCCGCAACGCGCGCAAGGAAGCGCAGCTCGGCAAGCCGCCGCGCTATTTCCGCGAACTGTTCCAGTGGATCAAGACGGCCAGCGCGCCCCCCGGCAGCGGTGAAGACGCCGACGATCAAGAAGACCCCGATGACGAAGACGACGCGTAAGCACCCCGACGAGCTGATCGTCGGGCTCGTCTCGATCAGCGACCGCGCGAGCCGCGGCGACTACGTGGATCAGGGCATTCCGGCGCTGGAAGGCTGGCTCGGCGAGGCACTCGCCTCGCCGTGGCGCGCCGAGACGCGCCTGATCGCCGACGAGGCGCCGCTGATCTCGGCCACGCTCATCGAGCTGATCGACGCGGCCGGCTGCGATCTGGTGCTGACCACCGGCGGCACCGGCCCCGCGCGGCGCGACGTGACGCCCGAGGCCACGCTGGCGATCGCCACCAGGGAGATGCCGGGCTTCGGCGAACAGATGCGCCAGATCAGCCTGCGCTTCGTGCCCACCGCGATCCTGTCGCGGCAGGTGGCCGTGATCCGCGAGACGGCCGATCACGCCGCGCTGGTGATCAACCTGCCGGGGCAACCGAAGTCGATTCGCGAAACGCTGGAAGGCTTGCGCGACGAGGCCGGCAAGGTGATCGTGCCCGGCATCTTCGCGGCCGTGCCGTATTGCATCGACCTGATCGGCGGGCCGTACGTCGAGACGCGCCCCGAGGTGTCGGATGCGTTCCGGCCGAAGAGCGCGCGGCGCGCGCCGCGCGCGGACTGAGCGCCGGCCCTCCGGCTCAGGCGCCCGGCTTGGCCGCCGGCACGAGGAAATGCTCGCGGTAGTACTTCAGCTCGTCGATCGACTCGTGGATGTCGGCCAGCGCCGTGTGCATGGCGCGCTTCTGGAAGCCCTTGTAGATGGCCGGCTGCCAGCGGCGGCACAGCTCCTTGAGCGTGCTGACGTCGAGATTGCGGTAGTGGAAGAAGCTCTCGAGCTCGGGCATCCAGCGCGCCATGAAGCGGCGGTCCTGGCAGATCGAGTTGCCGCACATCGGCGACTTGCCCGGCGACACGTATTGCGCGAGGAACGCCTTGATCTGCGCGGTCGCGTCGGCTTCGGTCACGGTGGACGCGCGCACGCGATCGATCAGGCCCGAGCGGCCGTGGGTCGACTGGTTCCAGGCATCCATCTTCGCGAGGGTTTCCTCGCTCTGGTGGATCGCCAGCACCGGGCCCTCGACGGCGTTCTCCAGCGTCGAGTTGGTGACCACCACGGCGATCTCGATGATGCGGTCGTTGTCGGGGTCGAGCCCGGTCATTTCCATGTCGAGCCAGACGAGGTTCAGTTCGTTGCGCACGAGCGTGCTCTGGCCAGAGGTGTCGGGAGTATCGGTCATTCGTTTTTCCTGGAAGGTCGGCTGCGGCGCGCGCACCGGCGCGACGGCCGAAAACCGTCGAGCGGGCCCCGTCCGCAAGATCTTATAATTCTCGCATAGTTACCACCGGCTCCCCCCGATGTCCGCCCATTCGTTCACCCTGCTGTTCGCCGCTACCCTCCTCGCGATGGTCGGCACCAAACTCTGGCTCGCCACGCGCCAGATCCGCTTCGTCGTCGCGCACCGCGGCAGCGTGCCCGCGCAGTTCCGCGACACCATCCCGCTCACGGCGCACCAGCGCGCCGCCGATTACACGGTGGCCCGCACGCGCATGGCGATGCTCGAGATCGTGGTCAACGCCGCGCTGCTGATCGTGCTGACGCTGCTCGGCGGCGTGGGCGCGCTCGACCAGTTGCTGCGCGGCTGGGTGGGCGGCGGCTACTGGCAGCAGATCCTGCTGATCGCGCTCGTCACGGTGATCACCAGCGCCGTGGATCTGCCGTTCGAATACGTGCGCCAGTTCGGCATCGAGGCGCGCTTCGGCTTCAACCGCATGACGCGCAAGCTGTTCTTCATCGATCTGGCCCGCAACACGGCGATCGGCACCGCGCTCGGCCTGCCGCTGCTGTTCGTGGTGGTGTGGCTGATGAATCGCGCCGGCCCGCTGTGGTGGGGCTGGGTGTGGGTCGTGCTGGTCGCCTACATGATGCTCGTGCGCGTGCTGTACCCGATCTTCATCGCGCCACTGTCGAACAAGTTCGTGCCGCTCGCCGACGAGGCGCTGCGCGAGCGCATCGAGGCGCTGATGAAACGCTGCGGGTTCGCGGCGCAGGGCCTCTACGTGATGGACGGCAGCCGCCGCTCGGCGCACGGCAACGCCTATTTCACCGGCTTCGGCGCGGCCAAGCGGATCGTGTTCTTCGACACCCTGATCGCGCGCCTGAACGGCAGCGAGATCGAGGCCGTGCTCGCCCACGAGCTCGGCCACTTCAAGCTGCGCCACCTGATGCAGCAGATGCTGGTGATGTTCGCGACCAGCCTCGCCCTGCTCGCGCTGCTGGGCTGGCTCGCGGGCCGCACCTGGTTCTATACGGGGCTCGGCGCGCTGCCGCCGCTCTCGGGCGGCAACGCCGGACTCGCGCTGACGCTGTTCATGCTGGTGGTGCCGGTGTTCGCGTTCTTCATCACGCCGCTGAACAGCATGACCTCGCGCAAGCACGAATTCGAGGCCGACGCCTTCGCGGCGAGCCAGACCGACAAGCAACAACTCGTCAACGCGCTGGTGCGCCTGTTCGAGGACAACGCCGCCACGCTGACGCCCGATCCCGTGTATTCGGCCTTCTACTACTCGCATCCGCCGGCCTCGCAGCGGATCGAGCGACTGCTCGGCGCCGCATGACGCGCGGCCGTCAGCAAGGCTCGGGCAAGCCGGCCGACACGGGCACCCGCGGCAGCAAGGGTGGCGCCGAACGCATCCTCGGCCGCGTGATCGCGGCGCACGGCCGCCACTACCTCGTCGCTCCCGACGACGGCGGCCCGATGCTGCAGTGCTTTCCGCGCGGCAAGAAGAGCGAGATCGCCGTGGGCGACCGCGTGTTCTACGAGCGCTCGTCGGCCGACCAGGGCGTGATCGTCGAGATCGACACGCGTCGCAACCTGCTCTATCGCTCCGACCAGTTCAAGTCGAAGCTGTTCGCGGCGAACCTCGACCAGTTGCTGATCGTGCTGGCCACCGAGCCGTATTTCAGCGAGGACCTGCTCGGCCGCGCGCTGATCGCGGCCGAGGCGAACGCGCTGAAGCCGATCGTGGTGCTGAACAAGGTGGACGTGAAGGCCGCGCTGCCGGTGGCACGCGAGCGGCTCGCGCCGTATCGCGCGCTCGGCTACGACGTGCTGGAGGTGTCGGTGAAGGGCGCGCCGGAGGCCACGCTCGCGCAGCTGATGCCGCGTCTCGCCGGGCACTCGACGATCCTGCTCGGCCAGTCGGGCATGGGCAAGTCCACGCTCGTGAACCTGATCGTGCCCGAGGCCGAGGCGGCCACGCGCGAGATCTCGGCGGCGCTGAACAGCGGGCGCCACACCACCACCTTCACGCGGCTCTATCCGCTGGCGGGGGGCGGTGCGCTGATCGATTCGCCGGGCTTCCAGGAGTTCGGCCTCTATCACCTGACCGAGGGGCAGTTCGAGCGCGCCTTCCCCGAGTTTCGGCCGCTGCTGGCCGATTGCCGCTTCTACAACTGCCATCACCTGCAGGAACCGGGTTGCGCGATCCTCGCCGCGGTGGAGGACGGCCGCATCGCGAAGTCGCGGCATGCGCTGTATACGCAGCTCGTGCACGAAGCGAGCCAGATCGTCCGCTGACGCCGCCGCAGCCCGCCCGCTCCGATGCGCTTCACGGCCCCCGATCTCGCCACCGCTCATCACTGGGTCAACGTGCTGAGCGCGGCCGGCATCGGCTGCGAGCTGCACAACCGCTTCGCGACCGGCGCGCTCGGTGGCCTGCCGCCCGATCAGTGCGCGCCCGAGATCTGGCTCGACGACGAACGCGACACCGCGCTCGCGCAACGCCTCCTCGAGGCGGCAATGGCGGGGCCGCCCGCCGGCGCTGCGCGCTGGCGCTGCCCGGCCTGCGACGAATGGCTGGACGCGCCGTTCACGGCCTGCTGGCGCTGCGGGCGGCTCCGCGATCCGCGCGACGACGAGGCCGCGCCGCAGGCGGACTGACGCGCCGCACTTCCCACCTCACCTCACCTCACACACAGTAAAAAGCCGGCTGCAGTAGCCGGCTTTTCCACATGCTGCGCACCCTGCCTCCCGTGCCTGGCGCGTTCCTACGAGACCCACACCGCGAGCGTCAGCATCAGCAGCAGGATCATCCACAGGATCACGGCGCGCCACACGAGACCGACCGCCGATTGCAGCGTGCGCGGCGTGCAGTCGTCGCCGACCGTGAGCGGGCCGCTGTCGCCGACCGACAGCGCGTCGACGCTCGACGGCTCCGCCAGCGGGCCCGCGAGCCGCGCACCGAGCGCGCCGCTGCCCGAGGCGAGCAGCACGCCGTCGTTCGAATCCGGCCACTGGCGCGTGTGGTTGCGCCACGCGTAGATCGCGTCCTCGAAATTGCCGACGATGGCGAAGCCGAGCGCGGTGAGCCGCGACGGAATCCAGTCGATCACGAAGAACGCGCGCTGCGCGAAATTGGAAAACGCCTCGGTGCGGTCGTCGGTCGGCACCGACCAGCTGCGCGACAGGTAGTCGGCGATCCGGTACAGCACCGCGCCGGCCGGGCCGAGCGGCAGCACGAACCAGAAGAACACGCCGAACACGTGACGATGCGAGGCGATCACGGCGTGGATCAGCGTATGCCGCACGATCTCGCCCACCGGCATGTCCACCGTGTCGAGCCCCGTCCATTCGGCCAGCACCTCGCGTGCACGCGGCACGTCGTCGTTGTTCAGCGCGAGATGGATGTCGGTGAAGTAATGGCTGAACTGCCGGAAGCCGAGCGTGAAGTACACCACCACCACGTTCCACACGAAGGCGAACGCGAAGCTGATCTTGAACAGCAGGTAGTAGACGAGCGCGACGGCCAGCACCCACGGCACCACCACCACGAGCCAGGCCAGCACGCCGTGCTTGTTCTTGCCGGCGTCGAAACCATGCGCCGCGGTTTCCGCATGGAACTGGAACAGCGCGAATACCGGATTGCCCGGCGACAGCGCGCGCACCTGCTCGATGATGAGGGCGAGGAGAACCGAAAAGAAAGTCATGCGAAAGGCCGTGCCGTTCTGAGGTATGTGATTTTTTGCGTAACGATAGCACAGCGGCTTCGCGCGAGGGTCCGAAGCGGGCCGACGGCGAGGCGCGAATTGCCGCGCATTCAGGCCTGCGCGGCCAGGAAGCGGTACAGATTGCGCAACATGCCGGCGGTTGCGCCCCAAATGAAGTGGTGACCGTCCTCGCGCCCGTTCGGATAGGGCATCGCAAAAAAACGACGCTCGCCGCCTTCCCATTTGAACAGGCGCACCTCGTGGTGCTCCGGCGCCATCAGGAACGCGAGCGGCACCTCGAAGATCTCGGCCACCTCGAGCGTGTCGGCCTCGACCGTGAACGGCGGATGCACGATGCCGACCACCGGCGTGACCCGGTAGCCGGTGCCGGTCAGATATTCGGGCAGCGTGCCGAGCACTTCCACGTGATCGCGGCCGAGCGCGATTTCCTCGCGCGCCTCGCGCAGCGCCGTGGCCGTCGCATCGGCATCGTAGGATTCGCGGCGGCCGCCCGGAAAGCTGATCTGGCCCGGATGATCGGTCAGGTGGTCGGCACGCTGCGTGAGCAGCACCGTGAGCCCGCCCTCGCGCGCCACCAGCGGCACCAGCACGGCCGCGATGCGCGGGTCGCGATCGTCGAGGCGGATCTCGGCCGGCTCCTGGGTCCAGCTGTAGGATCGCGCGAAACGCGCGCGCAGCCCCGCCGGCGTCAACACCCCGGCCGGCACCGCGGGCAGGCCCGCGCCGGTCGATTCGACGGGCAGCACTTCGGGATCGATGATCGGACGGCGTATCACGGCGTGCTCGCGAAAATGTCTGAGGGATCCGTATTGTCGCCCCGGAATAAAAAAAGCACCCGGACGGGTGCTTTTTTCTTACAGCCTTTACGCCTGCTCTTGCTTGGCGCTGCGATCCTTCGACACCAGCTTTTCCTTGATTCGAGCCGACTTGCCCGAACGCTCGCGCAGGTAGTACAGCTTGGCACGACGGACATCGCCGCGACGCTTGACGACAATGCTCGCGAGCAGCGGCGAGTACGTCTGGAACGTACGCTCGACGCCTTCGCCCGACGAAATCTTGCGGACGATGAATGCCGAGTTGAGGCCACGGTTGCGCTTCGCGATCACGACGCCTTCGTAGGCCTGAACGCGCTTGCGGGTACCTTCCACCACGTTCACGTTCACGATCACCGTATCGCCGGGGGCGAATTCGGGGATCGTCTTGCCGGCGAGCGCGCGCTCGATTTCTTCCTGCTCAAGTTTTTCAATCAGATTCATGACTGACTCCCAAAGCCATCGTGTCGACGTTTGCGCCTGTCCGGTCCGGACATGGCCCCGATAGAGGATGGATTCACAACTGGCGCCGCACACGCATGCACGACACCGCCTTTTTCCCGGAGCACCGCGGAGAACCTCAGTTCGAGGCTGTCCTCGCGGCCTTCGCGAGACTTGCGAGCCACGCCTCGTCGGCACGGCTCAACAACTTCTGGCTGCGCGCCCGCTCGATCAGATCGGGCCGCTTCTGCCACGTATTGCGCAGCGCTTCCTGCCGCCGCCACTTCATGATTTCCGCGTGATGGCCGCCGAGCAGCACATCGGGTACGCGCACGCCTTCGTATTCCTCGGGCCGCGTGTAATGCGGGCAATCGAGCAGGCCGTCGGCGAAACTGTCCTGCACGGCCGACAACGCATCGTTGAGCACGCCCGGCAACAGGCGCACCACCGCATCCATCACCGCCATCGCCGGCAATTCGCCGCCCGACAGCACGAAATCGCCGAGGCTGATCTCCTCGTCCACGCAACGATCGAGCAAACGCTGATCGATCGCCTCGTAGCGGCCGCACAACAGCACCACGCCGGGCTCCTGCGCCATCCGCACCGCGCGCTCGTGGGTGAACGGCGCGCCTTGCGGCGACATCATCACGACCCGCGTGGTCGCTACGCCCTGCTCGGCCTGGGCAGCCTTCGCGGCACCGATCGCCGCCTCGAGCGGCTTCGGAATCATCACCATGCCCGGACCGCCACCATAGGGACGATCGTCGATCGTCCGGTAGTTGTCCGTGGTGAAATCGCGCGGATTCCACGTGCGCAACCCGAAACGTCCCTGCTTGACGGCCCGGCTGGTGATACCCCAGTCGGTCAGTGCCTGGAACATTTCGGGAAAGAGCGTGACGACGTCGAACTGCATCACGCGCTCCTCGGCGACATTCATTTCAGTAATCGGTTTCCCAGTCGACGACGATGCGCTTCGCCGCCTGATCGACCGTCTTCACGTATACGCCGACGAACGGGATCAGACGCTCGCCCGTGACGGGCTTGCCATCCTTGCCGCCGGTCGGGTAGACGACCCGCATGATCGAGTGCACGCCGTTGTCGATCATGTCGCCGACACGGCCGAGCTCGACGCCCGCCTCGTTGACGACGTCGAGACCGATCAGGTCGACCCAGTAGAATTCGTCGGTGTCGAGTGCCGGGAAATCCTCGCGGCGCAACGACACGCGGTAGCCACGCAGCGCCAGCGCCTGATCGCGATCGGCCAGGCCGGCCAGATGCGCGACGACGGTATCGGCGTGCGTCTTGGACTGCGTGATGCTGACGGACAGACGCTCCGCGCCCTTCTCGAGCCACCACAGGCGCGCCTTCAGCAGCGCATCGCCGCCCCGGCCCACACCCGAGTGGGGCGCGATCTTGACCCAGCCCTTGAGGCCGTAGGCATCGACGATCGCACCGACCTCGATCGCATCGTCGGGCCAGGACCGCGCCGCGCCGACCTCGACCAAGGCTTGACCCGATTTACCGTTTGCTGCTTCCGGCTTCGCGCTGCCCTTGGCGGGCGCACGCTCGGCCGGCTTGCGCACGAACACGCCAAACTGCGAGGCTTCGCGTGTGCCGCGCTTCTTTGCTTCGCCGGAAGAATCGTGACCGGACATTCAGACCACCTCGCGGCCGCGATCAACCGTGACCGGTGCCATCAGGCAGCCGGTTGCGCCTTTTGCGCGTCCTTCACGAGACGAGCGACGGTCGGCGACAGTTGCGCGCCAACGCCTTGCCAGTACGTCAGGCGATCCTGAGCGATACGCAGCGATTCGCCCTTGGTGGCGACCGGGTTGTAGAAGCCGACGCGTTCGATGAAGCGGCCGTCACGACGATTGCGGGAATCGGTGGCAACGATGTTGTAGAACGGGCGCTTCTTCGAGCCGCCGCGAGCCAGACGGATGATAACCATATGAAATCCTTCGGGAAAACCGGGTTCGAAACTGCTGAAACACGCGATTATAGCGGGAATCCGACGACATAACAAACACTTACCGTAGAAAAAACGGCCGGGCGCCGAAATCGCCGATCGGGGCGGCGGGCCGCGCGCGACCGCCTACACTGGTTGGAGCGCGCCGCCGCGCCCGCACTTCCCGACTGCCTTCGATCGCTGTCGATCCTTCCCGGTCCTGCCCATGCCCGTATTCCTGCCTGCCGTCGTTGTCCGCCGACTCGCGCCCGCCACCGGGCGTGCCGCTCTCGTCATCGGTGCCGTCGGCACGATCGGCGCCGCGGCCTTCGCCCCGGACTGCCGGGCGGCCCCGCCCGTCGAACGGCTCGTCGTGCCGCCCGGCTTCCGGGTCAGCGTGTTCGCCGACGGCATCGCCAACGCCCGCGAGATGGCCTGGTCGCCACGCGGCATCCTGTACGTCGGCTCGACCGAGGGCAGCGTGCATGCGCTGACGGTGCGCGACGGCCGCGTGGTGGCACGGCACGTGGTGGCCTCGGGCCTGGAGATGCCGGTCGGCGTCGCATGGCGCGACGGTGCACTGTATATATCCGCGGTTTCGCGGATCCTGCGCCTCGACGGCATCGACGACAAGCTCGACACGCCGCCGCGTCTCGCGCTGGTGACCGACCGGCTGCCCACCGATCGCCAGCACGGCTGGAAATTCATCGCCTTCGGCCCCGACGGCAAGCTGTACGTGCCGACCGGCGCGCCGTGCAACATCTGCGAGCCGGACCGCGACCGCTACGCGATGATCGGCCGCATGAACGCCGACGGCAGCGGCTACCAGGTGTTCGCGCGCGGCGTACGCAACACGGTCGGCTTCGACTGGCACCCCGTCACGCACGCGCTGTGGTTCACCGACAACGGCCGCGACATGCTCGGCGACGACGTTCCCGACGACAAGCTCAATCGCGCCCCGCGCGCCGGCCTCGACTTCGGCTATCCCTATTGCCACGGCGGCGACGTGCCCGATCCGCAATACGGCGGCGGGCATCCGTGCAGCGGCTTCACGCCGCCGGTCGCCAGGCTCGGCGCGCACGTGGCCGCGCTCGGCATGCGCTTCTACACGGGCACGATGTTCCCGCCCGATTACCGCAACGCGATCTTCATCGCCGAGCACGGCTCATGGAATCGCAGCAGCAAGGTCGGCTATCGCGTGGTGCGCGTGACGGCCAGGGCCGACGGCAGCGACGTGCACACGCAGGTATTCGCGCAGGGCTGGCTGCAGCCCGATGGCGACGTGTGGGGCCGCCCCGCCGACGTGCTGCCGCTGCCCGACGGCTCGCTGCTGGTCAGCGACGATTACGCCGGCGCGATCTATCGAATCACTTATACCGGGCCACAGGCGCCGGCCGGTGACCCGCCCCGCCGCGCGCCGTAGAATGCCCGACGGCAACGGCGCCTTCCCGGCGCCGCCCCTCTTTCTGGCTTCCCGGCCTCCCCACCCGCTCATGTCCCGTCCGCCCCCGCGCTTCCGCTCGAAGACCGTCACCGCCGCGCTCGCCTTCCTGCTCGGCACGTTCGGCGCACATCGCTTCTATCTGTATGGGCGACGCGACCCGGCCGGCTGGGCGCATCTGGCCGGCACACTGCTCGGCATGCCCGGCGTGCTGCTGCTCGCGGCCAGCGCGCGCGCCTCGATCCTCGGCTGGTGCCTCGCGGTGCCGGGCGCGATCTCGCTGTTCGCGGCCTTCCTGGCCGCGCTCGTCTAC
Source organism: Burkholderia sp. (assembly GCA_030151225.1). Lineage (GTDB taxonomy): Bacteria > Pseudomonadota > Gammaproteobacteria > Burkholderiales > Burkholderiaceae > Burkholderia. The sequence goes on along the minus strand of JASLEG010000337.1, from coordinate 5,495 downwards.
GGGCTGCGGCCCGACGAGAAGTGGGACGCGCAGTTCAACGCCGACGGGGAACGACGCAGCCGCTCGGGCTGGGCCGTGATCTTCGTGGTGATCTTCTCGCTGCTGATCGGCGCGTTCCTGCTGATGACGGGGCTCGCGCTGTCGTTCCAGACCTACTTCGAATCGCAGGTGCAGGCGGCGAAGGCGCTGTCGCAGTGACACGACGGGCCGCCGGGCCGCCTAGAACAGGCTCAGTTGCGGCGTGGGCACCACCATCGGCTTCGGCTCGGGCGCGCGGAACTGCGACAGGTCGAGAATGCCGCGGGTGCGCTCGTTCAGGCCCAGGCGCTTGACCGCCTTGCGAAAGCGCTGCTTCATCAGATCGGCCCACAGCCCCTCGCCCTTCATGCGGCTCGCGAAATCGGCCGTGTAGTCCTTGCCGCCGCGCATGTCGCGCACGCGCGCCATCACGCGCTCGGCGCGATCGGGAAAATGCGCGGCCAGCCACTCGCGGAACAGCGGCGCCACCTCCCACGGCAGCCGCAGCACGATGTAGCTCGCGTGCGTCGCGCCGGCTTCGGCGCAGGCCTCGAGCACGCGCTCGAGATCGGGCTCGGTCACGAACGGAATCACCGGCGCGATGCTGACGCCCACCGGCACGCCCGCGTCGCGCAGCGCGCGAATCGTGCGCAGCCGCCGCGACGGCGTGGCCGCGCGCGGCTCGAGCGCGCGCGCCAGATCCGCGTCGAGCGTGGTGATGGTGACGGCCGCCATCACCTGGCCGCGCTCGGCCATCGGCGCGAGCAGATCCAGATCGCGCTCGATCAGCGACGACTTGGTGATCGCCGCGAACGGCTGACCGCGATCGTGCATGACCTGGATCACGTCGCGCGTGATGCGGCGCTCGCGCTCGCAGGGCTGGTAGGCATCGGTATTGACGCCGAGCGCGATCGGCTCGGGCACGTAGCCGCGCTTGCCGAGCTCGCGCTCGAGCAGCTCGGCCGCGTTGACCTTCGCATAGATCCGGCTCTCGAAATCGAGCCCCGGCGACAGGCCGAGATAGCTGTGCGTGGGGCGCGCGAAGCAGTAGATGCAGCCGTGCTCGCAACCGCGGTACGGATTCAGCGAGACGCTGAACGGGATGTCGGGCGAGGCGTTGCGCGTGAGGATGCTCTTCGCGTGCTCGTCGAACACCAGTGTGCGCAGCGCCGGGCGCGGTTCGTCGTCCTCGCCGAGCCAGCCGTCGTCCACGGCCTCGCGCTGATCGAGCTCGTAGCGCCCCTGCAGGTTGCCCACGGCGCCGCGCCCCTTGCGCGGCACCGGCGGCGCCACCGGATATTCGACATCGGATCGATCGCTCATCACGCCCCTTCATCTCGGCTGGCGCGAGCGAAACGTCGCCGCGCCGAATACTGTGTTTTTATACAGTATTCGGCGCGGCCTGCCAAGCGCTCAATCCTCGACCGCGATGGTCAGCGTCTCCTTGATCTCCTCCATCACCACGTAGCTCTTCGACTGCACGGCGCCGGGCAGCTGCAGCAGGATGTCGCCGAGCAGCTTGCGGTAGTCGGCCATCTCGCCGATGCGCGCCTTGATCAGGTAGTCGAAGTCGCCCGACACGAGGTGGCACTCGAGCACCTCGTCGATCTTCATGACCTCGCGGCGGAACTGCTCGAACATGTTGCCGCTCTTGTGATCGAGCGTGATCTCGACGAACACGAGCAGCGCCGCGCCGAGCTGGGCGGGGTCGACGCGCGCGTGATAGCCGGTGATCACGCCGTCGCGCTCCATGCGGCGCACCCGCTCGATGCACGGCGTGACGGTCAGTCCGACCTGCTCGGCGAGGTCCTTCATCGCCATCCGGCCATCCTGCTGCAGCAGCCGCAGGATGCGCCGATCGAGCTTGTCCAGCGCGCGCACTGGTTGACGTTGTGTTCTCATTCTGTTTTTTCTGAAAATCGAAAAAATACAATAACAAAAACTGGAACGCGGACAATACCATAGCGAAAAAAACTAGGACGTTACGTGTAAACAGCGATGCAGCGGCATCCGGCGCGCGTTCCGTCCTTTTTCCATCTGGAGCAGCTATGCGTGTGGTGATTCTGGGAAGCGGCGTGGTTGGCGTGACGAGCGCCTATTATCTGGCGCGCGCCGGCCATGAGGTGACGGTGATCGACCGCGAGGCCGGCCCCGCGCTCGAGACGAGCTTCGCCAACGCCGGCCAGATCTCGCCGGGCTACGCTGCGCCGTGGGCCGCGCCGGGCGTGCCGCTGAAGGCCGTCAAGTGGATGTTCGAGAAGCACGCGCCGCTCGCGATCCGTCTCGACGGCACGCGCTTCCAACTGCAGTGGATGTGGCAGATGCTGCGCAACTGCACGTCCGAGCGCTATTCGGTCAACAAGGGCCGCATGGTGCGCCTGGCCGAATACAGCCGCGACTGCTTCCAGGCGCTGCGCGCCGACACCGGCATCCAGTACGAAGGCCGCACCGGCGGCACGCTGCAGCTGTTCCGCACGCAGGCCCAGTTCGACGGCGCCGCGAAGGACATCGCCGTGCTGCGCGACGCGAACGTGCCGTTCGAGCTGCTGACCTCGGCCGAGCTGAAGAATGCCGAGCCGGCGCTGGGTGCCGTCGCGCACAAGCTGACCGGCGGCCTGCGCCTGCCCGGCGACGAAACCGGCGACTGCCAGCTGTTCACCACGCGCCTGGCCGCGATGGCCGAGGAGCTCGGCGTGCGGTTCCGCTACAACACGTCGATCGACGCGCTGGCGGTGGCCAGCGGCCGGATCGCCGGGGTGCAGTGCGGCGGCGAGCTCGTGCGCGCCGATGCCTACGTGGTCGCGCTCGGCCCGTATTCCACGCGCTTCCTGTCGAACCTCGTGAAGATCCCGGTCTACCCGCTCAAGGGCTATTCGATCACCGCGCCGATCGTCGATGCCGCCTCGGCACCGGTCTCCACCGTGCTCGACGAAACCTACAAGATCGCGATCACGCGCTTCGATTCGCGGATCCGCGTCGGTGGCATGGCCGAGATCGCCGGCTTCGACAAGCGCCTGAACCAGGCGCGTCGCGAAACGCTCGAGATGTGCGTGAACGACCTGTTCCCGGGCGGCGGCGACACCGCGAAGGCCACCTTCTGGACCGGCCTGCGCCCGATGACCCCGGACGGCACGCCGATCGTCGGCCGCACGCCGCTGCCGAACCTGTTCCTGAACACGGGCCACGGCACGCTGGGCTGGACGATGTCGTGCGGTTCGGGCCAGCTGCTCGCCGATCTGATGTCGGGCAAGAAGCCCGCGATCCAGGCCGACGATCTGTCCGTGCATCGCTATCTGGCCGAGACGGGCAGCCAGGCTCGCCCCGCCTACGCATAAGCAGGGGCTGCGGCGGTCAGACGGCTGACCGCTCAGCGGTTCGACCCAAAGCACGAAGGGCACCCGAGGGTGCCCTTCTTTCATGGTGCGCCGCTGGCGCGCCGCGATCAGAACTGGTCTTCGGTCAGCGCGAGCACGCCGTCGCGGCCCGTCGTGCCGACGATCGACTCGCCGATCGCACCGGCCTGCACCAGCACCTGCTGCGCGTAGAACTGCGCGATCGCGATCTTGGCGTCGTGGAACGCCGTGTCGCTCGCGCGATGGCGCTGCGCGGCCAGCATCGCGCGCGCCATCTGCCAGCCGCACAGCACGATGCCGGCCAGCTTCAGATACGGCACGCTGCCGAGGAACACCGCGTTCGGATCGCCCTTGGCCTGCGCGAGCACGAAATCGACCACGCCGTCGAGCGCCTTCGCGCCGTTCGCGAGTTGCCGGGCCATCGCCGCGAACGCCGGCCCGTCCAGCGCCTCGAGCTCGCTCACCGTCTCGCCCATCGCCGCGACCAGCGACTTCGCCACCGCACCGCCGTCGCGCAGCGTCTTGCGGCCGACCAGATCGTTGGCCTGGATCGCCGTGGTGCCCTCGTAGATCGCGAGAATCCGCGCGTCGCGGTAGTACTGCGCGGCGCCGGTCTCCTCGATGAAGCCCATGCCACCGTGCACCTGCACGCCGAGGCTCGCCACCTCGTTGACCATCTCGGTGCTCCAGCCCTTCACGATCGGCACGAGATATTCGTAGATCGCCTGATGACGCGTGCGCTCGGCCTCGTCCGGATGCGCGTGGGCCTGATCGCTGTGCGCGGCGGCCACGTAGGCCAGCGCACGCGCGCCCTCGGTCAGCGCGCGCATCGTGCCGAGCATGCGCCGCACGTCGGGGTGATGGATGATCGTGACCGACTGTTTGGCCGAGCCGTCCACGGGGCGGCTCTGCACGCGCTCCTTCGCGAATTCGGCGGCCTTCTGGTAGGCGCGATCGGCCACGCCGATGCCCTGCATGCCCACGCCGAAGCGCGCCGCGTTCATCATGATGAACATGTATTCGAGGCCGCGATTCTCCTCGCCGACCAGATAGCCGACCGCGCCGCCGTGATCGCCGTATTGCAGCACCGCAGTCGGGCTCGCCTTGATACCGAGCTTGTGCTCGATCGACACGCAGTGCACGTCGTTGCGCGCGCCGAGGCTGCCGTCCTCGTTCACGAGGAATTTCGGCACGATGAACAGCGAGATGCCCTTCACGCCGTCGGGCGCGTTCGGCGTGCGCGCGAGCACGAGGTGGACGATGTTGTCCGCCATGTCGTGCTCGCCCCAGGTGATGAAGATCTTGGTGCCGAACACCTTGTAGCTGCCGTCGGCCTGCGGCTCGGCGCGCGAGCGCACCAGCGCGAGGTCGGAGCCGGCCTGCGGCTCGGTCAGGTTCATGGTGCCCGTCCATTCGCCCGAGATCAGCTTCGGCACGTAGCGCGACTTCTGTTCGTCGGTGCCGGCCGTCAGCAGCGCCTCGATCGCGCCGTCGGTCAGCAGCGGGCACAGCGCGAACGACAGGTTCGAGGCGTTGAGCATCTCGATGCACGGCGTGGCGATCAGCTTCGGCAGGCCCTGGCCGTCGTATTCGACCGGATGCTGCAGCCCCTGCCAGCCACCCGCGACGAACTGGCGGAACGCATCGCCGAAACCGGCCGTGGCCGTCACCTCGCCGCGGCTCCACGAGCTGGGCTGCCGGTCGCCTTCGACGTTCAGCGGCGCGAGCACCTCGCCGCAGAACTTCGCCGACTCGTCGAGCACGGCCTGCGCCGTGTCGAAGCCGGCGTCCTCGAAGCCGGGCAGCTTCGCGACGTCGTCGATGCCGGCCAGCTCCTTCATCACGAACAGCATGTCCTTGACGGGCGCGATATAGCTCATGGTGCTCCTCTCCTCTGTCTGCTTATGGGTAAAAAAAGGGGCGCTCGACGCGCCCCTTCGTATGTCGTCCGACGCGTCGTGACCGATGCGCGTCGTGTTGCGCCGCTCAGCCGAGCGCCGCGACGAGTTCCGGCACGACCGTGAACAGATCGCCGACGATGCCGTAATCGGCCACGCTGAAGATCGGCGCCTCCTCGTCCTTGTTGATCGCCACGATCACCTTCGAGTCCTTCATGCCGGCCAG
>JASLEG010000286.1 GCA_030151225.1 Burkholderia sp. | reverse complement strand
CGCGCGCCCGTGCGCCGCACGGCGCGGCTCGGCCCGAAACGCGTCGAACGCGGCCGCGGCCCGCAGCGCCAGGCGGCGCGCCGCATCGACACACCGTATTCCCATCTTTCCCGGAGGTAGCAACGTGAACGCAGCCCGCATCCTGTCCGAACTCGGTATCGACCGCCTCGCCGAGACCGGCGATCTTGCCGTGCATTCGCCGATCGACGGCAGCCTGATCGGCCGCGTGGCGGCCCGCACCGAGGCCGACGTCGACGCGACGCTGGCCGCCGCGCAGGCCGCCTTCGTGGCCTGGCGCGAGGTGCCGGCGCCGCGCCGCGGCGAGCTGGTGCGCCTGCTCGGCAACAAGCTGCGCGAGAACAAGCAGGCGCTCGGCGCGCTGATCACGCTGGAGGCCGGCAAGATCCTGCAGGAAGGGCTCGGCGAAGTGCAGGAAATGATCGACATCTGCGATTTCGCGGTGGGCCTGTCGCGCCAGCTGTACGGCCTGACGATCGCCTCGGAGCGCCCCGGCCACCGCATGGCCGAAACCTGGCACCCGCTCGGCGTCTGCACGGTGATCTCGGCCTTCAACTTCCCGGCCGCCGTGTGGTCGTGGAATGCGGCGCTCGCGCTGGTGTGCGGCAATGCCGTGGTGTGGAAGCCGTCGGAGAAGACGCCGCTGGTCGCGCTCGCGATCGACCGCATCGTGCAGGACGCGCTGGCCGAATTCGGCGACGCGCCGGCCGGCCTCGCCACCGTGATCAACGGCGGCCGCGAGGTGGGCGCGAAGCTGGTGGCCGATCCGCGCTCGAACCTGGTGAGCGCGACCGGCAGCACGGAGATGGGCCGCGCGGTGGGCGTGGAGGTGGCGCGCCGCTTCGGCCGCTCGCTGCTCGAACTCGGCGGCAACAACGCCGGCATCGTGTCCGACACGGCCAACATGGAGCTCGCGCTGCGCGGCATCCTGTTCTCCGCCGTCGGCACGGCGGGCCAGCGCTGCACCACGCTGCGCCGCCTGTTCGTGCACGCGAGCATCTACGAGCAGACCGTCGAGAAGCTCAAGGCGCTGTACGCCAGGGTGCGGATCGGCGATCCGCTCGAGGCCGGCACGCTGATGGGCCCGCTGATCGACGGCGGCGCGTTCGACCGCATGCAGTCGGCGCTCGAGCAGGCGAGGCGCGAGGGCGGCACGGTGTTCGGCGGCGAGCGCCACGCGGTGGCCGGCCGCGACGGCGGCTTCTACGTGCGCCCGGCGATCGTCGAGATGCCGGCGCAGAGCGCCGTGGTGCTGACCGAAACCTTCGCACCGATTCTCTACGTGCTGAAGTACGATCGCTTCGAGGACGCGATCGCGGCCAACAACGCGGCCTCGCACGGGCTGTCGTCGTGCGTGTTCACGAACGACCTGCGCGAGAGCGAGCGCTTCCTGTCGGCCTCGGGCAGCGACTGCGGGATCGCCAACGTCAACATCGGGCCGAGCGGCGCCGAGATCGGCGGCGCGTTCGGCGGCGAGAAGGAAACCGGCGGCGGCCGCGAATCGGGCTCGGATGCGTGGCGCGCCTACATGCGCCGCGCCACCAATACCGTGAACTATTCCTCGGCATTGCCGCTCGCGCAGGGCATCGACTTCAACATCGGCTGAACCGGCCGAACGGAGCGTCTCATGAGTTCCCGGATCGTCATCGTCGGCGGCGGCGTGATCGGCAGCGCGGTCGCGTATTTCCTGCGCGCCGCGGACCCCACCGTCGCGGTCACCGTGATCGAGCGTGATCCCACCTACGCGCGCTCGTCGTCGGCGCTGTCGGCCGCGTCGATCCGCCAGCAGTTCTCCACGCCGCTGTCGGTCCGCATGTCGCTGTACGGCATCGAATTCCTGCGCGAGCTCGGCGAGCGGCTCGCGGTCGACGGCGCGAAGCCCTCGATCGACCTGCACGAGGGCGGCTACCTGTTCCTCGCCACGCCGGCCGGCGAGCCGACGCTGCGCGAGAACCACGCGCTGCAGGTGGCCGAGGGCGCGCAGATCCGCTATCTCGAGCGCGATGCGCTGGCCGCCACCTTTCCGTGGCTGAACACCGGGGATCTGGTGGCCGGCACCTACGGCGAGCGCGGCGAGGGCTGGTTCGACGGCTACGGGCTGGTGCAGGCGCTGCGCAAGAAGGCGCAGTCGCTGGGCGCGCGCTACGTGGCCGCCGAGGTGGCGGATCTGGTGCGCGACGGCCGCCGCGTCACCCACGTCGTGACGGCCGACGGCGAGCGCCATGCGTGCGACACCATGGTCAACGCGGCCGGCGCGTGGGCGCGCCGCATCGCCACGCTGGCCGGCGTCGAGATTCCCGTGTACGCGCGCCGGCGCAGCATCTTCAACGTGTCGTCGCCGGCGCGGCTCGAGCGCTGCCCGCTGCTGATCGATCCGACCGGCGTGTATTTCCGGCCGGAGGGGCGCACGTATCTGTGCGGCACGTCGCCGTCGCCCGATCGCGATCCCGACGACCTGCCGCTCGACGAGGTCGATCACGCGCTGTTCGACGAGGTGATCTGGCCGACGCTCGCGCATCGCGTGCCGGGCTTCGAGGCGCTGCGGGTCGAGAACTGCTGGTCCGGCTATTACGAATACAACGTGTTCGACCACAACGCGATCATCGGCTACCACCCCGAGGTCGAGAACTGCATCTTCGCCAACGGCTTCAGCGGCCACGGCCTGCAGCAGGGCCCGGCCACCGGACGCGGCGTGAGCGAGCTGATCCTGGCGGGCCGCTACACCACCCTCGATCTGTCCGAACTCGACTGGCGGCGCGTGCTGGAGCAGCGACCGATCGTCGAGAAGAACGTCGTCTGAGCCGGGAGCCGCGCGCCATGTACGCCTTTACCGCGCCGTTCGCCGAGCCGGCCGGCTCGCCGATTCGCGAGTTGTTCCGCTACCTCGGGCTGCCGGGGATGATCTCGTTCGCGGGCGGCTATCCGGCCAGCGCGCTGTTCGATGCCGACGGGCTGGCCACCGCCGCCGAGCGCGCCTATGCGAAGCCCGCGCGCTGCCTGCAGTACGGGCCCACCGACGGCCTGCCCGAGCTGAAGGCGGCGCTGATCGCGCGGATGGCCGCGCGCGGTGCCGCGTGCCGGCCCGAGGAACTGGTGGTGACCACCGGCTCGCAGCAGGGGCTCGACCTGCTGCTGCGGGTGATGGTGGCGCCAGGCGAGCTCGTGCTGACCGAGCAGCCGGCCTATCCGGCCACGCTGGCCGCGCTGCGGCTCGCGCAGGCGCGCATCGTGACCGTGCCGACCGATCGCGACGGGCTCGACGTCGAGGCGCTCGCGGCCCTGCTCGACGGCGGCGCGGTGCCGGTGCCGAAGCTGCTGTACACGGTGCCGACCTTCGCGAACCCCACCGGCGCGACGCTCACGCGCGCGCGGCGCCTGGCGCTGCTCGCGCTCGCGGCGCGCCACCGCTTCCTGATCGTCGAGGACGATCCGTACGCGGACCTGCGCTTCTCGGGCGAGCCGGTGCCGTCGATGCTGGCGCTGTCGGATCAGGTGCCGGGCTCGCGCGACTGGCTCGTGCATTTCGCGAGCCTGTCGAAGATCGTCGCGCCGGGGCTGCGGGTGGGCTGGGCGGTGGCGCCGGCCGAGATCGCGCGGCGCTGCGTGGTGGCCAAGCAGACGGTGGACCTGTGCAGCGCGCCGTGGACCCAGGCTATCGCCGCCGAATATCTGGCCGACGGTGCGCTGGAGCGGCACCTGCCGCGCATCGCCGCGGCCTATCGCGAGCAATGCGATGCGCTGTGCGACGGGCTGGATGCCGTGCTCGGCGGCGACATCGTGTTCCATCGGCCCGAAGGCGGGCTGTTCGTGTGGGCGCGCATCGCGTCGGTCGAGTCGTCCGAGCTGCTGAAGCGGGCGATCGAGCAGAACGTGGTGTTCGTGCCGGGCCGCGCGTTCTTCGAGGATCGCGTCGATCCGGCCGCGCTGCGCCTGTCGTTCGCGGCGCCGGCGCCCGACGAGATCCGCGAGGGCGTGCGCCGGCTGCGGCTCGCGCTCGACGCGACGCGCAGCGGCGCGCGCTGAAGCCGCCGCCGCCTCGCACCCGGGCGAGGCGAGCCCGCCGTCAGAACTTGTGGCGCATGCCGATCCCGACCACCGTCTGCTGGTTCGTGGAGGACGGCGTCTGGCCGCTCACGTCGGCGCCGAGCCCCGAGCCGTCCGCGCTGATGCGCTGGTAGCTGGCCTGCACGTACAGGTCGGTGGTCTTCGACAGCAGGTAGTCGCCCTGCACCGACACCTCGTGCCAGTGCGGCCGGTGCCCGCCCGTCGCGTTCGAGATCGCGCCCTGCGTGTAGGTGTACTCACCGTTCAGCGCAAACGAGGGCATCAGCAGCCAGCTCGCATTGACCTCGTAGTTGCTGAAGCTCGCGCCCTGGCCGTTCTGGGCGAGGCCGAGGCTGTTCGCGCCGTTGAGGGTGGCGAGGCCTCCGAGCTGGGTGCGGGTCCACACGAAGCCGAGCAGGGTCGCGCCGAGCCGGTAGTTGAGGCCCGCGCCGTAGGTGCGCTGCAGCGCCGCCACGAAGGTGCGGTCGGTCAGCGTGATCGCGCCGCCGGTGTTCGCGCTGCCGCCGTTGTTGGCCTGCAGGTAGCCGGCCGCGACCGTGAGCGGCCCGGTGTGGTACGACGCGCCCGCGCTGTAGAGGCGGTTGTCGCTGAAGCCGCCGGCCTCGTTCGAGAACGCGTAGAGGGTGCCGAAGGCGAGGCCGTGGAAGTCGGGGCTCGCGTACTTCACGGCGTTGTTCACGCGGAACGAGTTGTTCAGGTTGTCGTTGTCGTACGGGTGCGCCGAGAGGTTGTTGCCGCCCGGATGATGGCCGGTGAAGCTCAGCGGCGCGAGATAGTCGACCACCGAATCGTACTGGCGGCCCACCGTGACCGTGCCGAGATCGCGGTTCGCGAGGCCCGCCCACGACTGATAGCCGAACAGCCGGCCGCCCTGGCGCAGCGAGCCGTTCATCACGCTGAAGCCGTTCTCGAGCGTGAAGATCGCCGAGGTGCCCCCGCCCAGATCCTCGCGCCCCGTCAGGCCCCAGTGGCTGCCGGTCACCGCGCCGCTGGCGGCCTGGAACTGCTTGCTGCCCGCCGCGTTGCTCGTGTACACGAGCCCGGCGTCGATGATCCCGTACAGCGACACGCTGCTCTGGGCGTGGGCGGGGCAGGTGGCGAGGGCCGCGCAGGCGGCGACGGCGAAGGTCGTCTGCTTCATCGAGGTGTGTGTTCTGAGAGGAAAGGGCGAGGGGCGCGGGCAGCCCGAAAGCCTCCCGCGAACGGCAAAATCGGCGTGATATATTCCGGTAACACGAACGATTGTCATTTACAGCGCGAGACTGTAAGGGCCGTTTGTAATGGCGTTGTGTTAACGCGCTGCCTTTTTGTAATGAAATGCGTTGGCGCGACACGGGCGCCCTGATCAGACATGGCGATGGATCACATCCTGGTCGTCGACGACGACCCCCACATCCGGCAACTGCTGCAGGATTACCTGCGCGAAATGGGCTACCAGGTCCAGGTGGCCGCCGACGGCGCGCAGATGAAGCAGATCTTGCACCGCGCGAACATCGATCTGGTGGTGCTCGACCTGATGCTCGACGGCGAGGACGGCCTCGAGATCACCCGCGACCTGCGCCGCGAGCTCGGCGTGCCGATCATCATCCTGTCGGCGCGCGGCGGCCTGCTCGACCGGATCCTCGGGCTCGAGATGGGCGCCGACGACTACCTGCCCAAGCCCTTCGACCCGCGCGAGCTGGTGGCCAAGATCAAGGTGGTGCTGCGCCGCGCGCGCGCCATGCCGGGCACCCGCACGGCCGAGACGAGCGCGTGGATCCGCTTCGCGGGCTGGAAGCTCGACACCCGCATGAAGCAGTTGCTGTCGCCGGACGACGTGGTGGTGTCGCTCGGCGGCTCCGACTACCGCACGCTGCGCACGCTGCTCGATCACCCGAACCGGCCGCTGTCGCGCGAATTCCTGCTCGACCGCGTGTTCGACAAGGGGCTCACGCCGCTCGACCGCTCGATCGACGTGTGCGTGAGCCGGCTGCGCCAGACCCTCAACGACGATGCGCGCCGCGCCACGCTGATCCACACCGTGCGCAACGAGGGCTACATGCTGGTGGCCGAGGTCGGGCACGAGGCCTGATCCGCGCGGTCCGCGACGGTTGCCGCCCCGGCATCGTCGCGCGACGCGTGTGAAGAAAACGTCAACCCGCGAGGCGGCCGGGCCCCGGCCCGTGGGCTTGCGGGCCTTCGGCCCTTCAGCCCATCAGCACGTCCTTCAGATACACGCTGCCCGACAGCGCCGCCTTCACCTGGCGCGTCGCCTCGTCCACCAGCACCTCTTCCTCGCCCGCTTCCACCGCGTCGAGCGTGATGCGGATCACGTCCTCGGGACGCGCCTTCGGCACATCGAACGCGCGGATCATGTCGGTGTCGATGTAGCCGGCGTGGAAGCCCGTCACCTGGGTGCCCTGCGCGCGCAGCTCGTGGCGCAGGCCGTTGGTCAGCGCCCACGCGGCCGCCTTGCTCACGCCGTAACCGGCGATCAGCGGCGTGTTGGCCCAGCTCAGGATCGACAGCATGTTCAGGAGCGTGCCGCCGCCGTTGCGAGCGAGCACGCCGGCGAACGCGCGCGTTACGTTCAGCACGCCGATCAGGTTGGTCTCGAGCTGCTCGCGCAGCACCGGCAGCCCGTCCTCGGAGAGCAGCGCGCCCACCCGGCCGATGCCGGCGTTGTTGACCAGCAGCGTGACGTCGCCGCAGTCGCGTGCGGCGGCGGCCGCCTCGTCCGGTCGCGTCACGTCGAGCCGCACCGGGATCACGCCGGGCAGCGTGACCGTGGCCGGATCGCGTGCCGCCGCGTAGACCTTCGCCGCGCCGCGTGCCAGCGCCTGTTTCGCGAGTTCGAGGCCGAGGCCGCGATTCGCGCCCGTGATGAACACCACCGCACCGTCGAGTTTCATGGAAGCTTCCTTTCGCGCCGAGCGCGAGCTGTGAATATGACGATCATCATATTTTGGGGCGAACCCCTGCGCCTGCCGTGATCGCCATCGGCGGGCGCGAGAGAAGGGGGAATCAGTCGGGAATCAGTCCGCTGCGTGGCGCGCGAGCAGTTCGCGTCGGGTGGCCGCCAGCACGGCGCGGCCTTCGTCGTTGTCGCCGAGCGTGCGCGCCAGTTGCAGCGCGCCGAGCATCGCGCTGGCGATCGGCCAGGCCGCGTCGGCCTCGGCGGGCGGCAGGGCCTGCTTCACGCGGCGATGGAGCGCGCGCACCGCGTGGCGCGCGGTGTCGGCCACCTCGTCGGATTGCCGCGGCATCTCCGAGGCGAGCGCCGCGATCGCGCAGCCGGTCTCGCGGTTGGCGAGGCCGCGCTCGTGCAGATAGGTGTCGATCAGCGCCCGCAGCGGGCTCGCGCCGGCGGCCAGCAACCCGGCCACGTCGCGCGCCAGGGTGGCCTGCGCGTCGGCTGCCGCATGCTCGACGGCCGCGCGCAGCAGCGCGTCGCGCGAGGCGAAGTGCGCGTAGAAGCCGCCGTGCGTGAGCCCGGCCTGCTTCATGACCTCGGCGATGCCCACGCCGTGAAAGCCGGCTCGCCGCAGGGCGCGGCCGCTCACGTCGAGGATGCGCCGGCGGCTGGCCTGCTTGCGGTCGGCCGGGGCCGGGGCCGGGGCTGACGAGACGGAAGAGGAAGCGGTCGATCTCATGCGGTGGTTCATATGATGCTCGTAATATTACGGGCATCATATGCGACGTCCCCACTGCGGCGCAAGCGATTTGTCGGGCCGCGATACGGCCCCGCTCGTAAGTCTCTGTACCGATACGTTACGGAATGTGTCGGCTGGCCCGCTTCTTGCCCATAGTGATCGCCCATTGCAGTTCAATCGCCCGAAAGCCGCACGGGACGGGGCGGTGACGATGCAAGGCGGCGTGCCGATTTACCCAAAAATCGCAACGTGCGTATTTTTTACAAGAAGGAATAGACCAAATGAACGAGATCCTGTTTGTGCGGCTGGTGGCCGTCGTGTTGTTCGCCCTGGTGTGCTGGTCGATGTGGGATGCGCTGCTGGTCGGCACCCGCAGCCCGCTCGAGGGCGCGCTGCGTCGCACCCAGACGGTGTTCCGCCTGATGCGCGCGGTGGTGTATGCCGCGCTGCTCTACGTGCTGTCGGCGTGGGGCACCTACGAGGCGTGGTTCGCGCCGTCGGTGGTGACCTGGACGCTGGCGACGCTGCTGGTGTCGGGCGGCGTGACCGGCATGTACTTCGGCTGGGTCTACCTGACGGTGCGTCCGCCGGCCTGAGCGGGCGGTACTCGGGGGCGCTTGCCGCCGTTCGTGAAGAAAAACGTGCCGGCCTCGGCGCCGGCCAATCGTCCACATCCTTGAGCGGGATCATCGATGTTCACTACGCAGACCGCACACGACGTCCTCACGGCGCTCACGCGCGCCGGCTTCGAGCTTTATCTGCCCATCTCGGTCGCGCCGATGCGCGAGGACCGCCATCATCGCGCGCTGGTCGCGGCGGGCCGCATCGGCCTGAACCTGTCGCCCGGCGCGTGGGTGGATACCGAGATGTGGGCCGTGGTGGCGGCCTACGTGAACGTGCACGGGCTGAAGGCGATTCCCGAGCTCCAGGCCGAGAAGCTGCGCCTGACCGCGTTCGAGACCGGCGCGGCCAATACCGTGATCGAGCTGGCCGCGCGCATCGAGTCGCTCTCGGTGGTGCCCGGCCTGCGGGCGGCCTGAACATGGGACAGGCGATGAAACCGGCGATCAAGCGCCGCCCGATGAACAAGTCGCAGCTGCTGCCGCTGCCGGCCGAGTACCTGCGCCGCGTGCAGTTGCGCCACCACATCGCGCTGGCCGCGTTGAACGGGCGCCACGCGGCGGCCGAGCAGCTGGCGCTGCTGCTGAGCACGGTGCAGATCGCGTATCTGCTGCGCGTGCCGCGCATGGCGCGCGCGCTGGCCGAGGCGGAGAGCCTGGCGGCGGCCAGCTTCGACGCGCTGGAGGCGGGCGCGGACGCGATCGACGTGTCGGGAACCGGCCCGGGCGCCAACGACGCCGAGCCCTACCGTCGCGCCGAGCAGGCGATCGAGCAATGCTACGCGCGCCTCGGCGGCGGCTCCGGCGACCTGCTGAGCGCGGACGAGCGGCTCGACCTCGAGCGGCTGATGACGGCCTTCGACGCGCGGCTCGCCACGCTGCCCACCCAGCGCTATCTCGACGCGCAGGCCGAACTGCATCACTACGTGTTCACCGGGCGCTCGCCGATTCCCGCGGCGAGCGTCTGACGCGCGGGGCGCGCACCCGCTGCGCGCCTCCGCTTTCTGCAACCGGATTGAAAAAATGGCGTCGCCGAGGCGCGTCGCCCCACGATTCGAGGTTTCGCATGAACGACAAAACGATGGCGTACCCGCGACCGGACGCGCCGCGTCGTATCGACGGCATCGTGTTCCACGTCGCGCTGAACGGCAGCTGGCTGGAGACGATCGGCACACCGTTCGAGTGCCGCGGCCGGATCTGGGCCGTGCACCGCTCGCCGCTGTTCGCGCCGGACGGCCATCCGCGCTACACGGTCAGCGACGTCGAGACCGGGCGCGGCCTGCGCCGCGTGCTCGAACCGACCGTGGACGCCGCGCGCGCGGCCGCGATGACGGTGATCGACGCGATGCCGGTGCCGGTCTGGAGCAAGATGGTCAGCGAGCCCGCGGTGGCCGTTGCCGGCATCGCTGCCTGAGCGCGATCGCCCGTATTTGCCGGAATTGGCCGGTATCGTCCGTCGTTCCCGCGCGGCTCCCCGCCGCCTGCGAGGCCGGGTTTCCCCGAAGGTTGCGCCGCGCGCCGTCAACGGGCCCGACAATTGCTCCCATGAAAGAACGTGGCGAGACGCTCGGGGGTTGTTAGAATCGCGAATCACCGAATCCGCCCCTTATCGGGGCGCCGTGCCCGGCTCGCCGGGACTGCCTCCGACATCAGAACGACCGAACATGACCCAGGACGAATCCGCGCCTCAACCTCCGGCGCCCGACCCGCGCCCGATCACGCCGTCCCTGCCGAGCCTGCCCGAGAACGTGGATACGGGCGTGCCGGGCCTCGACGAGATCCTCGGCGGTGGCTTCGTGCGTGGCGGCCTCTACCTGATCGAGGGCATGGCCGGTGCGGGCAAGACCATTCTGTGCAGCCAGATCGGCTTCCACCGCGTCAAGCGCGGCGAGCGCGTGCTGTACATGACGCTGATCGCCGAGTCGCACGACAAGCTGCTCGGCCACCTGCGCGGCCTCGAATTCTTCGACGCCGGCGCGGTGGCGCAGCAGATGATGTTCGTGTCGGGCTATCACGAGCTGATCAAGGACGGCCTCGACGGCTTCCTGAAGCTGATCGCCGCGAGCCTCGCCAATTACCGCCCCGGCCTGCTGATCGTGGACGGCTTCCGCAGCGCGCGCGAATTCAGCGAAACCGAGCTGTCGCTGTCGAAGTTCATCCACGAGCTGAACGCGCTGGTGGCCGCGATGGGCTGCACCACGCTGCTGCTTGCGCCGCTGTCGGGCAACGAGCCGCATCCCGAGCACACCCTGGTGGACGGCCTGATCGAACTGAACCGCTACAGCGACGGCATGCGTCGCGCGCGCGAGATCGAGGTGCACAAGATGCGCGCGCGCAACCACCTGCTCGGCAAGCACTTCTTCCGCATCACCGAGAGCGGACACACCATGTATCCGCGGCTCGAGGCGCGCTTCGCCAATCTCGAGGACGAGGCCGACCTGCGCCAGCGCCTCGACACCGGCCTGCCGCATCTCGACCACCTGCTCGGCGGCGGCTTCGTGCGTGGCTCCACCACCACGCTGATCGGTCCGGCCGGCGTGGGCAAGACGCTGCTGACGCTTCAGTTCCTGCAGGCCGGCGTGGCACGCGGCGAGAAGGTGGTGTACATGGGCTTCTACGAATCGCCGCAGCGCCTGATCGGCAAGGCCGAGACGGTCGGCATCCGGCTGCGCAAGGCCTTCGCGGACGGCCGGCTCACCATGCAGTGGCAGCCCGCCGTGGAACTCGAGGTGGACGAACTCGCCGCCAACACGCTGGCGCTGATCCGCCGGATCGGTGCGAGCCGGCTCGTGATCGACGGCATGGAAGGCTTTCGCGATTCCGCGCTGCGCCCGGCGCGCTTCGGCCTGTTCCTGAACGCGTTCACGCATGCGCTGCGCGACGCCGGCATCACCACGCTGCTGACCGAGGAACTGCCGCTGTACGCCGATCCGTCTCACGGCAAGGGCATGCGCCTGTCGGCGCTGACCGAGAACCTGGTGCTGATGCGCTACGTCGAATCCGACGGCCGCCTGCGCCGCATGGTGTCGGTGGTCAAGCAGCGCGAGAGCGCGCACGACACGTCGCTGCGCGAACTGATCATCACCGCGGACGGGCTGGACGTCACGCCGAACGCGATCGGCGCCTCGGGATTGTTGTCGTTGCAGGGCCTGACGACGATGCCGATGCACCGGCCCATGACGGACGGCTAGCCGGTGATGAAAACCATCCTGGTCGTGGACGACGAGTTCGACATGCTGACCGTATGGCGTCTGCTGCTGGAGCAGTGCGGCTATGCGGTGCTCACGGCATCGAACGGCGCGCTCGCGCTCGACCGCGTCCGGGAAAGTGCCCCGGATCTGATCGTGACCGACTACATGATGCCGGTCATGTCGGGTGCCGAGCTGTGCGCGGCGCTGGCCGACGATGCCGGCTGGCGCGCGATCCCGGTGATCCTCTGCAGCGCCGCGGCCGACATCCCGCCGCAGCGCAATACGTCGATCGAGTACGCGCGCAAGCCGCTGTCGTTCGACACGCTGCATGCGATGATCACGCGCCTGCTTGGAGAGCGCGGCGAATAGCTGCTTGATGTGGATCAATCGTGCGCTATTTCGGTCTTGCGGGACATGAAAAAGCGTGCGCCGTTAACGCGAGCGTGAGATAGTCGCGCTATTGTCCGCGGGGCACTGTGCCAGGTGCGCCGTTTCGGCCATTCGCCGCCTGTGCCGCATGCCGCGGCATGCAACCGAGGAACCGTTTTCCATGCCGGAAGAGATTCGCACGGACGATGCCCAGGCATCGCCGTCCACCGCCGCGGCCGCGGCCGCGGCCGCCGACGGCCCCGCGCATGGCGCGGTTCCACCCGTCCTGGCCGACTTGCGTGAGGCAACCGCCGATCGACACGAACTGCTGCACCAGCTGATGCCGCTCTCGGTGGAATCGGCCGATCTGCGCGACTACCTTGCTCACCTGCTCGTGCTGCGCGCCTGGCTGGCGCCGCTCGAGCCCTGGCTCGCCGCCTGCGGCGACGGCGCGGCCGCGCATGCGTCGGGCTTGCCGCCCGTCGATCGCGGCGCGCTGATCGATGCCGATCTGGCCGCCGCGCCCGAGGCCGCCCTGCCGGCCGGCGCGGTGCCGGCGAATCTCGCGCCGTGGTGGCCGGCCGATGCCGGCAGCCCCTACCGCTGGGGCGTCGGCTACGTGATCGAAGGTTCGCAGATGGGCGGCGCGGTGCTGTATCAGCGCCTGCACGAGCGGCTCGCGCCGCATCCGCTCGGCTTTCTCGCGACCGGGCGCCACCACCTGTCGGCGCGCTGGAAGGCGTTCGTGCGCGGCCTCGCGGCCGAGGTCACGACGCCGGCCGAGATCGCCGAGGCGCGCCGCGGCGCGGTGGAGGCCTTCGACCGGCTGGTCGAGCAGGCCACGGCGTATCGCGAGGCGACCGCGCACGGCGAATCCGTCGCGCCCGCCGCGACGCTCGGCTGAGACGGGCCGCTTTCCATGGACGATTTCCGCGCCGACGCGCCCGGCCCGCATCCCGGCCTTTCGGCCGGCCTGCCCGCGAGCGCCTCCGCCAGTGCGAACAGCGCCGCCGTGGCCGCCTTCGACTGCCTGCCCGAAGCCTATCTGGTGGTGAACGCACGCCACGAGGTGGTACTCGCCAACCGTCGTTATCTCGAATTGCTCGGCGTCTCGCTCGACGACGTGGTGGGCCGCCGCGTGCACGACATCAACCAGTTCGGCACGGCCGAGCAGCGCGCCGCGCGCGGCGAATGGCTCGACGACGTGCTGTTGCGCGAGCCGCATCGCGAGACGGCCTGGTCGCCGGTGTTCCGCTACGAGATGCCGATGCCGTCCGCCGACGCCGGGCTCGTGTCGGTGCCGCGCTACTGGCGGCTGAAGACGATGCCGCTCGCCTCGGGCGATCCGGCGCTGGCCGGCGCGATCGCGATCCTCGTCAGCGAGGCCACCGATCACGTGGCCGAATACGAACGCGACCAGCGCGAGCGCGCCAAGCTGCGCTCGCAGGCGCAGCTGCGCCAGGTGGTGGCCGACGAGGCCCGCGCGCAGATGCTCGAGCACCAGGCGCGGCTCGAGCTGGCGATGGCGTTCTCGCAGGTGGGCGCGTGGGAGCTGGAGCCGGTGTCGGGCCGCATCGAGTGCACCGAGCAGTGCCGCATCAACCTCGGCCTCGAGGCCGACGAGGCCGTGACACGCACGCGCTGGTTCGACGAGATCGTGCATCCCGAGGACCGCGCACGCTTCGTCGATGCGGTGACGCAGGCGCTCGACGCGCACGACCAGTTCGAGGTGGACTTCCGGGTGGGCTGGCAGACCGGCGCGCCGCGCTGGATCCTGGTGCGCGGCGTGGGCCGCTATCAGGCCGGCGGCGCGCTGAGCGCGGTGCTCGGGTTCACACTGGACATCACGGGCCGCAAGCAGGCCGAGCTCGAATCGCAGGCCACCGCCACCGCCGAGAAGCGCGCGCGCGAGGAAAGCGAGCGGCTCGCCACGGCGATGGACCATTTCATCACCACGGTCAGCCACGAGCTGCGCTCGCCGCTCAACGCGATCCTGACCTGGTGCGAGCTGATGCGCCGCTCGCCCGAGCCGGCGCTGGTGGGGCGCGCCGGCGAGGTGATCAACCGCAACGGCCGCCAGCTCGCGCACATGGTGGACGACCTGCTCGACAGCGGCGCGATCGTCACCGGCAAGCTGTCGGTGCTGCCGCGCCCGGTGGATCTCGGCGCGCTGGCCGGCATCGTGATCGAGGACATGCGCGTGATCGCCGAGGCCAAGGGGATCGTGCTGCTGGCCGAGCGGCTCACGCCCGAGATGGTGATGGCCGACGAGCAGCGCATGAAGCAGATCGTCTGGAACCTGCTCGGCAATGCCGTGAAGTTCACGCCGCAGGGCACCATCGAGGTCAGCGTCGAACGGGTCGGCGATCAGGTGGAGCTGGCCGTGCGCGACACGGGCCGCGGCATCGATCCGGCGATGCGCGAGCGGCTGTTCCAGCGGTTCCAGCAGACGGTGGTGGAGGGCGGGGGCCGCGTGGCCGGGCTCGGCCTCGGGCTCTGGCTGGCGCGCAACCTGATGGAGCGCATGGACGGCGAGATCGTGGCCGAGAGCGACGGACCGGGGCAGGGCGCGACGTTTCGGGTGCGGCTGCCGGTGTTCCGCTAGGCGCGGTGACGAGGCGGGCAAGCGCGGCGCGGATGGCCTGGCCGCTGCGTGCGCTCAGCGCTGCTGGTACGGCGGCGGTTCGTTCAGCACCGCCCAGAACATGCCGAGATCGTTGATCGCGGCCATGAAGTCGTCGAACGCCACCGGCTTCACCACGTAGGCGTTCACGCCCAGATCGTAGCTGCGCAGCAGGTCCTTCTCTTCCCGCGACGAGGTGAGCATCACCACCGGAATGTGGCGCAGGCTCTCGTCGCCACGCACGCTCTTCAGCACTTCGTGCCCGTCCACCTTCGGCAGCTTCTTGTCGAGCAGGATCACGGCCGGGCTCTGATCCTCGCGCTCGGACCACTTGCCCTCGCGCCGCAGGAACTGCAGCGCCTCCTCGCCGTCCCGCACCGAGACGACCGGATTCGCCAGTCGCGTCTTCTCGAGCGCGATCAGGGTCAGCTCGATGTCGTCAGGGTTGTCTTCCACCAGAAGGATCGGTCTTAACACGCTTGCTCCGTTGCTGAAATTGCCGATTCGTCGATCAGGGCCGCCTCGGCCCATTGTCGAACGTCACATGACTCGTCTTGTTCGTCGTGCCCGGGCGGCTGCCGCCTCGCGGCGCGTCACTTCGGGACTTTCGGTACCGCGCGGGGGTGCCGCGACGGTGCCAGCGCCTCGAGCCGCGCCGCCGCACTGTTCCTGCTTTCCTCGCGCTCCACGTCCTCGCCCGCATACACGCGCGGCAGCGTGAAGGTGATCGTCGCGCCCTGGTCCGGCTCGCCGGTTGCCCAGACTTTTCCGCCATGCCGCTCGATGATCCGTTTTACGGAAGCAAGACCGATGCCAGTGCCGTTGAATTCCTCGACGTGATGCAGCCGCTGGAACACCCCGAACAGCTTGTCGACATAGCGCATGTCAAAGCCCACGCCGTCATCCCGGACGAAGAACACGTCGTGGCCGGCCAGCTCGCGACCTCCCGCATAGCGGCCGATCTCGACGTGCGCCGTGGCGCGCGAGGCGGAGAATTTTACAGCGTTCTCGATCAAATTACGTAGTACGAGATGAATCAGCACCGGATCCGCCATCACCTCGCCGAGTTCGCCGATCTGCCATTCCACGCGGCGCGACGCGGCCAGATCCTTGGTTTCGTCGGCGATCAGCGAATCGACCATCGCGCGCATGTCGATTTTCTGGGGACGGAGCGCCGAGCGGCCCATCCGCGAGAACGCCAGCAGGTCGTCCACCAGCTTGCCGCCCAGCCGCGCCGAATTGACGATGCGCTCGACGAAATGGCGGCCGCGATCGGACAGCTTGTGCGCCTCCATTTCCCGCAGCAGGTCGGCGAAGCCGACGATGTGGCGCAGCGGCGCGCGCAGGTCGTGCGAGACCGTGTACGAGAAGCCCTCGAGCTCCTTGTTGACGCGGCCGAGTTCGAGCGCGAGCTCGGCCATTTCCTCGGCGCGGCGCAGCACGATGCCGAGCAGCGCGGTGCGGAATTCGAGCGCGATCTCGCGCTCGGCCGGGCGCCACGGCGGCGAGAAGCCGCGCACGGTGTCGGTCCACACGTCGAAGCTCTTGCGCGGCGACAGCGAGTCGGCCATCGGCGCGAGCTTCTCGCGCGGATCGCCGGCCCACTTGATGGTCTTCACCACCTCGGGCCGGAACCACACGACGTAGTTGCGGAACAGTCGCGAGATCGACACCGCCAGCGCGCCCGAATAGTCGGGGTTCGGCGCGATCACGGGCACGTCGCGCGCGAGGTTGTCGGTCCAGAACACCTCGTCGATCTGGGTGTCGAGCCACTTCACGAGCAGGCTCACCTGCGCCTCGGGCGGCGTGATGCCGGCCAGCAGCACGCGGCCCTCGAACACGATGGCGGCGCCGGCCGAATGGGTGAGCCCGAGCAGGTCGTGCGGATCCTCCGCCAGCGCGTCCACGAAGCTCTCGGTATCGGCCATCGAGGCCAGCAGGCGCGCGAGCCGGTGGCGCAGGTCGAGCCGCAGCGCGGCTTCCGCATGATCCTCCTTGGCCTCGATCTGCAGCGACAGCACCTGCGCGATGTGCTCGCAGGCGGTGCGCACCTCGAACGGCGGCACGCGCGCGCTGTCGTGATGGCAGGAGATCAGGCCCCACAGCTTGCCGCGCACCACGATCGACATCGACATCGACGAGTAGGTGCGCATGTTCTTCATGTACTGCACGTGCACGGGCGAGACGCTGCGCAGCGAGGCGTAGGTCAGGTCGGTGGTGCGACCGGTTGCCGGGTGCAGCGGCGGCACCAGCGGCACGCGTTCGTAGTCGGCGTCGGCGATCAGGCGGATGCGGTTGCGCACATACAGCGCGCGGGCCTGCGACGGAATATCGGCGGCAGGGAAGTGCTGATCGGCATAGGACGTGTAGCCGGGTTCGACGCGTTCGGCGATCACGTGGCCGCAGCCGGTCTCGTCGAAGTTGTAGACGAGCGTGCGGCCGTAGCCGGTGATGCGCTGCACTTCCTCGGCCGCCAGGTCGGCCAGGCCGGCGGTGGTCTCCGCCTCCTGCAGCCGGTTGATGAAGGTGCGCACCAGCGGGTACATCGACGAGAACACGTCCACCGTGCCGCGCGCCGGCTCCAGCTCGACGATCGCCACGCCGTCGTGGCGGTGCACCACGATCGCGAACGGCGAGGTGCGCTCGCTCGCCGCGCGCGGATCGTCCATCGAGCCGACGTACAGCGGCAGCCCGTTCGGATCGTGCTCGCGCAGCGCGGCGATCACGATGGCCGCCCATTTCTCGCCGACGAAACACGCGAGCGTGCGGCCCGGCAGCGCGTCGGGCGTGCCGCCCACGATCTGCACCGCGTTCTCGCTGGCCTGCAGCACGCGGCCGTCGTCGTCGATCGACAACAGGAAGCCGTGCGGCTGGATGCCACCGGGAATGTGGATCGGTTCGCGCGCGCAATCGGCGTCGTTCGGGTCTGTCAGGGCGGGGATCTGGGATGCCATGTGGGCTCCGGGCTCGGGTGCGGGCATTTTCTCACAGCGCGCCGGCGCCCTCTCGCCGCGACGATCTGCGCTCTGGACAGGATTTACAGGACAGACAACGGCGCTCGGTATCGTTTTAATAAGCTCGAAGAAACGGCATTCGATCGTGTGGTTCGTCAATGCCGGATTCGCCCATGTGGCGAAGCGTCCGGGCCCGACGCACCGCTCTCCCGCAGGCTGCCGGCCCGATGTTCGCATCCCCAAGCCATTCCGAGACGAGGAAGAGATGAACCAAGCGATGCCGATTCTCGACAACGAGCTGTGGTCGCTGCTCCAGCCCCTGATTCCGCCGGCCAAGCCGCGCCGCACCCGTTATCCGGGCCGCAAGCCGCTCGAGGACCGCGCGGTGATGTCGGGCATCCTGTACGTGCTCGAAACCGGCATTCCGTGGGGGCAGCTGCCGCAGGATCTGGGCTTCGGCTCGGGCATGAGCTGCTGGCGGCGCCTGCGCGACTGGCAGCAGGCCGGCGCCTGGGGCGACATGCACGCGCTGCTGCTGCGCAAGATGCGCTCGGCCGAGAAGGTGGACTGGGAGCGCGTGCTGATCGATTCGCCGTCGAGCCGCGCGGCGCGCACCGAGCTCGAGGTGGTTGTGGTCGATGTGCCCGCGCCGGCCGAGGCGCGGCAGCCGGCGCGCGTGTTCGGTGTGCAGCCGGCCGGCGTGCCGAGCCTGCCGCCCATGTTGTCGGCGCTCGCACCGGCTCAGTCCGCCTCCGCTCAGGCCCCCGTGCCGCGCTCGCTGAGCGTGGCCGTCGCCGCCCAGCCGACCCAGCGCCTCGACGTGTCCGAGCGGACCTGAGCGCGCGCCGGCCCCCGCCGGCCCCCGATTTCCGATTCCCGACCTGCCCAGCGGCGGAGCCTTCGTGCTCCGCCGTCTGCATTTGGGGCGCGCGTTCGCGAGCCGATCCGGGCGCATCTACGGGTAAACCTAAATTCACGTATAAGGAACGAGTTATACAATGCGAAAAAAATTGCCGAGGTGAACGGTATCGCCGCCGCTCGCCTCGTTCGACTGGAGATCGAGCATGAGCTTTGACCTGAGCCGACCGGGCGACACCGGTTATCAGTGCGGCTTCGCGAATCACTTCGCGACCGAGGCACTGCCCGGCGCGCTGCCCGCAGCGCAGAATTCGCCGCAGCGCGCACCGTACGGCCTGTACGCGGAGCAGTTGTCGGGTACCGCGTTCACCGCGCCGCGCGCCCACAACCGCCGCAGCTGGCTGTACCGGATCCGTCCGGCCGCCGTGCATCAGCCGTTCGAGCCGATGGCGCGTGCACGGCCGCTGGTGGCCGAATTCGCGGCGGATTCCGCCGACGTGCCGCCCACGCCGCCGAACCAGCTGCGCTGGGATCCGCTGCCGATCCCGAGCGAGCCGACCGATTTCGTCGACGGCCTGGTGACGATGGCCGGCAACGGCTCGGCCGCCGCCATGAACGGTTGCGCGATCCACGTGTACGCGGCCAACCGCTCGATGCAGGATCGCTTCTTCTACAGCGCCGACGGCGAGCTGCTGATCGTGCCGCAGCAGGGGCGCCTGTTCATCGCCACCGAGCTCGGTCGCCTCGACGTGGCGCCGCAGCAGATCGCGGTGATCCCGCGCGGCGTGCGCTTCACCGTGGCGCTGCCCGATGGCGACGCGCGCGGCTACGTGTGCGAGAACTTCGGCCAGGCGCTGCAACTGCCCGACCTCGGTCCGATCGGCTCGAACGGCCTGGCCAACCCGCGCGACTTCGAGACGCCGCGGGCGGCCTACGAGGACCGCGAGGGCGATTTCGAACTGGTGGCCAAGCTCAACGGCGCGCTGTGGCGCGCGAAGATCGGCCACTCGCCGCTCGACGTGGTGGCCTGGCACGGCAACTTCGCGCCGTATCGCTACGACCTGCGCCACTTCAACACGATCGGCTCGATCAGCTTCGATCACCCCGATCCGTCGATCTTCCTGGTGCTGCAGTCGCCCAGCGACACGCCGGGCGTCGACACGATCGACTTCGTGATCTTCCCGCCGCGCTGGCTCGCGGCCGAGGACACGTTCCGTCCGCCCTGGTTCCACCGCAACGTGGCCAGCGAATTCATGGGCCTCGTGCACGGCGCGTACGACGCGAAATCGGGCGACGGTTTCGTGCCGGGCGGCGCGAGCCTGCACAACTGCATGTCGGGCCACGGGCCCGATTCGGGCACCTTCGAGAAGGCCTCGGCCTCGGACACGTCCACGCCGCACAAGGTGGCCGACACCATGGCCTTCATGTTCGAGACGCGCACGCTGATCCGCCCGACCCGCTTCGCGCTCGACACCTCGCAACTGCAGGCGAACTACTATCGCTGCTGGCAGGACCTCACGAAACACTTCAATCCGGAGCAACGATGACCGCCGTCACCGACCTCAGCGACACGCTCGCGCCGGCGCTGCGCAGCTGGCTCGACTCGGCGAACCGCGCCGACAGCGACTTCCCGATCCAGAACCTGCCGTTCGGTATCTTCAGCACGGCGAACACGGCCGCGCCGCGCGCCGGCGTGGCGCTCGGCGACGCGATCGTCGACCTGACCGCGCTGGCCGAGGCCGGCCTGCTCGCGGTGCCGGGCGTGGATGCGCACACGGTGTTCGACACCCCCACGCTGAACGCCTTCATCGCGCTGGGGCGCGACGCGTGGCGCGCCGTGCGCGTGCAGCTCAGCGCGCTGTTCGAGCGCGACAACGCCCAGCTGCGCGACGACGCCGCGCTGCGCGAGCGCGTGCTGGTGGCGCAGGCCGACGCGACGCTGCACCTGCCGGTGGAGATTCCCGGCTACACCGATTTCTATTCGTCGAAGGAACACGCGACCAACGTCGGCATGATGTTTCGCGATCCGAAGAATGCGCTGCTGCCGAACTGGACCGAGATGCCGATCGGCTACAACGGCCGCGCGTCGTCGGTGGTGGTCAGCGGCACGCCGGTGCGCCGCCCGCTCGGCCAGCTCAAGCTGCCCGATCAGGAGCGCCCGGTGTTCGGCGCCTGCCGCCGGCTAGACATCGAGCTCGAGACCGGCTTCGTGATCGGGCGCGGCAACGCGCTCGGCGAGCCGGTCGCCTGCGAGACCGCCGAGCAGCACATCTTCGGCATGGTGCTGCTGAACGACTGGAGCGCGCGCGACATTCAGCAATGGGAATACGTGCCGCTCGGGCCGTTCAATGCCAAGACCTTCGCCACCACGATCTCGCCGTGGATCGTCACGCTCGACGCGCTGGAGCCGTTCCGCGTCGCGCAACCGAGACAGGAGCCGCAGCCGCTGCCGTATCTGCGTCATGCCGGCGAGCACGCGTTCGACCTGAAGCTCGAGGTGCTGCTGCAGCCCGAGGGCGCGGCCGAGCCCACCACCATCGCGCGCACCAACTTCCGCCACATGTACTGGACCATGGCGCAGCAGCTCGCGCATCACACCGTGTCGGGCTGCAACACGCGGGTGGGCGACCTGATGGGCTCGGGTACCATCAGCGGGCCCACCAAGGATTCGTTCGGCAGCCTGCTGGAGCTGACCTGGGGCGGCAAGGAGCCGATCTCGCTGGCGGGCGGCGGCACGCGCACCTTCATCGAGGACGGCGACACGCTCACGCTGGCGGGCCATTGCCAGGGCGACGGCTACCGGATCGGCTTCGGGCCCTGCGTCGGCACGATCGCGCCGGCGCTGGGCGGCGTGCCCGGCCAGGAAGGCTGAGATGAGCGCGCTCACGCTGTACTCCTACTTCCGCAGCTCGGCCTCGTACCGGGTGCGGATCGCGCTGAACCTCAAGGGGCTCGACTACACGCAGGTGCCCGTGCACCTCGTGCGCGGCGGCGGCGAGCAGCTCGGCGACGCTTATCGCGCCGTCAATCCCGACGGGCTCGTGCCGGCCTTGGTGGACGGCGATGCGCAGAACGCCGCGCCGCTCACGCAGTCGCTCGCGATCGTCGAGTATCTCGACGAGCTGCATCCCGAGCCGCCGCTCCTGCCGGCCACGCCCGCCGATCGCGCCTACGTGCGCGCCGTGGCGCTGCAGATCGCCTGCGAGATCCATCCGGTCGACAACCTGCGCGTGCTCGCGTATCTCAAGACCACGCTCGGAATCAGCGACGAGCAGAAGACCGCGTGGTACGCGCACTGGATCGGCGTGGGCTTCGCCTCGCTCGAGAAGCGCCTCGCGGCCGAGCCGCGCGTGGGCCGCTTCGTGTTCGGCGACACGCCGGGGCTGGCCGATCTGTGCCTCGTGCCGCAGGTGTGGAACGCCAGGCGCTTCGCGGTGCCGCTCGACGCGTATCCCACGCTGATGGGCATTTGCGAGCGCGCCGCGGCGCTGCCCGCGTTCGCGCGGGCCGAGCCGTCGGTGCAGCCCGATGCGGAGCCCCCGCCGCAGCGCTGAACACGATGCAGGCAGCCAGCAGGGCGGTGCGAGTCGACGATTCGCACCGCCCTTCCTGTTTGGTGCTCGCGGATTGATGACGCGACGTCATCGATGTCCTGACCGCGCGGCCATTCCTCGCCGCGCCCCCGCCTTCCATACTGCGTTCCGGAGTCGCCCGACACGGAGCACCGCGTGCCTCGTTCCTCGCGCGACGTCGAATCGAAACGTTCTGCAATCCGAAGGAGTGAGCAATGTACGCAGTGACTGGCATTACCGGCAAGGTGGGTGGCGAGGTGGCGCATGCGCTGCGCGCGGCGGGGCAACCGGTGCGCGCCGTGGTGCGCGATGCGGCGAAGGCCGCGCGCTGGGCCGCGCTCGGCTGCGAGGTGGCGATCGCCGAGGTGGGCGATGCCGACGCGCTGACGAAGGCGTTCGCGGGCACCGCTGGCGTGTTCCTGATGACCCCGCCGAACTACGATCCCGCGCCGGGCTTCCCCGACACCGTGGCGAACTGCGCGGCGATCTCGCGCGCGCTCGCGGCGGCGCGACCGGGCCGCGTGGTGTTCCTGTCGACGGTGGGCGCGCAGGTCGAGGAACCGAACCTGCTCAACAATTCGCGGCTGACCGAGGCGATGCTGCGCGAGGCGGGCGTGCCCGTGGCCCTGCTGCGCGCGGCCTGGTTCATGGAGAACGCGGCGTGGGACGTCGAGGCCGCGCGCGGCGGCGTGATTCCGTCCTTCCTGCAGCCCCTCGATCATGCGATTCCGATGGTGGCCACGGCCGACATCGGCGCGCACGCCGCCGCGCTGCTGCGCGAGCGCTGGGATGGCGTGCGCGTGGTGGAGCTCGAGGGGCCGCGTCGCTACAGCGCGCGGGACGTCGCGGACGGCTTCGCCGCGGCGCTCGGCCATGCGGTACGCATGGAGCCGGTGCCGCGCGATACCTGGGAGGCGCTGTTCCGCGCGCAGGGCATGCAGCATCCGCTGCCGCGCATGCGCATGGTGGACGGTTTCAACGAAGGCTGGATCGACTTCGAGCGCGATGGCACCGAGCACCGCACGGGCGAGGTGGAACTGGCCGCGGTGCTGAAGGCGCTCGTCGCGCGCTGAGCGGCATCGCGCCGGTTGCGGCAAGCTGTGCGTCGTATGCAGTGCGCAGTCCGATCCTTCCCGTCCTGCAGTCTTCACGCCAGGGAGTGAACCATGTCCCGCATCTTCATCACCGGTTCCGCCGACGGGCTCGGCCTGATGGCCGGCCAGCTGCTGGCCGGCCAAGGCCACCACGTGGTGCTGCATGCGCGCAACGCGGCGCGCGCCGAACAGGCCCGCGCGCGCTGCCCCGGCGCTGCGGCCGTGCTGATCGGCGACGTGGCCACGCTCGACGCGATGCGCGATCTGGCCGGGCAGGCCAACGCGCTCGGCCGCTTCGACGCGGTGATCCACAACGTCGCGGTCGGCTATCAGGAGCCGCGCATCGACACCGCCGACGGCCTGCCGCACGTATTCGCGATCAACGTGCTCGCGCCCTACGTGCTGACCGCGCTGATGCAGCGCCCGAGCCGGCTCGTGTACCTGAGCTCGGGCCTGCATCGCGGCGTGGCGCCGGCGCTCGACGACGTGCGCTGGGCGCGCCGCCGCTGGGCCGGCACGCAGGCCTATTCGGAGAGCAAGCTGCACGACGTGCTGCTCGCGTTCGCGGTGGCGCGGCGCTGGCCCGAGGTGCTGTCGAACGCGCTCGAGCCGGGCTGGGTGCCGACCAGGATGGGCGGCCCCGGCGCGCCCGACGATCTCGATCAGGGCCATCGCACCCAGGCCTGGCTCGCGGTGTCGGACGACGCCGAGGCGCGCGTCACGGCGCGTTACTTCTTCCATCGCCGGGAGCGCGAGGCCGCGGCGGCGGCGCACGACACCGCGCAGCAGGACCGGCTGCTGGCCGTGTGCGAGGCGATCTCGGGCGTGCGCCTGCCCGATTGAGCGGGCCGGCCCCGGCGGCCAGGCCAAAAAATTGGTGTTGTCGCGAAGCTCGGCTAGAATAGCGCCTGTCTTAGGGGAGTAGTCTGCTTCGCCTCCCCGGCGAAGCGCCGTCGTCAACATATTTGACCCGACAAGGTCATGGCGACGGCAGCCGTGTTGCCACGGCCTGGCGAGACCTATGACGCTGCTTCCACCCGGCCGGGCTGGACGCTGCGTCATGGTTGCAGCGCCCGGCCGATGGAGATAACAACAGATGCCCCTCGATACCTCTCGCACCATCCCTGCACGTCTCGTGCGCGCCGCAGCAGCGGGGTGCCCGCGATGATCCTGACGTTCGTCCTGCTGCTGGCCGCAGCCGGCATCATCTATTTTTCTTGCGAAACCTTCGTCAACGGCGTGGAATGGCTCGGCCAGAAGCTGAAACTGACCCAGACCGCCACCGGCACGATCCTCGCCGCATTCGGCACCGCGTTGCCGGAGAGCGTGGTGACGCTGGTGGCCGTGGCCTTCGGCAACACGCCGGCGGCCAAGGAGATCGGCGTGGGCGCCGCGATCGGCGGCCCGCTGGCGCTGAGCACCGTGGCCTATGCCGTGGTGGGCGTGGCGCTGCTGGCCGTGGCCAGGCGCATGGGCCGCGCGCGCGAGGTGGACGCGAACACGGCGCAACTGCGTCGCGACCAGCTGTGGTTCCTCGCGATCTTCGTGGTGAAGATCGGCGTGGGCCTGGTGGTGTTCCAGTACAAGCCGCTGCTCGGCATCGCGTTCCTGGCCGCCTACGCGTTCTACTGCTGGCGCGAACTGACGGCCGAGGGCGACGGTGCCGAGCACGGCGAGCTCGAGCCGCTGATGCTGCGTCCGCGCTCGGACAATCCGGCGCTCGGCTGGGTGCTGCTGCAGGTGGTGGGCGCGCTGGTGGTGATCTTCGCGGCCTCGCACCTGTTCGTGAACCAGATCGAGGCGGTGGGTCCGTGGCTCGGCCTGAGCCCGCAGCTCACGGCGCTGCTGTTCAGCCCGATCGCCACCGAGCTGCCCGAGATCATGAACGCCGTGATCTGGGTGCGTCAGGGCAAGGAGCGGCTCGCGCTCGCCAACATCAGCGGCGCGATGATGATCCAGGCCACGATCCCCACGGCCTTCGGCCTGTTCTTCACGCCGTGGCAGCTGGCCACGCCGTCGATCCTCGCGGCCGTGATGACGGCGGTGGCGATCGTCTACCTGCAGTTCGTGTTCCGCGCGGCGCGCGTGAGCAGTCGGCGGCTGACCTGGGTGGCCGGACTGTACGCGGTGTTCGCGGGGCTGCTGTTCGTGATCTGAGCACCTTGCGCCCGTGCCCGCGCGGGCGCACCGATCCACCGTTGACGCACCGCTTCAAGGTGGACGGCATCCGCGACGCGGGCCTCGCGATCCGCATGGACACCTTCGGTACCGAGAGCGTGGAGGTGTTCAAGGGCACCGGCACGATCGAATCGGACGTGGCCGCGCCGTGACGAATCACGATCGACTACCTGCACCAGCACGACGACAACGTGCGCATCTGCAACATCACGCGCCGGGAGCAGACCGACCGCGCCACGGTGCTCGCGCCGGCGCGCTTCAACACCGTGGGCGGCACCTCGCCCGGCTATGCGGGTACCGGCCCGCTCGTCACGAGCGGCTCGGCGATCTCACGCGCACCGTGCTCGGGCTCGGCGAGCAGCGCGCCAGGCACGCGTCGTTCTTCCGGGCGGAGAGCCTGGTGCGCGAGGATGCGCGGCAGCAGCCTGCCGCCCGAGAGGGACGTGGCGATCCAGCGTCTCACCGGGCAGGGCGCCGACGAGGCCTCGCTGCTGCAGCTCGCGGGCAGCTATCAAAACCTCTTGCGGCGGTGGGCCGACGTTTGAGCATTCGTGCCTCGGCCGTGCTCAGAAGTGCCGCGTCGGCTCGCCCGCGCGCAGGTCGATGCGGAAGCGGCAGCCGTGCCCCGGCGCGGAATCGAGCGTGACGCGCCAGTGCTGGTGCTGACAGATGCGCTGCACCAGCGACAGGCTCAGCCCGAGGTTGTCGGCGCCGGCCTCGCTGCCCTGCACGAACGGCGCGAACACCGTGGCCCACGTCGGCCGTGAATAGCCGCTCGCGCTGCAGTGCCGCCTCCAGCCGGTTGTAGGTCTCGTCGAAGGCGCCCTCCAGCTGGCCGATCTCGTTGTCGGGATAGGCATGCACGAGGCGCGTCTGCGGCGGCAGCGCCGGGCGCTCGCCCACCTGCGCGGCGAGCCGCACCAGCGGTGCCACGAAGCGCCGCGTGGTGGCGCCGCCCAGCACGAAGGCCACGATCGGCGCGCCGGCCATGCCGAGCACGGCCACCCGGTGCGAATGGCGCTGGCGCTGCTCGAATTCGGTGTAGTCGCGCGGCCGCAGGTAGCGCGTGCCGTCGCGATCGTCCACCATCGCGTGCCACTCGCGGCCCGCGTGCTCGATCTTGCTGAAGGCGGGTGGCAGCGCGCGCAGCCAGGCCGGAAACGCCTCGCCGTCGGGCGGCCCGTGGAAGAAGCGGTCCTCGCGGCCCACGTCGCGGCCGCTCAGATACGCGTTGCGGATGCGGTTCACGGCCATGCCCATGTCGATGCGCTGCAGGTGCGCCGCGAGGATGTCGGGATCGTCTTCGATGACGAAGATGCGCATGGCGGGCGATAGCACGGAAGATGCAAATACGAACCGCTGCGAATTTCAGCGTGCCGTGCCGCCGTGCGCGCGACGAATCGAATCCGGCCGCAAAAGGCACACGGCCGGCGCGAAGGCCGGCCGTGTTCGAGCGCGAACCGGGATCAGGCGTTCTGGAAGAACGTGGAGAGCGCGCGGTTGAACGCGCCGGGGCGCGCGAGGTTCATGCCGTGCGAGGCGCCTTCGATCGTCACGCGCGTGGCGTTCGGGATCCAGCCGGCCAGCGCGGCCACGTTGTCGCGATACGGCGTGGGGCTCTTCTCGCCGTCGATCACGAGCGTCGGGCAGGCGATGCGCCCGGCCACGTCGGCGGTGAAGGTGGGCAGCGGATCGCGCAGCTGCATCGACAGCGTGCGGGCGTTGTCGGTGGCCATGGTGCGGAAGCTCGGCGGGCTCTTCTGCCAGGTGCCGGCGCGGCTGACCGAATCCACGAACAGCTCGAGGCCGGCATCCAGGTCGCCGCTCGCGATCAGCGACACGGCGCGCGTGCGCAGGCGCTTGGTCTCCAGCGAGAGCGTGCGCGGCGCGGTGTTCTCGACGCCCGACAGGCCGCCGCCCGGATCGCACAGCGTGAGCGTGCGCACCAGTTCGGGGAAGCGCAGTGCCATCTGGAACGCCACGCAACCGCCGCGCGAGTGACCCACGAGGTGCACCGGACCGACGCCGAGCTGACGCACGAACGCGCCGAGCTGATCGGCGTGGGTGCTCCAGCTGAACACCGGCAGTTCGTCCGATGCGGCGGCCGGCCAGTAATGCGTGAGGCTCGGGGCGATGCAGGAGAACTGGGTGGCGAGGCTCGAGAGCTGCGGCTGCCAGAAGCGGAAGTCGCACAGCGAGCCGTGCACGAACACGACGATGTCGCCTTCGCCCGTCTGGACGTAGGGCATCTTGATGATGGGGCCGGGACCCGGAAGGTCCAGCGAGACAGGTGCTGCGAGAGAGGCGACGGGGTTCACGATCGTTGTTTGATGAGTTCCGGGCGCCATGATAATGGATTTCCCTGATATGCCCCACCTGTTCTTCAAGAAGACATTGACGAAAATCGCGCTCGCGATGCCGTATGAAGATAATCAAGCTATTGAATTTATTGATGATTGATGGATTTTTGCGGCGCCGCACGGGCGCGGAAACGCTCACCGAGATTGTTGTAAAAAACTGAAGTAATTGACGTTCGCAAGGGTCTTTTCGTCGCAGAGGCGCGCAGGATGCCGCATCTGCGGAAGATCGGACGAAATCGGGTATCGATCACCGGGCGTCGGGGCAGGCCAGCTTCGCCTGTTGCTGGCCGCTCGCGTAGGCGGCGGCGAAGGCCTCGGGCGACAGTTGTGCGCCGTAGCGGGCCTCGAGCCGCGTGCGCGACCACTTGCCATTGCCGGCGGCCGCCGCGAGCAGCGCGTAGCCGATCGCCGTGGCCGGATCCTGCGCGCCGAAGGTGCCGCTGCCGTAGGCGGTGGACAGCAGGCCGGCCGCGAGCGGGTCGCAGCCCTGCGCGGCCTCGTGCAGCTGGGTGCGGGCCGCGTCCTTCCACTGCGTCACTTCGGGGTCGTCCGGGTTGCCGCCGAGCGCGTCGCTGCCCTGGCCGAACGGGCCTTCGACGAAGTAGTCGATGCGCGCGTCGCCGCGTCCGGCGCGCGCGGCCTGCGCGAGGAAGCGGAGGCGCTCGGCGGTGTCGGCCGGCCCGACCTCCGCGCACAGCTTCGGGTCGGTCGGCGGCCCGTCGGGGTTCGCGCACAGCGATTCGGCCAGGTACACGCGCCAGGCCGCGTCGGCATCGCCGCGGCGTGCCTTGCCCGCGTAGCGGTCCACCACCTGTGCGACGGTTTTGCCGCCGAGATCGACGATCCTCCCGCTGCTGCCGATCAGCGGCGCGGCGGCGGCCCGGCGGTCGCCGCCCGCCGCGTCGGATGCGTCCGGCGCGGAGAAGGTGGACGCGCC
>JASLEG010000203.1 GCA_030151225.1 Burkholderia sp. | reverse complement strand
GAGGCGCCGTACGGCGCGAGCCATTCGAGGCGCTCGATGAAGGTGTCGGCGCGAAAGTTGCCTTGCGCGTCGAAGTCGGTGACGGGGAAGGACAGCAGCCCTTCGGAGATGATCTTCTTGAGTTCCTGCGGCGTGGTCATGTCGAGAGGTCCTTTACGCGTGAGCGAAACCGTTCAGTAACGAATGTGTTGTATGTCATCGTACAACACGGCTCGATCTCGTGCAAGCGTGGAAAAGCCCGTGAGAACCCGTATAAGCGGCTTCTCAGCATCAGGGTTTACGCAGAATCGCATCGCTTCGGGGTGTGTTGTATGATGACTGTCAATTTATGGCATGCCGCAACGAGGATTTCTCCCGATGTCCCAGTCCCCCCTGTACATCCGCGTCCATCCGGACGACAACGTGGCGATCGTGGTCAACGACGGCGGCCTGCCGGCCGGCTCGCAGTTCGCCGACGGCCTGACGCTGTGCGAAGGCGTGCCGCAAGGCCACAAGGTCGCGCTGGTCGATCTGAAGGACGGCGATCCGGTGCTGCGCTACAACGTGGTGATTGGCTACGCGTCGAAGGATCTGCCGCGCGGCAGCTGGGTGAACGAGCGCACGCTGCGCATGCCCGAGCCGCCGGGCCTGGAAAACCTGCCGCTCGCCACGAAGCAGGCGCC
Source organism: Burkholderia sp. (assembly GCA_030151225.1). GTDB lineage: Bacteria > Pseudomonadota > Gammaproteobacteria > Burkholderiales > Burkholderiaceae > Burkholderia. The sequence continues at coordinate 8,665 of JASLEG010000203.1, read as the reverse complement.
CGAGCAGGCGCCGCTCGAGGGCTATACGTTCGAGGGCTATCGCAACGCGGACGGCTCGGTCGGCACGCGCAACATCCTCGCGATCACCACCACCGTGCAGTGCGTGTCGGGCGTGGTGGAGTTCGCGGTGGAGCGCATCCGCAGTGAATTGCTGCCGCGCTTCCCGAACGTGGACGGCGTGGTGGGCCTCGAGCACACCTACGGCTGCGGCGTGGCCATCGAGGCGCCCGGCGCGGAGATCCCGATCCGCACGCTGCGCAACATCAGCCTGAACCCGAACTTCGGCGGCGAGGTGATGGTGGTGAGCCTCGGCTGCGAGAAGCTGCAGCCCGAGCGCCTGCTGCCGGCCGGCGCGATTCCCCTCGCGGCCGACAAGCCCGACAACGGCGGCGTGGTGTGCCTGCAGGATCAGGCCCACGTCGGCTTCATGTCGATGATCGACTCGATCATGAAGATGGCCGAGCAGCATCTCGAGCGCCTGAACCGGCGCCGTCGCGAAACGGTGCCGGCCGCCGAACTGGTGGTGGGCGTGCAGTGTGGCGGCAGCGATGCGTTCTCGGGCCTCACGGCGAATCCGGCGGTGGGCTTCGCGGCCGACCTGCTGGTGCGCGCCGGCGCCACGATCATGTTCTCGGAAGTGACCGAAGTGCGCGACGGCGTGGCCCAGCTGACCTCGCGCGCCGCGAACGAGGCCGTGGCGCAGGAGATCATCCGCGAGATGGCGTGGTACGACGCGTATCTGCAGCGTGGCCAGGTGGACCGCAGCGCCAACACCACGCCGGGCAACAAGAAGGGCGGCCTGTCGAACATCGTGGAGAAGGCGATGGGCTCGATCGTGAAGTCGGGCAGCTCGGCGATCTCGGGCGTGGTGAGCCCGGGCGAGCGCGCCACGAAGAAGGGGCTGCTCTACACGGCCACGCCGGCCAGCGATTTCATCTGCGGCACGCTGCAGCTCGCCGCCGGCATGAACCTGCACATCTTCACCACCGGCCGCGGCACGCCTTACGGCCTCGCGCAGGTGCCGGTGATCAAGGTGGCCACGCGCAGCGATCTGGCGCGCCGCTGGCACGACCTGATGGACGTGGACGCCGGCAGCATCGCCACCGGCGCGAAAACGATCGAGGACGTGGGCTGGGAGATGTTCCAGCTGATGCTCGACGTCGCGAGCGGGCGCAAGACCTGGGCCGAGCAGTGGAAACTGGCGAACGCGCTGACGCTGTTCAACCCGGCGCCGGTGACCTGATCGATCAGGCCGATCGGCTCGGGAGCGCGCCTTCCGTCTCGACCCGCGAACCCGCCGCGATCCGCCAGGATCCGGCGGGTTCGTCGTTTCCGGGCCATGTGTCTCGCGCGCGATTGCTTCGTGCTGCTCAGCGATTCGCGCCGAGCGCGCCGCGCAGTCGCTCCATCAGCGCGTGGTAGCGTCGCTGGATCTCGTCGCGCGATTCGGGCGCGCTCGCGGAAAAGCGCTCGGCCCATGCCGGATGCCACGCATAGCTGCCGTGCAGCGAGCGGTCGCCGTTCGGGCCGGCCACGCTCGAACGGATCCGCGCGTCGCGCCCGGCGCCCGAATGCGTGTCGAACAGCGCGAGCATCAGCGCGTGATAGGCGTCATAGAGCGCGTCGTCGAACAGATGGCGATACACGTGCATCGTCCGGTCGAGCTCGCGCTTGATGCGGATCACGTCGTCGGGCGAGATGTCCTTCCAGTAGCCGACCCAGGTGTGGAAGCACAGCAGCGCGTTCAGCTGCGGCGCGATCACGTCGTAGATCGCGAGGCGCTTCTCGATCAGCTTCTGGTTGGTCCATTGCACGAGCTCGAGTCGTTTCATGCGACGGCTGATCAGCCAGCCGAGCGCGGTGACCGACAGCGGCGTCAGCACACCCACGCCGAGCTTGATGATTTCGAAGGGGTTCGTGGCGAGAGCGGGCATCGTCGCGGGGGCAGTTTCCGGAGCAGGGCAGGCCAGACTAGCAGCGTCGCGTGTCGCGCGGGGGCGTGAAAACGGGGCGCTGCGCGTGCCGCAACGGCGTGCTGAGTGGTGCCGCGCATCCTTCGGTTCGCGCCCGTTTCATCGCGGCGACGCTGACGATTCGCCTTCGTGCACCCGCTCGCCGAGCCGTTAGCCGCGCCTCGATCGGGACCTCGGTGCTTTCCCCGATTGGCCCGCGCTGCGTGCCGTGTTCGCGTGCGCGCAGCCTGCTTCGCGGCGCGTCTTCAGGCGGCGCGTCGCGCGTCGACAGATGTTTCGTGCTCCTGTCATGCAGCGCCGAATCCTCGCGATCTCCGCGCTTTTCGCGCGTTCTTCGCCGACTTCATCATGTGCCCGCGAGCCGCTGTGTAAAGTTTTGCTACAACCTTTTGCTTGGATCGCGGCCCCAAAGTTTCTTATTCTGGCGCATTTGCGAGATACGGCGTGCCGTGCGGGCCGTGTCTCCAGACCAACAAGGAGAGAGATATGACGCGTCCCGTCGATTCCGGCGTGATCTTCATCGCGAGGTTGTTGATAGCTGCCCTGTTTCTGTGGGGCGGCGTGATGAAACTGCTGGGCTACGGCGAATTCGTCACCTATCTGAACCACATGCGCGTGCCGTTTCCGCCGGTGTCGGCACCGATCGTGGTGGCCATCGAGGGCCTCGGCGCGCTGCTGCTGATCGTCGGCTATCGCGTCAAGCCGCTCGCGCTGCTGCTGGCCGTCTACACCGTCCTGACCGCGCTGATCGGCCACGATTTCTGGGACGCCACCAATCCGGTCGTGCAACACGACATGGTGATCCACTTCTGGAAGAACGTCGCGATCGCGGGCGGCTTCCTGCTGCTGTTCGTGACCGGCGCCGGCGGTGCGAGCATCGACGGCATGCGTCGCCAGCCGGCCTACGGCGTGCTGCGCTGAATCGCACTGAGCGCACCAACGCCGTGCCGCGTTCGTGCGCGGCGGCGCGGCCATGAAATGAAAAAGGGCGCCGCGCGGCGCCCCTTCCTGTCGATGCGGATCGTTGCGGGCCGGGCCCGCGGTGCTCAGTGTTCCTTCGCGCGGCGCGTGCACAGCGCGGCGATCGCACCGATCACGCACACGGCGCCCACGTAGGCGGTCGGCGCGAACGGGTTCGACTTCATCATCAGCGACACGATCACCGGCGAGAGCCCGCCGAAGATCGCATATGCCACGTTGTACGCGAACGAGATGCCCGAGAAACGGATCGCGGCGGGGAAGCTGCGCACCAGGGCCGACGGCACCGCGCCCACCGTGCCCACCAGGAAACCCGTCACCGCGTACAGCGGCACCAGCGTCGAGGGGTCGGCCGACACGCGCTCGAACAGCGCGCAGAAGCACGCGGCCAGCAGCAGCGAGCCCACGATCAGCACGGCCCTGGCACCGAAGCGGTCGGCCAGCGCGCCGGCCACCACGCAGCCGATCGTCAGGCAGGCGGTGGCCACGGTGTTCGCGAACAGGGCGGTGGCCGGCGCGATGTGCAGCTGCTTCTGCAGCAGCGTCGGCGTCATCAGGATCACCACCACGATCGCGGCCGACAGCAGCCAGGTCAGCAGCATCGACACGATCACGGCCACGCCGTGGTCGCGCAGCACGGCCTTCAGCGGAATCTCCGCGGCGAGCGCCTTGCGCGCCTGCAGCTCGGCGAACACCGGCGTTTCGTGCAGCCAGCGGCGCAGATACACCGACACCAGGCCGAACACGCCGCCCAGCAGGAACGGCACGCGCCAGGCGAAATCGGCGATCTCGGCCTGCGAGTAGTGGCGGTTCACGGTGCCGGCCACCAGCGAGCCCAGCAGGATGCCGGCCGTCAGGCCCGCCGTGAGCGTGCCGCACGCATAACCGATGCGGCGCGACGGCACGTGCTCCGACACGAACACCCACGCGCCCGGCACCTCGCCGCCCACCGCCGCGCCCTGCAGCACGCGGAACAGCAGCAGCAGCACCGGCGCGAGGATGCCGATCGAATCGAAGGTCGGCAGCAGGCCCATCAGCAGCGTCGGCACCGACATCAGCAGCACGCTCAGCGTGAACATGCGCTTGCGGCCCACCAGGTCGCCGAAGTGCGCCATGATGATGCCGCCGAGCGGGCGCGCCAGATAGCCGGCCGCGAAGATGCCGAAGGTCTGCAGCTGGCGCAGCCAGTCGGGAATGTCGTGCGGGAAGAACAGTTGCCCGATCGCCGGCGCGAAGAACACGAAGATGATGAAGTCGTAGAACTCCAGCGCGCCGCCGAGTGCGGCGAGCGTCAGGGTCTTGTAGTCGCTGCGCGTGAGCGCGCGGTCTTGGGCGGCGCTCGGCGCGCTGCCTGTTTCGTATGCATGCATGGTCGGGGCGATCGGTATTCGAAGCTCGGCGCGCGCGGGCTGCGCAGCGTCGCAAGGCGTCCCGGGCAGCGGGCCGGATCGGCGCGCGACACGGGCCGCGTGACACCGGATCGGAGGCACGCGGGGACGTCGGACTGGCTGGGTCGCTGGATTCTACAGGATGCGGGCAGGGCGGATTGACGCAGGCTCGGCGCGGCGTTGCGGGAACGGCACAGCGGGCGGCGCGCCCGCCGCTCGGGCGTGCAGAACAAAAAGGGCGCATTCGCCGCGAATGCGCCCATCCTGGATGGAACGTGGAGCCGGCCGCGCCGCGTCAGTTGCCGGCGATCGTGTCCACCGGCTTGAACGCGCCGTGATCGACGCGGTAGATCGTGACCGGCGCATCGCGCAGGTCGCCCTTCGAGTCGTAGGCGATGGTCGCGGCCGACACGCCCTTCACCTGGACCTTGCCCACCAACGGACCGTACACCTTCGGATCGGTGGAGTTGGCGTTCTTCATGGCCGTGAGCAGCGCGATCGTGCCGTCGTACGAGTACGGCGAGTAGGTCACGACCTCCTCGTGGAAGCGCGCCTTGTAGCGCTGCTCGAAGCCGCCGAAGCCCGGCATCTTCTCCTTCGGCAGGCCGCCCATGTAGACGATCGCGCCCTCGGCCGCCTCGCCGCCCACCTTCAGGAAGGTCGGCGACTTCGACATCTCGCCCGTCACGAACGCGGCCTTGATGCCGAGCTGGCGCATCTTGCGGATCATCGGCGAGGACTGCGCGTCGCCGCCGCCGTAGAACACCGCGTCGGGGTTCATGCCCTTCAGGTTGGTCAGGATCGCCGAGAAATCGAGCGCCTTGTCGTTCGTGAAGTCGCGCTTCAGGATCGTGCCGCCGGCCTTCTGCACCGAGGCCGCGAACTCGTCGGCGATGCCCTGGCCGTAGGCGGTGCGGTCGTCGATGATCGCGATGCGCTTGTAGTGCAGCGTGTTCACCACGTAGCTGCCCACGATGCGGCCGGCCTGCGCGTCGCTGGTGAGCAGGCGGAAGGTGGTCTTGTAGCCGCGCGCCGTGTATTGCGGCGAGGTGGCCATCGAGATCTGCGGCAGCCCGGCGTGCTCGTACAGATCCGAGGCCGGGATGCTGGTGCCCGAATTGAAGTGGCCGATGATGCCGGCCACGCCGTCGTCGATCAGGCGCTGCGCGACCGTGGTGCCGGTGCGCGGATCGGCCTGGTCGTCCTGCGAGTCGAGCGTGAACGTCACCGGCTTGCCGCCGATCACGGGCTTCGTGGCATTGAAATCGTCGATCGCGAGCTGCACGCCCTTCTGCATGTCGGTGCCGTAGTTCGACTGCGTGCCCGTGAGCGGCGCCGCGAAGCCGATCTTCACGGTGTCGGCGGCCAGCGCCGGCGTGGCCGCGGCGGCGAGTGCGGCGGTCGCGGCGAGCGCGAATTGCGAGATCTTCCCCTTCACTTTCGTTTCCCCTTTGGCTGCGGTGGCCGGCCACCTGCGTGCCGGCCTGTTGGCGAGTGCGGCGGCGCGGGCCCGGGGGCGCGCGCTGCTGTGCTGAAATCGGCGAAACGTGATTGCGGCTCCGTGCGCCGAGCCCGACAGGCCTGCCCGGGCGGGACGGAACGTTTCGATCGACGACAGCGCAGTCTAGGTAGCGAAAATCGGAGCGTCTTGCGTGCTCGGCGCACGCGCGGTGACGATATCGGCATATGCGCGCTAACCCTGGCTATGCCGATTTCGTCATCGTGTGCGCATAATGGCGTCAAGACTCGTGGCGCGTGGGCTTCCTACGATAGCGGCATGAAAACACTCGACTTCATCGATTCGCACACGGGCGGCGAGCCTACCCGCCTCGTGGTGTCCGGCGGCCCGGATCTCGGCCGCGGCCCGCTCGCCGAGCGGCTCGAGATCCTGCGCACGCGTCACGACGACTGGCGCGCCGCCGTGGTGACCGAGCCGCGCGGCTCGGACGTGGTGGTGGGCGCGCTGCTGTGCGAGCCGTCCGATCCGTCCTGCGCGGCGGGCGTGATCTTCTTCAACAACGTCGGCTATCTCGGCATGTGCGGCCACGGCACGATCGGGCTGGTGGTGTCGCTCGCGCATCTCGGCCGCATCGGGCCCGGCACGCATCGCATCGAAACCCCGGTGGGCATCGTCGAGGCCACGCTGCACGAGGATCGTTCGGTGTCGGTGCGCAACGTGCCGGCCTACCGCCTGCGCAAGGCCGTGACGGTGGACGTGCCCGGCCACGGGCCGCTGACCGGCGACGTCGCCTGGGGCGGCAACTGGTTCTTCCTGGTGGCCGAGGATCAGCACCGCCGCAGCGTGGCGCCCGCGCATCTGAAGGCGCTGACGGCGTTCTCGAGCGCGGTGCGCGACGCGCTGATCGCGGCCGGCGTCACCGGCGCGCACGGCGCGCTGATCGATCACGTCGAGCTGTTCGGGCCGCCGTCGCGCGCGGGGCTCGACAGCCGCAGCTTCGTGCTGTGCCCCGGCGACGCCTACGACCGCTCGCCGTGCGGCACCGGCACCTGCGCGAAGGCCGCGTGCCTGGCCGCCGACGGCAAGCTGGCCGAGCAGGCCGTGTGGTGCCAGGAAAGCGTGATCGGCAGCGTGTTCGAGGTGCGCTACGTGCACGACGCGCAGCCGATCGAGGGCCAGCCCGCGATCGTGCCGACCGTCACGGGCCATGCGCACGTGATGGCCGAGGGGCGGCTCTGCTTCGAACACGGCGATCCGTTCGCGAACGGCATCCGGCTCGACTGATGGCGCAGGCGGACGTGATCGTGATCGGCGCCGGCATCGTGGGCGCCGCCTGCGCGGCCGCGCTCGGCGCGCGCGGCATGGCCGTGGAGGTGATCGACGCCGGCGGCATCGGCGCGGGCACCACTGCGGCGGGCATGGGCCATCTGGTGGTGATGAACGACACGCCGGCCGAGCTCGCGCTGACGCGCGATTCGCTCGCGCGCTGGCGTGCGCTCGCGCCGGCGCTGCGCGAGCGCGACGCCTACGTGCGCTGCGGCACGCTGTGGGTGGCCGCCGACGACGAGGAACTCGAGGCCGCGCGCACCATGCGCGACGGCTACCTCGCGGCCGGCATCGCGGCCGAGGTGATCGACGCGGCGCAGCTGCAGGCGCGCGAGCCGATGCTCGCGGCGGGGCTGGCCGGCGGGCTCCACGTGGAAGGCGACGGCATCGTGTACGCGCCGTCGGCGGCCGAATGGCTGCTGCGGCATTCGCGCGGCGCGGCGTGGATCCGCGTGCGCGAACACACCCGCGTGGCCGCGCTCGACGGCACGCGCGTGCGGCTGGAGGACGGGCAGACGCGGTCGGCCGCGCAGGTGATCGTGGCCAGCGGCCTCGACGCGGCGCGGCTCGTGCCCGGCGTCGCGCTGAAGGCGAAGAAGGGCCATCTGCTGATCACCGATCGCTATCCGGGCGCCGTCACGCATCAGTTGCTCGAACTCGGCTACATCAAGAGCGCGCATCACGCGCAGGGCACCTCGGTGGCGTTCAACGCACAGCCGCGCCCGACCGGCCAGATCCTGATCGGCTCGTCGCGGCAGTTCGGCACCACCGATCCGGTCGTCGAGATGGACGTGCTGGCGCGCATGCTGGCCCGCGCCACCCGCTATCTGCCGGCGCTGGCGGAGCTGAACGCCCTGCGCGCCTGGACCGGCCTGCGCGCCGCGAGCACCGACGGGCTGCCGCTGATCGGCCCCGTGCCGGGCTGCCCCGGGCAGTGGCTGGCGGCGGGCCACGAAGGGCTCGGCGTCACCACCTCGCTGGCCACGGCCGAACTGATCGCCACGCAACTCGCGGGCGAGGCGCCGCCGATCGATCCGGCGCCCTACCTGCCGGCGCGCGAGATGCGGGAGGTCGCGCATGGCTGAGCTCGCTTCCCATCGCCTCGACGCACGCGGCGATGGAACCATCGCCGTGACGATCGACGGCGCCGCCTGCCGCGTGCCGGACGGCGCGACGGTGGCCGCGGCGCTGGCGATCGCGCTCGGCGTGCGCGGCACGCGCGCCTCGGTCGGCGGCGCGCCGCGCACCATGCTGTGCGGCATGGGCGTGTGCCAGGAGTGCCGCGTGTCGGTCGACGGCCGCGCGCACGTGCTCGCCTGCCAGACCCTGTGCCGCGACGGCATGATGATCGCCACGACCTGGACGTCCGCAACATGAATGCGCATTACGACATCGTGATCGTCGGCGCGGGGCCGGCCGGCCTCGCCGCGGCGCGCGCGGCCGCCGAAGCGGGCGCGCGCGTGGCGATCCTCGACGACAACCCGCGGCCCGGCGGCCAGATCTGGCGGCACGGCCCCGGTTTCGCGCCGGCCGCGCCGCTG
>JASLEG010000165.1 GCA_030151225.1 Burkholderia sp. | reverse complement strand
GACCAGCGTGACAGTGCCGTTGACGAGCTGCGCAAGGTCCTTGTCGCCAGTGGACACCACCGTGTTCACACCCTGCCCGGTAGCCTGGAGCGCGAGCGTGCCGATCACGTCATCGGCTTCCACGCCTTCCACGACCACGATCGGCCAGCCGAGCGCGCGCACGGCCTCGTGAATCGGCTCGATCTGCAGCGCGAGATCGGACGGCATCGACGGGCGATTCGCCTTGTATTCGGTATAGAGATCGTCGCGGAAGGTTTTGCCCTTCGCATCGAACACGCACGCGCTATACTCCGCTGTAACTTCCTTGCGCATGCGGCGCAGCATGTTGATGATGCCGTACAGCGCACCGGTCGGTTGACCGTCCGGCCCGCGCAAATCGGGCATGGCGTGGTAAGCCCGATAGAGATAGCTCGAACCATCAACCAACAGCAGGGTCTTACCTTCCAGGTTCTGTTCTTCAGGCATTATGAATAAGAGAAAAGTGATTCCGAGCTTGCGTTCGCTGGCAGATCAAGAACGCGCGACAGCAAAGAAAGCCCGCGCTTCGTGGCAGATGTTCACGATTATGGCAGAGTTTATCGAGGCGACCGAGTACCTCTCGGAGATCCGCCCGGCTGTCAGCATCTACGGTTCCGCACGCCTGAAGGCCGAGTCGCCGCACTATCAGCTCGCCGCGCAGATCGCGCGCAAACTGTCCGACGCGGGCTTCGCCGTGATCTCCGGCGGCGGCCCCGGCATCATGGAAGCGGCCAACAAGGGCGCGCACGCGGGCAAGGCGCCGTCGGTCGGTCTCAACATCGAGTTGCCGCACGAGCAATCGGGCAACAACTTCCAGGACATCTCGCTGCGCTTCCGCCACTTCTTCACGCGCAAGGTCACCTTCGTGAAGAATTCGGACGCGGTGGTGGTGATGCCGGGCGGCTTCGGCACGCTCGACGAGCTCTCGGAAGTGCTCACGCTGATCCAGACCAAGAAGTCGCGCCTGGTGCCGATCATCCTGGTGGGCAGCGAGTTCTGGCAGGGCCTGCTGCAATGGTTCCGCGACCAGCTGATCCCGATGGGTCTGATCAATCCGGACGACATGGACCTGATGCAGGTGATCGACGATCCGGACCAGGTGCTCGAAGCGGTGCTCGCGTTCTACGAGGACACCGGCGAAGAAGGCGCCGAGACGCCCGAAGCAGAGGCCCAGCAACACGAGCGCGACGATCGCCACGACGACGACCGCATGTTCTATCTGTAAGTCGCAGGCAACTCGCCGGCGGCACCCGGCCCAACGAAAAAGCGACGCCCGAGGCGTCGCTTTTTTATCGTCCGGACGATTCGCAGTGCTTGCGGTTTCGATCAGCTCGCGCGCCGCACCGCCGCGAGGTTGCGCCGCGCGAGCGGGCCGTCGTGCTGCAGATCGTCGATCAGGCGCTGCAGCAGCGCGATCTGGCCCACCGCATCGGTTTCGAGCTGGGCCAGCTTCTCGCGCGGCGGCAGCTCGCGGCGCGGCGGCGTGCGGCCCGTCGCGAGCATCGCCTCGATGTCGTCGCTGGCGGCGGCCACCCATTCCACCAGATCGATCTCCATGCGCGGGCCGTGCACGCTCAGGCGCAGATGCGCCGCGGTGCCGGCCATCCGGCGCAGCAGCCCGAGCACGGTCGAGGCGGCCGTGTCGAAGCGCGTGTCGTCGAGCCGCTCGAGGCGAATCCGGTTGAACGCCTCCTCCGCGTTGTTGCTGGCGAGGCCGGCGTCGCGACGCAGCCGTTCCGCCTCGCGATTGGCGCGCCCCGGCGCCTCGATCGCATCGACGAGATAGCGCAGGTTGGCCGAAATCGCCGCGGCCAGTTGCCCGCGGATGTCGATCTGCTCGCGCGTGGGCCACAGCAGGAAGGTGGCCGCGAGCGCGATCACGCAGCCGAGCACGTTGTTGCCGAGCCGGGTCAGCGCATAGGCCAGCTCGCTCGCGGCCGGCGTGGCGAAGTCGGCCACCAGCACGAAGGTGGGCGTGAGGAACAGCACGAACAGGCTGTAGCTGACCGGGCGTAGCGCCATCGTCGCGCACACCAGCGGGAACACCACCAGCGAGATGCCGATCGGCGAATGCACGACCAGCCCGATCGCGGCCGCCAGCAGCCCGCCCACGATGCTGCCCGCCGCGCGCTCGACGCTGCGTGGCCAGGTGCCCGCGATCGACGGCTGCAGGATCAGCAGCGTCGCCATCGTGGTCCAGTAGCCGAACGGCACGCCGAGCAGGCGCACCACGAGGAAGCCGAGCGTGGTGGCCACCGCCACGCGCGCCGCATGCCGCAGGCCGATCGACTTCCACGAGAGATTGGCGCGGAACGTCACCCAGGCGCGCGCAAGCACGCCGCGCAGGCTCAGCGTCCACGACAACTGGCGACGCGGCGCATGGGTGAGATCGGCCGGATCGGGTTCGAGCTGCAGCGCCATCGTCATCGATTCGCCGAGCGCCGCGTCGAGGCCGCGCGCGAAGCGGCGCAGGCGTCGCTGCAGGGCATCGGGCCGATGCCACGGCGCTTCGTCGATCGCGTCGCCGGTGCGATGCAGCAGCTCGCCGATACCGCCGAGCACGCGTGCCGCGCGCGCCGGATCGCGCAGCGTCTGGCGACCACGCTGGCACACGCCGGCCACCGCGATCAGATGCGCGAACCAGCGCTCGCCGTCGGCCACCGCGATCAGCAGGTTTGCATAGGATTCGCGCCGGTCGGTCTTGGCCACCGGCATGCGCGCGAGCGTGCGGCGCGCCGCCTCGATGGTCGCGCGGGCGTCCGAGCGGTATTTCGAGGCGTGCATTTCCCAGGCGCGCTGATCCTGGGCCGTGTCGGACAGCAGCCGCGCCGCGTCGAGCGCGATGTCGGCCAGCCGCACGTACACGCCGCGCACCGCCGCGCGGCCCTGCGCGAACGGATGAATGCGCCATACGGTCAGGCTCAGCACGATCGCGAACACGCAGCCGCCGAAGTACACGGCCAGGAACATGAAGCCCGCGCGCAGGTCGTGCATCGGCCGGTCGGCCATCACCACGCAGGCGGTGGCGGCCAGGATCGAGACCTGCGCGGTGGCCGCGCCCCAGATGCGCCCGAGCGCGCCGAGCGAGGTGAACACCAGCACGGCGGCCAGCGCCGCCAGCGTGCCGACGCCCGACGCGAACGCCGTCACGCCGCCGCCGATCACCGACAGCACCGCGAAGCTCGCCATCGACGCGAAGCGCGTGCGGTTCGAGCCGGCCGCGTCGGCCAGGCAGGTCCAGAACGCGCCGATCGCCGCCCAGGCGAAATCGGGTTCGTGCAGCAGATTGCCGATCACGAGCATCGCGGTGGACGCGCAGGCCGCGCGCATGCCCTCGGCGAGGCTCGCATCGTTGACGGAAAACGACACCATCCACAACGGCCGCCGGCGCGACCAGCTGCCGGCGAGTACGTTGAGGTTCCTCAGACGCGCCGCGATGGCGTGCCTGATGCGGTGATGAGGAAGGCGTTGCATTGCTGATTCGTCGACGAAACGGATGAAGGCCGGAAATCGGCGGCCCGTATGACTGTTCAACGTCCGGCGGACCGGGATCGATGATAAGGGAAAACCCTCGGCTTTCGTAAATAAGTGTCAGATAGTGTGTGGATTTCGGGATACGGCGCGGCGACGTTTTCGCCCGTCGGCGCGTTGCGCCGCCCGATGCTGCGCCATCGTAGCGGAGCCGCGCGACGTTTTCATGGAGCGGCCGCTGCAACATTTTCCCCGATTCGTAACCAGCCGTATCAGCCGGTAATGCGCGTCCGGGGTCCGCAGAGCAGGTGAAATGTCGCTTTCGGCGCGTCAATCAGCGAAGTTCGGGCCAGATCAGCCGATCCCCGGTCCGGCCCGACTGGGGGCGCCATCGCTAAACGCAAGGTTACAAATCCATACGCCAATTAATGCGACCTGTCGCCAAACTGGGTTCGTGCCGTGACCGACGCGGCATCGCGAAACGGGCCGAGCCCCTCGCGACTCGCAACGGACACCTCCACTCACCCTTTCGAGGAGAAGACCATGAAACGCATTCTGATCGCCACACTGCTCGCCGCTTCGGGTATCGCCATGTCGGCAGGCGCGAACGCACAAGTCAACATCAGCGTCGGCGGCCCGCCGGTGGTGGTCGGCTGGCACGGCGACCGCTACTACGACGGCCACCGTTACTGGGAACGTCGCGAGTGGATGGAACACCACCGCCACGACCGCCCGCACTGCCCGCCGGGGCACTGGGGCCACAACGAGTGCCGTTAATGCATGCATGACGTGCACACCGGCACGAGTGACGTGTGATGCGGGGCGCCCGAAGCAATTCGGGCGCCCCGTTGTGTTTTGGAGTGGTCGGTTTTCGCGGGATGCGCCAGGCATCGACACCTGCACACCTGAAGGCCGGGACAATCTGCGATTCGCCCTGTTCGCCGGCCTGATCGCCGGGCATTCGGCCGTGGTGCCGCGGGTGATTCGATCGACAGACTGAGCCGCATCGGGCAGCGGCCACGCCAAACGCCACGCCAAACTCGTGGCAGCCCCACCGCCCGAATGCGACCGCGCCCCTTACTGAAACGCCACCTCCGCGAAACTCCGCAGCTTGCGCGAATGCAGCTTCGCCAAACCATTCGTGCGCAAAATCTCCATCGCCAGCACCCCGATCTGCAGATGCTGATCCACCTGCGCGCGATAGAACTGGTCGGCCATGCCCGGCAGCTTCAGCTCGCCGTGCAGCGGCTTGTCCGACACGCACAGCAGCGTGCCGTAAGGCACCCGGAAACGGAAGCCGTTCGCCGCGATCGTGGCGCTCTCCATGTCCAGCGCGATCGCACGGCTCTGCGACAGGCGCTGCACCGGCTCGCGATGGTCGCGCAGCTCCCAGTTGCGGTTGTCCACGCTCGCCACGGTGCCCGTGCGCATCACCCGCTTCAGCTCGCTGCCGTCGAGCTGCGTGACCTGCGCCACGGCGCGCTCGAGCGCCACCTGCACCTCGGCCAGCGCCGGAATCGGCACCCACAGCGGCAGGTCGTCGTCGAGCACGTGATCCTCACGCACGTAGCCGTGCGCGAGCACGTAGTCGCCGAGCCGCTGCGTGTTGCGCAGCCCGGCGCAGTGGCCGAGCATCACCCAGGCATGCGGACGCAGCACGGCGATGTGGTCGGTGATCGTCTTCGCGTTCGACGGCCCCACGCCGATGTTGACCATCGTGATGCCGCTGCCGTCGGCGCGCTTCAGGTGGTACGCCGGCATCTGCGGCAGTCGCGGCGGCGGCGCGCCCTCGCCCGGCTCGCTGCCGAGATTGGCGTTGTAGGTCACCACGTCGCCAGGCTCGACGAAGGCGGTGTACTGGCTGCGGTATTCGCGCACCGCCGGATCGTCGCTGGCCGACATCAGCGTGCGGCCGAGCTTCACGAATTCGTCGATGTAGAACTGGTAGTTCGTGTACAGCACGTAGTTCTGGAAATGCGTGGGCAGCGTGGCCGTGTAGTGACGCAGCCGGTGCAGCGAGAAGTCGACGCGCGCGCCGGTGAACAGCGCGAGCGGCTGCGGCTCGTCCGGGCCGACCTCGTAGGTGCCGTTCACGATGCGGTCGTCGAGATTGGCGAGGTTCGGCACGTCGAACACGTCGCGCATCGCGAGCAGCCGGTCGCGGTCGAGATCGCCCTCGAGGTGGATGCCTTCCGAGAACGCGAAGTGGATCGGAATCGGCTGGTCCGACACGCCCACCTCGATCTGCACGCTGTGGTTCTTCGCCAGCAGACGCAGCTGCTCGCGGTAGTAGCTCGCGAACAGGTCCGGGCGCGTGACGCTGGTCTCGAATTCGCCGGGGCCGGCCACGAAGCCGTACGAACGGCGCGAATCGATGTTGGTGTTGACCTCGGTGCGCACCCGCACGAACGGATAGAAGGCCCGCACCCGCGAGCCGAGCGCCTCGTTGCGGCGATAGCGCGCGAACGCGTCGCGCAGGAAGGCGGTATGGGTTTCGTAGATCGAGGACAGGCGGGCGACCGCGGCGGCGGGATCGTCGAAGGCCTCGACGGGCGGGCTCTCGGGCGTGAGCGGACGATGCTGGCGATGGATGTCGTTGTTCATTGTCGTTGGCCTCTTGGGATGCGTTCGACATTATCACGCAAGCCCGCGCGCGCCGATGTCGCATGCTGCAGCGCGCCAGCGCCGACGCTGCGCCGCCACAGCGGCACCCGCGCCCCCTCGGCCGGCCGCCGGTTTTGCTAGAATCGTGCGGTTAATTTGGAGAAACCCATGAAGCCGCTCCTTTTCGCCGCCGCGCTCGCGACGGTCGCCCTTGCCGGCCCCGCGTTCGCCGACGGTTCGCAACCGAGCGAAGAGGCCCGGGCACGTGCCGCGCAGGACGAAGCCGCGGGTCTGCCCGACCTGACCAAGATCAACCGTCCCGGCGCCGAAGTCAGCTCGAAGGTCGACTTCGCCGACATCAAGCGTACGCCGAGCTTTCACGACAAGAGCATCAGCGGCACCGAAGTGACCGAATACCGCGACCGCGGCAAGCCCGTCGAGATCGACGTGCGCTCGAACTTCGGCACGCGCTACCAGATGAGCTCGACGCCCGACATCTCGCCGAGCCCGCATCAGGGCAACGTGCCGGTCACGCGCGTGCCGTCGATCAACCTGCACTACTGATCCACCCCCGCCGGCCCAGCCGGCCCCCGGCGGGCAGCTCCGCCCGCCCTCCTCCGCAGCCGCCGGCCCGTGCCGGCCCGCCCACCTCCGTTCGACGCTCCCTGCATGGCCGTTTTCACCGCAGTATCCGATTCCGATCTCGCGCAATGGATGCGCCACTACGATCTCGGCGAAGTCGTCGCGTTTCGCGGCATTGCGTCGGGCATCGAGAACAGCAATTTCTTCCTGACGACCACGCGCGGCGAATACGTCCTGACGATCTTCGAGAAGCTGACGGCCACCCAGTTGCCGTTCTACCTCGAGCTGATGCGCCATCTCGCGCACCACGGCGTGCCGGTGCCCGACCCGATCGTGCGCGCCGACGGCACCCTGTTCGGCGAGCTGCACGGCAAGCCGGCCTCGATCGTCACCAAGCTCGACGGCGCGGCCGAACTCGCGCCCCGCGTCGAGCACTGCGTCGAGGTCGGACAGATGCTCGCGCGCATGCACCTCGCGGGCCGCGACTACGCGAACCGCCAGCCCAACCTGCGCAGCCTGCCGTGGTGGCAGGAGAACGTGCCGGCGATCCTGCCGTTCATCGACGGCGAGCAGCGCGCGCTGCTCGAGCAGGAGCTCGCGCACCAGGCCGCCTTCTTCGGCTCCGACGATTACGCGCAGATGCCCGAAGGCCCGTGCCACTGCGACCTGTTCCGCGACAACGTGCTGTTCGCACACGCGGCGCCCGACACGGGCCACACGGTGCGCCTCGGCGGCTTCTTCGACTTCTATTTCGCCGGCTGCGACAAATGGCTGTTCGACGTGGCCGTGACCGTCAACGACTGGTGCTCGGACCTCGCCACCGGCGCGCTCGACGCCACCCGTGCCGAGGCGCTGCTGCGCGCCTACCAGACCGTGCGCCCGTTCAGCGAGGACGAGCGCCGCCGCTGGCCCGACATGCTGCGCGCGGGCGCCTATCGCTTCTGGGTATCGCGCCTGTACGATTTCCACCTGCCCCGGGCCGCGGAGATGCTGAAGCCGCATGATCCGGGCCATTTCGAGCGGATCCTGCGCGAGCGCATCGCCCACGCGCAACCGCTCCCCGAGCGACACGAATCATGCAACTGATCGAAGTCCCCGCCAAGACCGGCTACGTATGGTTCCGCCAGGGCATCTGGCTGTTCCGGCGCAATCCGATCGCGTTCCTCCTGCTGTTCCTGACCTACATGCTGGCGATCCTGCTGCTGTCGGCGGTGCCCGTGATCGGTACGGCATTGCCGCTGCTGGTCATGCCCGGCTTCGCCGTCGGCTTCATGGCCGCGTGCCGCGATGCGGTGGCGGGCCGGCCGGTGCTGCCGACGATCCTGATCGAGGGCTTTCGCGCCTACGGCAGCGTGACCCGGCAGCGGCTGTTCACGCTCGGCGGCCTGTATCTGCTGGCGATCATCGTGATCTTCCTGTGCTCGGCGCTCGGCGACGGCGGCATGTTGCTGCAACTGCTGTTCGGCACGGCGCCCGACGATCTCGATCCCGCCACGCTGATCACGGCGGGCACCCGCAACGCGATGCTCATCTACATGGTGCTGTACGTGCCGGTCGCGATGCTGTTCTGGTTCGCGCCGGTGCTGACGGCCTGGCACGACGTGCCGCCGGTCAAGGCGATGTTCTTCAGCGTGGTGAGCTGCTGGCGCAATCGCGGGGCGTTCGCGGTGTACGGGCTGCTGTGGTTCGCCGTGATGATCTTCGCGTCGTTCACGATGGCCGCCTTGCTGGAAGCGCTCGGGGCCGGCGTGTACGCGGCACCGCTGATGCTGCCGGTGGCGGCCGTGGTCACCGCGGCGCTGTACTGCTCGTTCTACGCCACCTACCGCGGCTGTTTCGGCGTGCAGGAGCCGGGCGGCCCCGGCGAGTCGCCCCCCTCGGCACGCTGAGCCCCCCCTCGGACGAGCGCGGCCCACCGGCCGTCGCTCGCCATCCACGCCCGATCGGCGCACAATCCTTCGTGTGCGAATTTTTCGTGCGCCACACGCGAGCCCGCCGATCATGTCCGACCTTCCCGCCTTCCCCACCACGCTCGACGAGCAGCTCTGCTTCGCGCTGTACTCCACCTCGCTCGCGATGACAAAGGCGTACAAGCCGCTGCTCGAGCGGCTGTCGCTGACCTATCCGCAATATCTGGCGATGCTGGTGCTGTGGGAAAGCGACGAGCTCGCGGTCAAGGACATCGCCGCGCGGCTGCAGCTCGATTCGGCCACGGTCACGCCCCTGCTCAAGCGCCTGGAGGCGCTCGGCTACGTCGAGCGCGTGCGCAGCAGCCGCGACGAGCGCGTGGTGCACGCGCGCCTGACAGAACGCGGCAGCGCGCTGCGCGCCGAGGCCCGCTCGGTGCCGGCCGACCTCTACTGCGCGATGCGGCAGACGCCCGATTTTCTCGTCCAGCTCCACCAGGATCTCCTGCAACTGCGCGCCGCGCTGGCCGCTCACGACGACGCCTGACGAAGCACGACGCCCGCCCTGGTCGGACGATGCCGCAAATTGATTTGCGCACTAATCATTTGTTCGATATATTTATCCTGCGGCCAACGAATGCAGCCTGACCGGGCCAGTTTCCCTTCACCGACACGAACAGGAGTCCACCATGAACATCCTCTACAAGACGAGCGCGACCAGCACCGGCGGCCGCGATGGCCGGGCAGTCTCGGAAGACAGCAAGCTGGACGTGAAGCTCGACGCGCCGCGCGAACTCGGCGGCACGGGCGGCGCGGGCACGAACCCGGAGCAGCTGTTCGCGGCCGGCTACTCGGCGTGTTTTCTGAGCGCGATGAAGTTCATCGCCGGCCAGGCCAAGCAGGCGTTGCCGGCCGACACGACGGTGACGGGGCAAGTGGGTATCGGCCCGAACGACAAGGGAGGTTTCGCGCTCGACGTGGAACTGCGCGTGTCGCTGCCCGGCTTCGAGCCGGACGCGGCAAAGGCGCTCGTCGACAAGGCACACGAGGTGTGTCCGTACTCGAACGCGACGCGCAACAACGTGCCGGTGCGGATCGTGATCGTCGAGGCGTGATTGCCCGAACGTCGATGCGCCCGGCGATTCCGGGCGCGGCAGGATGAACGTTCCGGGCCGCCGACGGCGCGCAACGCAAGGCGTGACGACCGCGAGGCCGTCACGCCTTTCTCATTGCAGGACGCAAGAAACGCTCAGCGCGCGCCCATCCAGGCCGGTGCGCGCGTGGCGGCTTCCTGGTCGAGCTTGCGGATGCGGAATTCGAGGTCGTACAGATCGGAGGCGTCGGCCAGGTAGGCGTCGGCGTGCTCTTTCGCGATCTGCTCGGAAGATTTCGTCAGGAACAGGAACAGGCGGCTCAGCAGGTACATGGCGTGATCTCCAAATCCAAGGGTTATCGCTTAGGTATTAACCCGTATTATAGGGAAAACCCCTAGCCGCCTCCAGCGTTTCAAAAATGCTGTTTCAACTTGTCGCACCCTGCCGACACTGTTCGCTGAAAAAGCCCCAGATCATCGTGCTCGCATCGGGGCCGACGGCCGCGTGGAACGGCACGGCCTCGTCGCCGCCCGCCCAGGCATGGTCGAGTTGCGCAACGTGGCAGACTCGCACCACGGGCGCGCCATCGCGCCGCCGGTAGTCGATCAGCCGCGCATCGCCGAGATCGGTTTCGATCGATTCGACGCCCTGCGGTGCGCCGCTGGCGTCGGCCAGGCCGTTGAGCCGCAGGAATTCGACGGCGAGCTGATCGGCGTTGGCCGGCGCCACCACCACGTCGCGGTCGCCGTGCACGATCAGCGCCGGCATGCCCGGGTAGCTGCCCGGCGCGGCGTAGGTATCGGCGATCTCGGCCGGGTTGCGATGCACGCCGCGCCGCATCACGTCCATCGCGGTGATGCCCGAATGGGCGTCGCCGAAGGCCGGCCCCGAATGCAGCGCGACCGCCGCGAAGCGCTCGGGAAAATGCAGCGCGAGCAGCGTGGCGAGCCCGGCGCCGGCCGACAGCCCGGCCACGTACACGCGAGACGCGTCGAAATGTCGCGCCCCAACCAGCGCATCGACGAGATCGACGACGGCCTGTGCCTCGCCGCGGCCGCCGCGCTCGGTATCGTCGTACCAGTGCCAGCAGCCGTGCGTGTGCGCCTGCAGCGACTGCTCGGGATACAGCACCGCGAAGCCGTGGCGGTCGGCCAGCAGGTTCATGCGCGTGCCCTGCGCGAACTGGTCGGCGTCCTGCTTGCAGCCGTGCAGCATGACCACGAGCGGCGCGCCGTCGTGCAGGCCCTGTGGCACGTAGAGCGCATAACCGAGCTGCTGCACGAAGCGTCCGATCACGAACGGCAACGGATGCTCGCCACGCGTCCACTCGCCGCCGGCCCACGCCGCCGCGCGCGGGCGCACGCGCGATTCGCGCTCGGCCTGAGGCGACGCGGCGTCGGTCGGGGCGGCATCGGGGGCGAACGGGGCGGCAAACCCAGAGGTGAACGACGGGCCCGTCATGCCGGTGGGCAGGTGCGTGGTGGACGTGCGCATCATCTTCTTCATCCCGCCCAGCCACAGCTTCGTCAGACTTTTGGTCATCGATCGGCTCGCAGTTGAAATCGGGGCGCCAACGAAAACGCCACCGTGGTTATTTGTGCATTGCACAATAGCATTGTTTCCGCCGTTTTACCGGGGGCCCGATCATGCGACCCCGCGAGCCAGCGGCCCCGTTATACTGATCGATCGACCGTCGCGCCAGGCGCGGCGAACCTCGAACCCGGACCCGTTTCCGTCTCACTGAGCCGCCGTCCTCGATGTATCACCTGTCGCTTCAATTGTGGAACTGGATCACCTATTTCGGTAGCGCGGCCATCACCTTGCCGCTCGCCGCCACGCTGGCGATCTGGCTCGCGCTCGGCTTCTCGGCGCGCCTCGCGCTCACCTGGCTCGCCGTGCTCGGCGTGGCGATGGCCGCGGTCGGCCTCACCAAGGTGGCCTTTCTCGGCTGGGGCATCGGCATCCGCGCCTGGGATTTCACCGGCTTCAGCGGCCACTCGATGCTGTCCACCTCCGTCTATCCGATCGCGATGATGATCGCGCTCACGCGCGCGCACCCGGCGCTGCGCATGGCCGGTGTCGCATGCGGGCTCACGCTCGGCGCGGCGGTGTCGCTGTCGCGCGTGGTGCTGTCGGCGCATTCGCCGTCGGAGGCGATCACCGGCTGCGTGGTCGGGGCGGTGGCGGCGCTGTCGTTCGTCGTGATCGCCTGGCGCGCCGAGCCGCACCGCTGGTCGGTGCCGGCCGTGGTGGCGAGCCTCGCCGTGGTGACGATCGCGCTGCACGGCATTTCGGTGCCGTCGCAGCGCTGGGTCACGGCGTTCGCGCTGAAGGTGTCGGGCCACGAGCGGCCCTACGTGCGGGCGCGCTGGAAGGCCAATCCGAACTATCGGCCGGCGTCGAAGCCGGCGTCCACCACGCTCGATCCGGCCGCGATGCGGCGGATCTGAGGCACGCGCCCTTTCCCTTCCTCGATTCGCTCAATCGCGCAGCTTCGGCCGGCGCAGCTCGCGCAGCGCGACCTCGGCCGCGATGGCCGCATAATGCTGCGCGGCCGCGCCGTAGCCGCGCGCGAAGCCGAGCTGCTCGGGCGGTGCCGACAGGCGCTCGAGATGGCGCAGCGCGACCTCGGCGTCGTTCGCCTCGCCGAGCGTGCCCTGCACGCGTGAAAGCGTCTTGACCAGCTTGCCGCGCGTGCTGCGCGTGGCGATCGAGGCGAAGAACTCGAGCGCATAGCGCAGACGCTTCGCGTCGATGCGCACCCGGTGGCGCGCCTCCGGCGCCAGCGAGGTCAGCTTCGGCGCACCGTAGATGCGGCCGAACAGCTTGTCGATACGCTTCGTGACGTGCCGCTTCAGCGCGCGCCGCTGCTGCTGCGAGGCGCCCTCGTCGCCGCGCAGCGACAACAGGCACAGCCATTCCACCCAGCCCAGCACGAGCCGCGCGTAGCGCGAGGACGCCACCGCCTGGCGCAGATCGCCACGCGCGAGTTCACGCTGTTGCGCGGCAGCCTCCAGCGTGGCCTCCCAGCCGGCGGCGCCGGCCGGATCCGTGTCGGCATCGCGCAGCCCCGGCAGCGTCTCGCTCGTGCAGACGTCCCAGTCGCGCACCGCGCCGAGCTGGCCGCCGAACCACGCGAGATCGGCCGCGAATGCCTCGCGGTAGCCGTCGTCGGCGAAATCGCGGAACAGGCGCATCAGCGTGCGCAGGCGGCGCAGCGCGATGCGCATCTGGTGCACGAATTCGGGGTCGCCGCTGTCGCGCACGCCGGCGTCGTTGCCCAGCCACTGCGCGGCCACGTTCGCGCCGAGCACGAACAGCGCCTCGCGTTGCGTGCGCGCGCCGCCGAGCGCGACCGGCTCGGCGCGGGCCGGGCCACCCTCGGTGCCGGGCAGGACGCCCGCGCAGGCCAGATCGACGAGCGAGGCCGGCTTCAGGAACGCGGGCCAGGCACCGCTCAGCTCGCGCGCGGCGTCGAACAGCGCGTGCAGCGCGAGCGCGCGGCCGGCCACATCGCCGGGATCGGTCACGGCGAGGCGCAGCTCGCATCGGCGGCCGGTGCCCGTGGCGCTGGTCCAGCCGAGATCGTCGAGCGTCAGTTCGACGGCCACGCCGCCGTCACGCTGCCAGCGACCGCGGCGGCGCTCGCAGTCGAAGCGCAGCGGCAACGGGGCCGGGGGGGATGCTTCCGATTCCCGAGCAGCGTCGTGAGTTGCCGTGGAAGAGGACTCGGGCGCCGTTGCGCTTGCCGGTGCCGAAGCCGTTGCGGGCACAACACGCGCGATCGGCTCGCCCGCCACGATCTCGTAGCCGCGCACCGCGCCGCCATCGAGCGCCTGCCGCAACGCGGCGACGCGCGGATCGTCGCCAGCGACGGCGGCGACCGGTGCGGCCGGCTGCACCCGCCAGTCGAAGCGATCGCGAATCGTCACGCCGGGCGCGAACGTGCTCGCGCGCGCCACCACCGCGCGCTCACCTGCCTCGCCGTCCTCCTGCCAGGCGCGCCAGCCCGGCGTCATCTCGGGCATCGCCTCGGCCAGCGCGAGCGGCGTGATGGCGACCCGCTCGTGCCCGCGCTTCATCCTGACCGGCGGACAGATCCGCCAGGCCCGCACCAGTTCGGCACCGAAATCGCGCACCGCACGCGCCGTGCCGCGCCGGCGCGACGTGGTCACGCCGCCGGCAGGCAGCGGCAGGCTCAACACGATTTCCAGGACACGCGACGACATGCAGCCTCCATGCGCCGGCCTGCCCGCCGCGCCCATGCGCGCCGTCGGCGGCCGCCGATCGTCGCACATGGTACACGGCGCGCGACGCCGCGCACGCCGGGGAAAACGGCAGGCTCGCGCTCAGGTCGCGTACTGCGCGACGCCGAGCCCGAACGACCAGTCGTCGAGCTGCACCTCCACGAGGCTGATGAACACGTCCTCCGGACGCACGCCCGGCGACTCGCCGAGCGCCTCGACGATCAACCGGTACAGCTCGCGCTTCTGCTCGCGGTTGCGCGTGTCGCTGACGGTGATCTGGATCATCACGAGCTCGTCGCTGCGCTCGATGCCGAGATAGTGGCGGCCGTAGATGAAATCGTCGGCGCCGTGCTGGGTGACGACCATGAAGATGTCGTCCTCGGGCACGTTGAACGCGCGCTGCAGCGCGCGGTGCACGCCGGCCGACAGCGCGCGACGCGCTTCCACGGACCGGCCTTCGCGGATCGAGATGCGGGTGAAGGGCATGACGGACTCCTGTGTGTCGATGAAGGGAACGCCTTCATCCTAGAATCGCCCATCTATAATGAACAGATATCACCACATATATCATCCATTTTCATTCGAAATGAAACCCCCTCGACCTCGACGCCGTTCGCGCCTTCGTGCTGGTGGCCGATCTGGCCAGTTTCACGCGCGCCGCCGACGTGCTCGGCACCACGCAATCGGCCGTGAGCCTGAAGGTGAAGCGGCTCGAGGCGCATCTGGCCCGCGCGCTGCTCGAGCGCACGCCGCGCGTGGTGAAGCTGTCCGCGGACGGCGAAGCCTTCCTGCCGGCCGCGCGCGAGCTGCTGGAGGCCCATCAGCGCGCGCTCGGCACGGTCGGCGCCGAGCCGCGCCGGCTCGTGCTCGGCATCAGCGACCACGTGGCCGTGCCCGACCTGCCCGCGCTGCTCACGCGCGTGAGCCGCCACGATCCGGCGCTGTCGCTGGAGATGCACGTGGGGATGTCGACGAACCTGCTCGCGCAGTACGACGCGCGCCGGCTCGATGCGGTCGTGGTGCGCCACGAGCCGGGCGAGGATCCGCCGCGCGACGATGCCGTGCCGCTGTTCACCGAAGCGCTGGCATGGCTCGCGGCACCGGACTGGACACCACGCGCGGGCGAACCGCTGCCGCTCGCGGTGCTGGCCGGGCCGTGCGGGGTGCGTGCGGCGGCGCTGCGCGTGCTCGACCGCGCCGGCATCGCGTGGCGCGAGCGCTTCATCGGCGGCGGCGTGGCCGCGGTGGCCGCCGCCGCGGCCGGCGGCCTCGCGGTATGCCCGCTGGCGCGTCGCGTGGCGCCGCGCTCGCTCGTCGAGGTCGGCGCGCGCTTCGGCCTGCCCGCGCTGCCGATGTCGCAGGTGGTGCTCTATTCCCGCGTGCGCGACGCGGCCTCGGCCGACACGCTGCGCCTGCTGACCGCGAGCCTCGCCGCTTCGGCGTAAGCTGTCGGACCGCCTTCATCCCTCGTCCCTCATCCCGCTTCCGCGCCATCACCTTGCCCGCCCCGATGATTTCCGCCTCCCGCCAGCACCTGCGCGCCAACCTGCTGATGCTCGCCGCCGCCGCGATCTGGGGCTCGGCCTTCGTCGCCCAGCGCCTGAGCCTCGACGTGATCGGGCCGTTCCTCTACACCGGCCTGCGCTTCCTGCTCGGCGCGCTGGTGCTCGTGCCGCTGCTGCTCGCGCGCCGCCCGGCGCGCGCCGAATTCGCCGCGCTCGCGCAACGGCCCGCCGGGCTGATTCCGGGCCTCGTGCTCGGCACGCTGCTGGCCGTGTCGATCTCGCTGCAGCAGGTCGGCCTGCAATACACGAAGGTCGCCAACGCCGGCTTCATCAGTTCGCTGTACGTGGTGCTGGTGCCGCTGATCGGCGTGGCGCTGCGCCATCGCGCCGGCCTCGGCACCTGGCTCGGCGCGACGCTGGCCGCGATCGGCCTGTACTTCCTCAGTGTCGACGAGCATTTCTCGGTGATGTACGGCGACGGCTTTCAATTGGCCGGCGCGGTCATCATCGCCGTGCATGTGATCGCGGTCGGCCATTTCGTGCGGCGGCACGACCCGCTGGCGCTGGCGTTCCAGCAGTTCGTGGTGTGCGGGCTGCTGTGCGGCGCGGCCGGGCTCGCGGTCGACACGCT
>JASLEG010000104.1 GCA_030151225.1 Burkholderia sp. | reverse complement strand
CGCCTCGAGCCCGGCCGCCCCGGCCGCCCCGGCCGCCCCGGCCGTGCCGATCGCGCACGCCGCCTTGCCCGAACCGGGCCGCTACCTGATCCCGTTCGGCCCGGCCTCGCCCGACTACACCGCCTACTCGCTCGCCGACGTGCTGGCCGGCAAGGTGCCGCCCGCGGCGCTGCACGACAAGGTGGTGCTGGTGGGCGTGACCGCGGCGGGCCTCTACGACCGCTTCGCCACCCCGGTGTCGGGCCGCTTCGGCCCGCTGCCCGGCGTGTACCTGCACGCGAGCGTGCTCGACATGCTGCTGACCGGCCACGCGATCTCGCCGGCCTCGCGCGGCTGGCTGTTCGCCGCCTCGCTGCCGCCGCTGGCCGCGCTGCTGGCCGGCATCCTGCTGTTCTCGCCGCTGCGCGCGCTGTTGCTGGCGCTCTCGGTCACGCTGCTGACGGTGGCCGGCAGCGCCGCGCTGCTCTATGGCGCGCGGCTGTGGATCAGCCCCGCGCCGGCCATCTTCGGCGTGATCGTGGTGTATCCGATCTGGAACTGGCGGCGGCTCGAGATGACGATGAGCTACCTGCGCGGCGAGCTCGAACGGCTCGCCTCGGAGCCGCACCTGCTGCCCGAGATGCGTCGCGACGCGGCCCGCCGCGATGCGGAGCACGAGCGCGTGGCCGGCGAATTCGGCGGCGACGTGCTCGAGCGCCAGATGACGCTGATGGCGCAGGCCGCGCAGCGCGTGCAGGACATGAAGCGCTTCGTGTGGGACAGCCTCGACAGCATGCCCGAGCCGATCTTCGTGACCGACGTGGACGGCACGGTGCTGATCGCCAACCACGCGGCCAAGCGCTACTGCGCGCGGGTGCGCATCGACGCGCCGGAAGGCCGGCCGCTGCAGGACGCGCTCGGTGCGCTGGACTTCGTGAAGAGCGTGGCGCATCCGGAGCGCGAGCCGGCGCTGCGCGCGAGCTGGCCGGCCGCGCTCGATCCGGTGCGCGGCGAGGCCTCGGCGCCGCTCGAGAGCGGCCTCGAGGTGCGCGACGCGGACGGGCTCGATCACCTGCTGCGCTATGCGCCGTGCACCAACGCGCACGGTCGGGCGATCGGCTGGATCGCCGGGCTGGTGGACGTCACCGCGCTGCACGCGGCCGAGCGCCAGCGCGAGGAGGCGCTGCACCTGCTGTCGCACGACATGCGCTCGCCGCAGACCTCGATCCTCGCGCTGGTGCAGATCGAGCGCCAGCGCGCCGACGTGCCCGCCGGGCTGCACGAGCTGTTCGGTCGCATCGAGCGCCACGCACAGCGCGCGCTGACGCTCGCCGACGAGTTCGTGCAACTCGCGCGCGCGGAATCGCAGATCTACCGCATCGACGTGGTGAACTTCGCCGACCTGCTGGTGGACGCGAGCGACGAGGTGTGGCCCCAGGCGCAGGCCAAGCAGATCCGCATCGAGGCCGCGACCGGCAGCGAGCCGTACTGGATCGGCGCGGACCGCTCGCTGATGGCGCGCGCGCTCGTGAACCTGCTCAACAACGCGGTGAAGTACAGCCCGGCCGGCACCGTGGTCGGCTGTTCGTTCGCCGTGAGCGGGCTGCCTGCGCGCGTGACCTGCACGATCCGCGATCAGGGTTACGGCATCGCGCCCGAGGATCAGCGCCACCTGTTCGAGCGCTTCCGGCGCTTCCACGCGAGCGAGCGGCCCGAGATCACCGGCGCCGGGCTCGGCATGGCCTTCGTGAAGACCGTGGTGACACGTCACGGTGGCAGCATCGCGGTGGACAGCGTGGTGGGGCGCGGTACCGCGATCGCGATCAGCCTGCCGCGGCTCGACGACCCGCTCGAGTGAGGCCGCGCGCGCCGCGATCTGCCACGCGGCGCGGCATCGGGAACGCAGGCACGCGATTGCCACTCCATGTCGGGGTGGCCCGCGCGACGGCGAACGAGACGGCCGGCACGGCGACGACGAAGACTGCAGCAACGGGGCCGCTGGGCGGCACCGCGGGGAGAACGGACATGAGGACGAGAAGGGAGACGGGTGCCGCCACGGCGCTCGCGGCGCTGGCGGCCTGGGCCGCGCTGGCGGGACTGAGCGGCTGCGCGGCGCCGAGCACCGGCGTGAACGTGACGGGGCAGCCGGCCGGCTTCGACACGCGCGGGCACGGCTACGTGATCGCGCGCACCGCCGCGCAGGACGGCAGCGCCGCCTACGCGCGCGTCGAGGCCCGCGTGCGCGACGCGCTCGCGGGCGACGGTTTCCACGAAGAGGTGGCGGGCGGCGCGCGCTACCGGCTCTCGATCGCCTATGCCACCCAGCCGGCCGCGCTCGCGCTGGCCACGCCGTGCCCGCCCGCGAGCGGCCCGTGCTCGGACGCGCCGGGCCTGCGCGTGGACGGCTCCGCGCCGTTTCCGCTGCCGTTCGGCGGCACCGTGTACCGGCACCTGCTGACGCTGCGCTTCGTCGATCGCCACACCGGTGCCACCGCCTATCAGGTCACGGCCGCCGTGCGCGATCGCGAGCCCGATGCGCTGGCGGCCATGCCCGCGCTGGTGCGCGGCGCGCTGGCGCGGCTGCCGTTCGACACCGCAGAGGGCTGGCGCGTGGTGACCACGCGGCCCGATCCGGCCGGCGGCGAGCCGGGCGTGGTGTCGGTGGAGCCGGCAGAACCGTCCACGCCGTAGGCGCGGCCGCCAAGGAAAAACCCCACGTCTTTCGAACGTGGGGTTCGTGTACCGCGATGGCGCGTGTCGCGCCGCAGCCTTACACCGACTGGCTGGTGCCGCGCTCGCGCAGATACTGCTCGAATTCGTCGCGCACTTCCGGATGGCGCAGCGCGAACTCCACCGTCGCCTTCAGGTAGCCGAGCTTGCTGCCGCAGTCGAAACGCGTGCCTTCGTACTTGTAGGCGAGCACCTGTTCGTCGGCCAGCAGGGCCTGGATCGCGTCGGTCAGCTGCAGTTCGCCGCCCGCGCCGGGCTTGATCGAGCGCAGGTGCTCGAAGATCCGCGGCTTCAGGATGTAGCGGCCCACCACGCCGAGGTTCGACGGGGCATCTTCCGGCGCCGGCTTCTCGACGATGCCGGCCAGCTTGATGATCGAGTCTTCCCACTCCTTGCCGTCCACGATGCCGTACGAGCGCGTGTCGGCCGGCGGGATCTCTTCCACGCCGATGATGGAGCTGTGATAGTGGTCGAAGGTGTCCACCATCTGCTTCATGATCGGCGGCTTGCCGTCGAGCAGGTCGTCCGCGAGGATCACGGCGAACGGGTTGTCGCCCACCAGCTTCTCGGCGCACAGCACCGCGTGGCCGAGGCCCAGCGCTTCGGGCTGACGCACGTAGAAGCAGTCGACGTTGGCCGGCTTGATGCTGCGCACGAGGTCGAGCAGCTTTTCCTTGCCGCGTGCCTCGAGCTCGGCCTCGACCTCGTACGACTTGTCGAAGTGGTCCTCGATCGCGCGCTTGCTGCGCCCGGTCACGAAGATCATCTCCGTGATGCCGGCGGCGATCGCCTCTTCCACGGCGTACTGGATCAACGGCTTGTCGACGACGGGCAGCATTTCCTTCGGGCTCGCCTTTGTCGCCGGCAGAAAGCGGGTGCCGAGACCGGCAACCGGGAATACCGCCTTAGTGACTTTCAGCATGTGATCGACCTTTTAATCTTGGGTTGAATCGTCCGTGACGCCCATGTTGATTGGGCTGGCACGTTCCGTGCAAGTGAGCTTACCCTTTGTTACGCCGGTGCGCACGCCCGTTCCCGGGCCTGCATCGGGCCGGCGATCAGGCCGGCAGGCGGGCCAGCTGGGCCGTCAGTTTCTCGACCGTGCCGCGGAATTCCGCGATCCGCCTCTGCTCCTGTTCCACCACTGCGGGCGGCGCCTTGGCCACGAAGGCCTCGTTGCCGAGCTTCGCCTCGCACTTGCGGATCTCGTTGTCGAGCCGCGCGACTTCCTTCGACAGGCGTTCGCGCTCGGCCTTCACGTCCACCTCGACCTTCAGCGCCAGCTTGCTCGCACCGACGATCGCGATCGGCGCACCTTCGGCCTGCGCGTCGAGCGCGGCCTCGTCGGCCACGATCGTGACTTCCGACAGGCGCGCCAGCGCCTTCAGGTAGGGCGCGAAGGTGGTCAGGCGCGCCACGTCGCCGGTGGCGAGCAGCGGCACGCGCGTGGCCGGCGACAGGTTCATCTCGCCGCGCAGGTTGCGGCATGCGTCGACCACGGCCTTCAGGTCGGCCGCCCATTGCTCGGACGCCTCGTCGAGCTTGCCGAGATCGGCGATCGGGTAGGCCTGCACCATCAGCGAGGCCTCGCCGTCGGTCTTGCCCTCCGGGTAGCGGCCGGCAAGCGGCGCCACCTTCTGCCACAGCGCCTCGGTGATGAACGGGATCACCGGGTGGGCGAGGCGCAGCACCGTTTCCAGCACGCGCAGCAGGGTGCGGCGCGTGGCGCGCTGCTGCTCGGGCGTGCCGTTCTGGATCTGCACCTTGGCCAGCTCGACGTACCAGTCGCAGTACTCGTCCCACACGAACTTGTAGATGCTGTTGGCGATGTTGTCGAAGCGGTAGTCGTCGAAGCCCTTGGCGATGTCGGCTTCCACGCGCTGCAGCAGCGACACGATCCAGCGATCGGCCGCCGAGAAGTCGAGGTAGCCGCCGGGGCCGCAGTCGCCGGCGCCGCACGGCTCGGGCTTGGCCAGGCCGCAATCGTGGCCCTCGCAGTTCATCAGCACGAAGCGCGTGGCGTTCCACAGCTTGTTGCAGAAGTTGCGATAGCCTTCGCAGCGCGCGAGGTCGAAGTTGACGTTGCGGCCGAGCGTCGCCATCGACGCCATCGTGAAGCGCAGCGCATCGGTGCCGAACGCCGGGATGCCGTCCGGGAATTCCTTGCGCGTCTTCTTCTCGATGGTCGCTGCCTGCTTCGGGTTCATCAGGCCGGTCGTGCGCTTCGCGACGAGCGTGTCGACGTCGATGCCGTCGACGATGTCGAACGGGTCCAGCGTGTTGCCCTTGCTCTTAGACATATTCTGGCCTTCGGCGTCGCGCACCAGCCCGTTCA
>JASLEG010000088.1 GCA_030151225.1 Burkholderia sp. | reverse complement strand
CTCGACCCCGAGCTGGTGGGCGAGGTGCTGAAGGTCATGCAGAAGCTGGCCGAGGAAGGCCGCACGATGGTGGTGGTCACCCACGAGATGGGCTTCGCGCGCAACGTGTCGAACCACGTGATGTTCCTGCATCAGGGGCGCGTGGAGGAAGAAGGCGCGCCGGCCGAGGTGTTCGGCAACACGCGCAGCGAGCGCCTGAAGCAGTTCCTGTCCGGCAGCCTCAAGTAGGCCCCCTCTGGCCGTCGTCGCCACGCCACACCGGCCCCGCGCGACGGCCGCACCCGCCCTCAGCTTCGCCGCCCCTCCCCGCGCTTCGCGCATTCCGCATACATACCGATTGCCAGTCGTGCGCAAACATCGCACGATACATCGGGCCGCATCCCATTTGTTTAGAAAAACGAACTAAACGAGCGCTTCCGGCGATCCCGGCAGTGGCAAATCTTTACGGATCGCTAACGATTTCGCCCGATTTTCGAGATATGCGTCGCGACCGGGCGTCAATAGTGGCAATCCTTGACCCACCCGCGAGAAAACCGTGAAAGCCTTGCCGGACAAGGCTTTACGATGAATCCTCAAACGCGTTTCGCAGCTCGCCCCCCGGTGTTTATGGCAATTTGGCGACATCAGTTAGTCAAACAACATTTCTTGTCGCCATAAAAGTGTATTTTTGCTAAATTAGTAACCAAAGTAGCAAAACGAAAGTCGTGGAATGTAGTTTGACTCCATGACAACAGGAGACACCGGCTTTGCCCGATCGGCAAAACGGCCTGCAAAACGGCAAGTCCGCTCGAGAATGTGCGTGCCTATCCGGCTGTCGCAGGCGGTCTCCCTGGTTATCCCATGTGATCGGATGCATGCACGCATCCGACATCTTCGCAGTTGGTGGGTTGACTTTTTGACAGGGTATGGAGGAGATGATGAAGAAAGCATTGCTCACGGCAGCACTGATGACTGCCGGAGTAGCGGCACATGCGCAAAGCAGCGTGACGCTGTACGGTCGCCTGGATGCCGGGCTCGAGTACCTGAATGGCGGCCAGGCCGGCCACACGGTCCGCGCGGAAAGCGGTGACTGGGGCACGAGCCTGTGGGGCATCAAGGGCACCGAAGACATCGGCGGCGGCTACAAGGTCCTGTTCCACCTGGAAGGCGCGTTCAACACGATGAACGGCAACATGGGCACGAGCGGCACGATCTGGGATCGTTTCGCGACGGTCGGGATCTCGAACGACGCCTACGGTACCCTGCTGCTCGGCCGCGAACTCGCGATCGCCAACGGCGTGTGGGACTTCGATCCGTTCGGTCAGTCGAACTGGTCCACGGCATCGCTCGTGCGCGGTCGTAACTGGAACAAGACCAGCAACAACATTTCGTACCAATCGCCGAACCTGTACGGCTTCGACGTGTACGGTCAGTACTCGCTGTCGAACTCGTCGAGCTTCAACGGCGACGGCACGACGGCACAAGGCCGCTCGGACGGCCTGCAGGTCACCTACACGAACTCGCTGTTCCAGTTGCGCGGCCTGTTCGACGAAGTGCGCAGCGCGAACGGCACGTTCAACGACGTGTTCAACAATTCGCGTGAATACTTCGCCGGCGCCAACGTGTTCCTGGGCCAGTTCAAGCTGCAGGCTGCATACCAGTCGTCGCACGCCAACAGCGCCGGCCCGGCAGTCAACGCAGGCATCACGACGACCCAGCAGATCTGGGGCGGCGTGACGTGGCAGGCAACGCCGGCGGCAGCGCTGATCGCGGCCGTGTACCACGTGAACGCCAACAACGGTGGCGGCAACGCGAACATCTACACGATCGGCGGCTCGTACAACCTGTCGAAGCGCACGCTGCTCGACATCCAGGCAGCCACGGTGCGCAACAGCAAGACGGCCAACTTCGGCCTGAACGCGAACGGCGCCGGCACGGCGGTGGCAACCGGCAACCCGGTCAAGGGTGGTTCGCAGACCGGCGTGTACGCAGGCATCCAACACGTGTTCTGATCGTCGCGAGACGAATCAGGCGACAAGGCAAGACATCGAGTTTCACGCTGCTGCGAGAGGCGCGTATCGGTGCGGTACCCGAACGGGTATCGCACCGTTTTTTATTGGGGCGCGGAAAACGCCGCGCGCAAACGGAAACGGCCCGGAAGATCCGGGCCGTTTTCACGTCATGCGATGCGCCGCTTCGAACTCACACGGCCGCTTCGTTCTCCTCGCCGGTGCGGATCCGGATCACGCGCTCGACGTCGGACACGAAGATCTTGCCGTCGCCGATCTTGCCGGTGCGCGCCGCGCCGATCACGGCGTCGATCACCTGGTCGACCTGATCGGCGGCCACCACCACCTCGATCTTCATCTTCGGCAGGAAGTCGACCACGTATTCCGCGCCGCGATACAGCTCGGTATGGCCCTTCTGGCGGCCGAAGCCCTTCACTTCCGTGACGGTGAGGCCGGTCAGGCCCACGTCGGCGAGCGCCTCGCGCACTTCGTCGAGCTTGAACGGTTTGATGATGGCGGTAATGCGTTTCATGATGATGCTCCGGATAATTGGGACGGCTTGAGCGGATTCTACGCGTTGCAGGCCGTCGGTCGATACGGTCAATCGATGCGTTCGGAAAAGCGCGAGGTGATCGGGTAGCGCCAGTCGCGGCCGAACGCGCGGTGCGTGACGCGGATCCCGATCGGCGCCTGGCGCCGCTTGTACTCGTTGATCTTGATGAGGCGCGTGACGCGGAGTACATCCGCCTCGGCATAGCCGGCCGCCACGATCTCGGCCAGCGGCCGGTCCTCTTCCATGTACATGCGCATGATCGCGTCGAGCGCATCGTAGGGCGGCAGGCTGTCCTGGTCGGTCTGGTTCTCGCGCAGCTCCGCCGACGGCGCGCGCGTGAGGATCCGCTCGGGGATCACGTCGCGCGCACCGAATGCGCTCGTGCCGTTGCGGTAATGGCAAAGGCGATAGACGAGCGTCTTGGCGATGTCCTTGATCACCGCGAAACCGCCGGCCATGTCGCCGTACAGCGTGCAGTAGCCGACCGCCATCTCGCTCTTGTTGCCGGTGGTCAGCACGATCGAGCCGAACTTGTTCGACAGCGCCATCAGCAGCGTGCCGCGGATGCGCGCCTGGATGTTCTCCTCGGTCGCGTCCTCCTCGCGGCCGGCGAATTCGCCGGCCAGCGACGCGCGGAACGCGTCGAACATCGGCGCGATCGCGATCTCGTCGTAACGCACGCCCACCCGGCGCGCCATCTCGGCCGCGTCGGTGGTGGAGATGTCGGCCGTGTAGCGCGACGGCATCATTACCGCGCGCACACGCTGCGCGCCGAGCGCGTCGCAGGCCACGGCCAGCACCAGCGCCGAATCCACGCCGCCCGACAGGCCGATCAGCGCGCCGGGGAAGCCGTTCTTGCCGATGTAGTCGCGCACGCCGGTGACCAGCGCCCGATAGACCTGCGCCTCGGTGGCCAGCACCGGCGCGATCGCGGCGGTGGCCGCGACCGGCCGCGCGCCGTCGAACTCGACGATCGCGTGGCCTTCCTCGAACTGCGCCATGCGCGCGACCAGCTCGCCCGTGCCGTCCAGCACGAAGGAGCCGCCGTCGAACACGAGCTCGTCCTGACCGCCCACCAGGTTCACGTACACCATCGGCAGGCCGGTCTCGCGCACGCGCTCGCGCACGATGTCGACGCGCACCGCCTCCTTGTTCATGTGGAACGGCGACCCGTTCGGCACCAGCAGCACCTCGGCGCCGGCGGCCTTCGCGAGCTGCGCGGCCGACGCGTGCCAGACGTCCTCGCAGATCAGCACGCCGAAACGCGTGCCGTTCAGCTCGAACACGCACGGCTCGCGATCGCTCGCGAAATAGCGCTTCTCGTCGAATACCTCGGTATTGGGCAGATCCTGCTTGCGATAGGTGGCGCGCACCTGGCCGCCCTCGATCAGCGACGCCGCGTTCCAGGTGTCGACCGGATCGACACCGCGCCCGATCGAGCGGTTTGCATTACCATCGGCGCTGGCACCAGCACTGCGCAGCGGGTGGCCCACCAGCACCGCGAGCCCGGCCAGCGGCGCGAGCTGCGCGGCCAGATCGGCCAGCGCCGCGGCCGCCGCCGCGTAGAACGCGGGCCGCAGCAGCAGATCCTCGGGCGGGTAGCCCGACAGCGCGAGCTCCGGCGCGACCATCAGATGCGCACCATCCTTGTGCGCAGCGCGCGCGGCCTCGACGATCCGGGCGACGTTACCGGCGAAATCGCCGACGGTGACGTTGAGTTGGGCGAGAGCGATACGGGTTTTCATGACGGAATCTGCGCGGCCGCGGCGGGCCGCGTGACGAGCGCCCTCGGGCGCATCACCGGCGCCGCGCGGCAAGGCGCGCGCCGAACGAAACGGATCTCACACGGTTGAAACACGAACGCATCGATTATCGCATGGGGCTCCTCACGTCTCCGCTCGAAACGGACGCCGAGGAGTGGAACGCGCTGCTCGCGCGGCAGGCTCACCCCACTCCGTTCCTGCGCCACGAATTCCTCGCCGCGCTGCACGCCACCGGTTGCGCAAGCGGCGAGACCGGCTGGTCGCCGAACTTCCTGACGCTGACCGACGAGGCCAGCGGCGCGCTGGTGGGCGCCACGCCCGTGTACGCGAAGCAGCATTCCTACGGCGAGTACGTGTTCGACTGGACCTGGGCCGATGCCTACCAGCGCAACGGCGTGCCCTATTACCCGAAGCTGCTGTGCGCGGTGCCCTTCACGCCCGTGCACGGCACGCGCCTGATCGCCGCCAACGATCGCGCGCGCCGCCAGCTCGCCGCCACCCTGGTGGCCCTGGCCGAGCAGAGCGACGTGTCCTCGCTGCACGTGCTGTTCCCCACCGGCGACGAGGCCGCGCTGCTCGCCGAGATGGGCATGATGCTGCGCGAGGGCGTGCAGTTCCACTGGATCAATCAGGGCTATCGCCACTTCGACGATTTCCTCGCCACGCTCGAGCAGAAGAAGCGCAAGAACATCCGCGCCGAGCGGCGCAAGGTGGCCGAGGCCGGCGTCACGTTCCGGCGCGTGCGCGGCGAGGATGCGACCGACGCCGACTGGCGCTTCTTCTCGCGCTGCTATCGGCAAACCTACCGCGAGCATTATTCGAGCCCGTATCTGAACCTCGACTTCTTCCGCCGGATCGGCGAGACGATGCCCGAGAACCTGCTGCTCGTGATCGCCGAGGCCGACGGCAAGCCGATCGCGAGCGCGCTGGCCGTGTATCGGCGCGAGCCCGGCGCGGCCGGCGGCGGCACGCTGTACGGGCGCTACTGGGGCGCACTCGAGCACGTGCCCTGCCTGCACTTCGAGACCGCCTATTACCAGTTGCTGGAGTTCTGCATCGAGGAGGGACTGGGCGCATTCGAGGGCGGCGCGCAGGGCGAGCACAAGCTCGCGCGCGGCTTCCTGCCCACCGTCACGCACTCGGCGCACTGGCTCGCGCATCCGGCCTTCGCCGATGCGGTGGGCGACTTTCTCAAGCGCGAGACCGGGCAGATCCACGCCTACGTGGACGAACTGCGCGAGCACAACCCGTTCAGGGACGGCGGCACGCGGTGAAGGCCCCCTCCTGGTTCCTGTACCTGATCGAGTGCGAGGACGGCAGCCTCTACACCGGCATCACCACCGACGTGGAGGCGCGCTTCGCGCAGCACGCGAACGGCACCGGCGCGCGCTACACGCGGGCGCGCAAGCCACGCGCGGTGCTCGCGTGGTTCCCGCTGCCCGACCGCTCGATCGCCTCGCGCGCCGAATACTGGGTCAAGCGGCTCACGCCGGTGCAGAAACGCGCGCTGGCGAACGGACAGCGCACGCTCGATTCGGTCATGCCGGCGCGGCCGGTGGCGGTCGAGGCCGAGGTGCCGACCGTCGAGGCGATCCCGTTGCCCGTGCTCCCCGTGGCCTTCATCACCGCCGCCGCGCGCCGCGCCCGATAACGCGACCAACAAAAAACCGCGCGGCCCCTTGCGGAGCACGCGCGGTCTTCAGGACTGCCGCGAAACAGCGCTTACTTCTGCGCGTTCGCCACGCCTTCGGTGATTTCCTTGTGGGCGGCGTCGATGCCGGCCCAGCCGTCCACCTTCACCCACTTGCCCTTCTCGAGGGCCTTGTATTGCTCGAAGAAGTGCTTGATCTGGTCCTTCAGGTACTCGGGCACATCGTCCAGCGACTTGATGTTGGCCGTCATCGGGCACACCTTGTCGTGCGGCACGGCCACCAGCTTCGCGTCGACGCCCGACTCGTCGGTCATCTGCAGCATGCCCAGCGCGCGCGAGCGCACCACCGAGCCGGCCAGCAGCGGGAACGGCGTGATCACGAGCACGTCGACGGGATCGCCGTCGCCCGACAGCGTCTGCGGGATGAAGCCGTAGTTGACCGGGTAGCGCATGCCGGTGCCGACGAAACGATCGACGACGAGCAGGCCGAGATCCTTGTCGGCTTCGTACTTGACCGGATCGCTTTGCGCCGGAATTTCGATGATGACGTTGAAATCGTGCGGCAGATCCTTGCCGGCCGGAACATTGCTGAAGCTCATGAGCGCTCTCTGCGTGACGGAGGGAAATCGGGACGGGGCGCGCCTACCGGGCCGCCCCCGCGCGGAGCCGCCATTATAGCCAATCACCCGATGGCGCTCGGACGAACTTGGGTGCAAACTGATTCGCCGAGCGATGCGGCCATGCATTCGGCGGCACCCCGCATCGGCCGTCGCACCTGAATCACGCATCGACATCAACGAGCCGGGAGCAGGCATGCAAGAGATGGGAGACGCAAGGCACTTCATCGCGGGCGAATGGATCGCGCCCGCCAACGGCGAGACGATCGCCGTGATCGATCCGTCCGACGGCGCGCCGTTCGCGCGCCTCGCACGCGGCACCGCCGTCGACATCGACGCCGCCGTGCAGGCCGCGCGGCGTGCCTTCGAAGGCGCCTGGGGCGCCACCAGCGCCGCCGAGCGCGGCCGGCTGCTGTACCGCCTCGCGCAGCGCGTGGCCGACGCACACGAAACGCTCGCCCAGCTCGAATGCCGCGACACCGGCAAGCCGCTCAAGCAGGCGCGCGCCGACGCCGCCGCGCTCGCGCGCTACTTCGAGTTCTACGCCGGCGCCGCCGACAAGCTGCACGGCGAAACCCTGCCCTATCAGGCCGGCTACACGGTGCTGACGCTGCGCGAGCCGCACGGCGTGACGGGCCACATCGTGCCGTGGAACTACCCGATGCAGATCTTCGGGCGCAGCGTGGGCGCCGCGCTCGCCACCGGCAACGCCTGCGTGGTGAAGCCGGCCGAGGACGCCTGCCTGTCGCTGCTGCACGTGGCAGGGCTCGCCGCCGAGGTCGGGCTGCCGCCCGGCGCGCTGAACCTCGTGACCGGCTACGGCCACGAGGCCGGCGCCGCGCTCTCGGCGCATCCCGGCATCGACCACATCTCGTTTACCGGCTCGCCCGACACCGGCCGCCTGGTCGCGCAGGCGGCCGCCGAGCGCCACGTACCGGTCACCCTCGAGCTCGGCGGCAAGTCCCCGCAGATCGTGTTCGCCGACGCCGATCTCGACGCCGCGCTGCCCGTGCTGGTGGCCGCGATCGTGCAGAACGGCGGGCAGACCTGCTCGGCCGGCAGCCGCGTGCTGATCGAGCGCACCGTGTACGAACCATTGCTGGACCGCCTCGCCACGGCATTCTCGGCGCTGCGGGTGGGCCCCGGCCGCGCGGATCTCGACTGCGGGCCGCTGATCAATGCGAAGCAGCAGCAGCGCGTGTGGGATTTCCTGTCCGACGCGCAGCACGACGGCATCGCGATGGCCGCGCACGGCGAGGTGGTGCCCGAGGCGCCCGAAAGCGGCTTCTACCAGGCGCCCACCCTGCTGCGCGACGTGCCGGGCACGCACCGGCTCGCGCAGGAGGAAGTGTTCGGGCCGGTGCTGGCCGCGATGCGCTTTCAAGACGAGGAGGAAGCCGTGGCGCTCGCCAACGGCACCCCCTACGGGCTCGTGGCCGGCGTGTGGACCCGCGACGGCGCGCGCCAGATGCGGCTCGCGCGCCGCGTGCGGGCCGGCCAGGTGTTCATCAACAACTACGGCGCCGGCGGCGGCGTGGAGTTGCCGTTCGGCGGCAGCGGCCGCTCGGGCCACGGTCGCGAGAAGGGCTTCGAGGCGCTGTACGGCTTCACCACGCTGAAGACGGTCGCGCTGAAGCACGGCTGAGTCGCGACGCATCACGAAGCAGGCAGCAAGGGCAGCACGCAGGCGGACGGGCGGCGCGCGACGCACCGCCCCCGCCGCACACAACAAGGACACAGGAGACGACACCATGGCTAGTACTGCACCGGCCTTTCCCGGCCAGCCGTCCGCGTTCGAGACGGCCACCTATCGCAAGGTCACCTGGCGGCTCGCGCCGCTGCTGATGCTCTGTTACGTGGTCGCCTATCTCGACCGCGTGAACGTCGGCTTCGCCAAGCTGCAGATGGCGGCCGACCTGAACCTGTCCGACACCGTCTACGGCCTCGGCGCCGGGATCTTCTTCTTCGGCTACTTCCTGTTCGAGGTGCCGAGCAACATCATCCTGCACCGCGTGGGCGCGCGCGTCTGGATCGCGCGGATCATGATCACCTGGGGGGTGATCTCGGCCGCGATGATGTTCGTGACCACGCCCGCGATGTTCTACGTGATGCGCTTCCTGCTCGGCGTGGCCGAGGCCGGCTTCTTCCCCGGCGTGATCCTGTACCTCACCTACTGGTACCCGGCCAACCGGCGCGGGCGCATGACCACCTTCTTCATGACCGCGATCGCGCTGTCGGGCGTGGTGGGTGGCCCGATGTCGGGCTACATCCTGACGCACTTTCACGGCGCCAACGGCTGGGCCGGCTGGCAGTGGTTGTTCCTGCTGGAGGGCATTCCGTCGATCATCGTGGGCCTGCTGGTGCTGGCCGGGCTGGAAGACCGCATCGCCAGGGCCGCCTGGCTCAGCGACGAGGAAAAGGCGCTGCTCACGCGCAACGTGCAGGCCGAGGAGGCGCTGAAGGAGGATCCGTCGATCGCGCGCGTGATGGCGAGCCCGCGCGTGTGGCTGATGGCGCTGATCTATTTTTCGTTCGTGATGGGACTGTACGGCGTGGGCTTCTGGCTGCCCACCATCATCAAGTCCACCGGCGTGACCGACGCGTTCACGATCGGCCTGCTCTCGGCCATCCCGTATGCGGCCGCCGTGGTGGGCATGATCCTGATCGCGCGCAGCGCCGACCGCCGCCGCGAGCGCCGCTGGCACCTCGCGATTCCCGCCGCGCTCGGCGCGGTGGGCCTGCTGCTGTCGGTGATGTGGGCCAACGACACCGCGCTCGCCATGATCGGCCTCACGCTCGGCACGATCGGCATCCTCACCACGCTGCCGCTGTTCTGGAGCCTGCCCACCGCGTTCCTCGGCGGCACCGCGGCCGCGGCCGGCATCGCGCTGATCAACTCGATCGGCAACCTGGCCGGCTTCCTGAGCCCCTACATGATGGGCTGGCTCAAGCAGGCCACCGGCAACAACGGCGCGGGCATGGTGATGCTGGCCGGGTTCCTCGTGCTGGGGGGGCTGCTGGCGTTGTCGGTGCCGAAGGCGCTGGTGAATCGCTGAGCGAGGCGCGGCGCGCCGGAAAGAAAAATGGCTGCCTGCGGGCAGCCATTTTCATTGCAGCACCGCACCGGTCGCAACCGGCGAGCGCTTCAGCCGACGTGCATCGCCAGCGCGCTCTCGCGATAGTGGCGCGCCGCCTTCTCCGCGTCGCCGAGCTGCTCGAACAGCCGTGCGAGTTCGCGGTGCGCCCGCACCTTCAGCACCTCGTTGACGGGCAGCTTCAGCGCCGATTCGAGGAAGGACTGCGCCTTGCCCCACAGCTGCTGCTTCTCGCAGAGCCGGCCCAGCGCGACCAGCAGGTCCGCGTCGTCCGGATGATCGCGCTTCCAGCCCTCCGCCTTCTGGATCAGCGGCAGTGCGTCGCTACCGGCCGTGTCCGGATAGCGGCGCAACAGGCGGGCATCCCAGTTGTGCGCGAGCGCGCCCTCGACGATGCGACGCGCCTCGGGCTGACGTTCGAGCGCCACCAGCAGCTCGGCGGCCAGATCGGCCAGGCGCGGCGACTGCCGCTCGAGCGTGGACAGCGACTGCCACAGCTCGAGCAGCGCGTCGGCGTCGTGGCGACGGTCGCGCAGCAGATGCTCGGCGGCCTGCTGGCGCATGCGCACCGCCGCGGCCGGATGCAGCGCCTCGCGCTTTTCCAGCAGCTTGGCCAGCTTCAGCACCTCGGCCCAGTTCTTCAGCTGCTGCTGGGCGCGCAGCGCGACCTGCTGCGCATGGATGCGCTTGCCGCCCGAGGCCTGCATCTGCTCGAGCGCGGCCAGCGCGCCGTCGGCGTCGCGCGCCTCGGCGCGCATGTCGGCGGTGGCCAGCAGCCGCGCCTCCTGCCACTCGTTCGCCTCGACCCTGGCGAGCCACTCGTCGCGGCGTGCGTATTCGTGCATGCGATGCGCGGCCACGGCACCGACCAGGCTCGCCGCGCTCTGGTTCGCATCCACCACGAGCGCGTCGCGCGCGGCCTTCTCGGCACGCGAGAAGCGGCCCGCGTACAGATTGGCGAGCGCGTCGCGCAGCGAGGCGGCGGCCTTCTCGCGACGCATGCGCGTACGATAGGCGGCCACCCGCTGCGGCATGCGCCAGATGTTGCGCACGATGCGCAGCAGCGCGTAGATCACGATGAACAGCACGACGATCGACACCACGAACAGGTTCAGCGACACGTCCACGCGATACGGCGGATAGACGATCAGCACCTGCCCGCCGTCGAAGCGGCCGACCGTCGCGAGCGCCACGGCGATCGCGAACAGCACGGCCAGCCAGAGGATTCCTCGCAGCGTCATCGTCAACCCCGGCTCTTGAACTGTTGGACCGCGGAGAGGCTCGTGTTCAGGTTCGGCACCGCCACCGACAGCGACGCGGCATCGACCTGGTTCAGCAGATCCTCGACCGTGCGCACGTCCTTCGATGAAGCGTCGAAGTAGCGCGCGAGCGCCGCCTGTGCCGCGTGCAGGTCCGACTTCATGGCCGGCTCGTTGCGCGCGAGCAGCGACAGGCGCGCGCTGAGCAGGCGCAGCTTCACGTTCTGGCGCACGAAGTAGCCCTGCTCGGGCGTGTTGAGCATCGCGTCGGCGTGATCGATGCGGCGCACCTGCACCAGGCTCGCGAGCTGCGCGCCGATGCCCGAGCTCAGGTCGTGCCACCAGATCTTCCAGCGCGGCTGGCCGGTCGCGGCCGCCTCGCTCGCGGCATCGCCCGGATGCGCGGCGCGGGCCTCGGCCGGCGCGATCGCGGCCTCGCCCGACAGCGGCAGCGCGCCGACGTGGCCGATCGCGTCGTCGAGCTTGATCGCGAGGCCGGTCAGGTCCACCGACGGCGCGGCCTTCAGCTTGTCGATGTCCTGCGCGAGCGCCTTGCGCACGGCGATCGCCTGCGCGCCCTGCGAGGTGGCGAGCTGCGCGTCGGCGTTCTGCAGCGCCACCAGCGCGAGCTGGGTGTTGCCGGTCAGCTGCAGTTGCTGGCTCGCGGCCGACAGGGTCTGCTCGACCTGATCGAGCAGCCAGGCATCGCGGTTGCGCGACAGGTCCTGATACTGCTGCTGCAGCGCTTCCTGCTGCGCCTGCGCGTCGGACAGCTTGCCGGCGAGCTGCGAGAGCTGGCCGTCGGTCTGATGCGCGTTGGCGAGCGCCTGATCGGAGCGGCTGCGGATCTCGGCGGTGGCCGCGTCCACGGCCTTCTGGCGTTCGAGCGTGAGCTGATCGAGCTTCTCGATCTTGCGGTTCAGCACGAAGCCGCCCGCGCCGACGCCGCACGCGAGCACCACCACGAGGCACCACAGCAGCACGTTGGCGCTGCCGCCGGAGCGCCGCGACGCCTGCGCCTCGAACGGCGTGAAGGGCTGATTGGACGAAGCGGACGAAGCGGACGAAGCGGACGAAGCGGACGAGGGGGGCGACGCCGGGCGCCCGGCACCGCCGGCGCCTGGCGTGGAAGCCTTGCTGGAGTCGTTGGTATCTGTCATTCGGGAAGGCACCGATGCGGCTTGCGCCGCGTGAGCGGCCGAGTCGGCCAACGTTCGGAATGCGCGGACGATGCGTTCGTCGCCTGCGCCGGACTGCGTAATCGTATCAAAACCCAATGCGCGCGCCGTATCGGCGATGCGCGGGTGCGGCGCCACCAGCGGCGCGTGCTTGAGCGCCTCGGTCTCGGCGGCGGTCAGATGGTCGGCGGCGAGTTCGTGCAGGTTGCGCACGCCCTCGGAGCTCGTGACCAGCCACGCATGCGGCGCGCCGGCCAGCAGCGCGTGCACGCGCTCCCAGGCGCCGATCGACGGCTCGGGCGCGAGACGCCGGTAGGCCGCGACCAGATCCACCTCGGCACCGGCCTCGCGCAGCCTGGCCGACAGCCATTCCCGGCCGCCGTCGCCGCGCACGATCAGCACGCGCTTGCCGGCGAGCGGGCCGGGCCTGGGCATGGCGCTGGCGGGCGCAGCGTTTTCGTCGGACGAATCGAGCGAATCGGACGAGACGGACGAGGCAGAGGCATCCGCCGCGAAGGCGCGTTCGATCTGTGCGTACAGGCTTTCGGAGTCGTAGCGCGGCGCATCGGTGCTGCCTGCCTCGGCGGCCGCCTGGCTGCCCCCCGACCCCGGCGCGATCACGCGATGCGCGGACGCCGCGATGCCGTGGCGTGCCAGCGCGGCCACGCTGCCCGGCCCCACCACGCCGATCGGCAGCGAATGCGGCCAGATCGCGCCGAAGCGCGCGAGCGCCCGGTCGATCGCGTTCGGCGACACGAACACCACCAGCGCATACGTGTCGAGCCGCGCGAAGGCGGCGTCGAGCGGCGCCGGATCGGCCACCGGCGCGATGTCGATCAGCGGAAAATCGAAAACCTCGATGCCGGCGGCCGCGAGTTGCGCGGCGAGCGCCGCCGATTGCCCTTCGGGCTTCGTCAGCACCGCCGTGAACGCGCGGGCGGCCATCAGGTCTGGGCCCCGAGCAGCGCGTCGATGATCTCGAACGCGCCCTGCTGCGTGAGCGCGTCGGACACGACACGGCCGAGCGCGACGGCTTCGTCCGGCGTGGTGACGGCCGCGCGGTGGCGCGAACGCAGCACGCGCGTGCCGTTGGTGGACGACACGCTGCCGGTCAGTTCGAGCTCGCTGCCGTGCCACACCGCGTGCGCGGCGAGCGGCACCGAGCAGCTGCCGCCGAGCGCGCGCGACACCATGCGCTCGGCCTCGGCCGCGAGCGCGGTGGGCGCGTCGTGCAGCGGCGCGAGCCAGCGCGCCACGTCGGCGCGCGCCGCGGCGATCTCGATGCCGAGCGCGCCCTGGCCCGCCGCGGGCAGGCTGGTGCCGACGTCGATCAGCGAGCGGATCCGCGATTCGAGGCCTAGCCGCTTGAGGCCGGCCGCGGCCAGGATGATCGCCGCGTATTCGCCGCGGTCGAGCTTGCCGAGCCGCGTGTCGAGGTTGCCGCGCAGCGGCCGCACGTCGAAGTCCAGATAGTGGGCCCGCAGCATCGCCTCGCGGCGCAGGCTGGAAGTGCCGACGATCGCGCCGGTGGGCAGGTCGTCCAGCGATGCGTAGTCGTTCGAAACGAATGCGTCGCGCGGATCCTCGCGGCTCATCACGGCCGTGAGCGCGAAGCCCTCGGGCAGCGTCATCGGCACGTCCTTCAGCGAGTGCACGGCGAGATCGGCGCGGCCGTCGGCCAGCGCGTTCTCGAGCTCCTTGACG
This sequence comes from Burkholderia sp., assembly GCA_030151225.1. Classification (GTDB taxonomy): domain Bacteria; phylum Pseudomonadota; class Gammaproteobacteria; order Burkholderiales; family Burkholderiaceae; genus Burkholderia. The sequence goes on along the minus strand of JASLEG010000088.1, from coordinate 27,708 downwards.
AACAGGCCCTTGCCGCCGACCTTCGACAGCGTGCGATCGAGAATCTGGTCGCCGCGTGTCGTCATTCCGAGGATTTTCACGTCGCAAGCTGGATATAATTTGCGCAGCGCGTCACGTACATGTTCGGCCTGCCACATCGCGAGGCGGCTTTCCCGCGAAGCGATCGTGAGGGTTGCCGGAGCGTCGGCCCTAAGGTTCTCTGAATTCATTGCAGCGGCATGAGGGACGGGAATCAGGATCGGACAATGGTAGCACGCACGCCCGGCCCCCTTTTTCGAGGCCGGCGCGGCCCGTCAGGCCAGGCCGCCCGCCGGCGGCACGCGTGACACGCGGCGGTGCGCGAGCAGTTCGCCGGCCGCCAACGTCAGTCCCGCAGTCAGTACCCGAAGTCTCCCGTTCACTCGTGCTTTCCCAAGGAAACCCATCGTGAAGTCCTCCGGATCGGCGCGCGCCTCGCGCCGCAATACTGCTTCGTCCACCGTCACCGCCCCGGCCGACACCGACACGACCGCGACCGCACGCGGCGCCTCGGCCGCGAAAAAGACCACCACACCGGCCCGCCCGACGAACACGACCGTCACGACGAAACCCGCGGCCAAACCGGCGGCCAAGCCCGCAGTGAAGCAGGCAGCCAGGCCGGCCGCACCGGCAACGCAAGCCGCAGCCGCCCCGGCCACCGCGAAGCGCGCACCGAAGGCCGGCCCCCGCACGCGCGACGACAAGGACCAGCCGCTGTTCGAGGACATCCGCTATCTGGGTCGCCTGCTCGGCGACGTGGTGCGCGAGCAGGAAGGCGACGCCGTGTTCGACGTGGTGGAGACGATCCGTCAGCACGCCGTGAAATTCCGCCGCGAGGACGACCGCGAGGCCGCGCAGACGCTCGAGCGCATGCTGCGCAAGCTCACCCCCGAGCAGACCGTCAGCGTGGTGCGCGCGTTCAGCTATTTCTCGCATCTGGCGAACATCGCCGAGGACCGCCATCACAACCGCCGCCGCCGCATCCACGCGCTGGCCGGCTCGACGCCGCAGGCCGGCAGCTTCGCCTACGCGCTGCAGACGCTGAAGGCGGCCGGCGACGCATCGGGCGAGGTGATCCGCCGCTTCTTCGACGAGGCGCTGATCGTGCCGGTGCTGACCGCCCACCCCACCGAGGTGCAGCGCAAGAGCATCCTCGACGCGCAGCACGACATCGCGCGCCTGCTGGCCGAGCGCGACCTGGAGCTGACCACGCGCGAGCGTTCGCACAACGAAGCGCTGCTGCGCGCGCGCGTCACCACGCTGTGGCAGACCCGCATGCTGCGCGACGCGCGGCTGACCGTGGGCGACGAGATCGACAACGCGCTGTCGTACTACCGCGCCACCTTCCTCGACGAGCTGCCGGCGCTGTACGGCGACATCGAGGACGCGCTGGCCGAGCACGGCCTGGAAGCGAACGTGCCGGCCTTCTTCCAGATGGGCAGCTGGATCGGCGGCGACCGCGACGGCAATCCGAACGTGACGGCCGCCACGCTCGAGGAGGCGATCCATCGCCAGGGCACCGTGATTCTCGAGCACTATCTCGAGCAGGTGCACAAGCTCGGCGCGGAGCTGTCGGTCTCGCACCTGCTGGTGGGCGCGAGCGAGGACGTGAAGGCGCTGGCCGACGCCTCGCCCGATCAATCGCCGCATCGCGTCGACGAACCCTATCGTCGCGCGCTGATCGGCATCTACACGCGCGTGGCCGCGAGCGCGCGCGTGCGGCTCGGCGAAGGCGCGGTGGCGGTGCGCAGCGCCGGCCGCGGCGCGGCGCCGGTGCGCGCCACGCCCTATCCCGACGCCGAGGCGTTCGCGCGCGACCTGCGCGTGCTGTACGACTCGCTCGTCGCGCATCACGGCGAATCGCTGGCCGCGACGCGCCTCGTGCCGCTGATGCGCGCCGCCGAGGTGTTCGGCTTCCACCTGGCCAGCATCGACCTGCGCCAGAGCTCCGACATCCACGAGGCCGTGATCGCCGAACTGCTCGCGCGCGCCGGCGTCGAGGCCGACTACGCGGCCCTGCCCGAAGCCGACAAGCTGCGCGTGCTGCTCGCCGCGCTGGCCGATCCGCGCCCGCTGCGCATCCCGTATCTCGATTACTCGGAACTCGCGAAGAGCGAGCTCGGCGTGCTCGAGAAGGCGCGCGAGGTGCGCGCGCTGTTCGGCCCGCGCGCCGTGCGCAACGCCATCATCTCGCACACCGAGACGGTGTCCGACCTGGTGGAAGTGCTGCTGCTGCAGAAGGAAACCGGCCTGCTCGAAGGCAGCTTCGGCCCGCAGGGCGACGCGAAACACGGGCTGATGGTGATCCCGCTGTTCGAGACCATCGCCGACCTGCGCAACGCGCCGGAGATCATGCGCGACTACTTCGCGCTGCCCGGCATCGACGCGCTGATCGGCCAGCAGGGCGGCGAGCAGGAAGTCATGCTCGGCTATTCGGACAGCAACAAGGACGGCGGCTTCCTGACCTCCAACTGGGAGCTGTACCGCGCCGAGCTCGCGCTGGTGGAGCTGTTCAGCGCGCACGACATCAAGCTGCGCCTGTTCCACGGCCGCGGCGGCACGGTGGGCCGTGGCGGCGGCCCGACCTACCAGGCAATCCTGTCGCAGCCGCCGGGCACCGTGAACGGCCAGATCCGCCTGACCGAACAGGGCGAGGTGATCGCCAGCAAGTTCTCGAACCCCGAGATCGGCCGGCGCAACCTCGAAACCGTGGTGGCCGCCACGCTCGAGGCCTCGCTGCTGCCGCGCGCCAACGCGCCCGCGCAGCTGCCGGCCTTCGAGCAGACCATGCAGGCGCTGTCGGACGCGGCGATGGCGGCCTACCGCGCGCTCGTGTACGAGACCCCGGGCTTCAAGGACTACTTCTTCGCGTCCACGCCGATCAGCGAGATCGCCGAGCTGAACATCGGCAGCCGCCCGGCCTCGCGCAAGCTGCAGGATCCGAAGAACCGCAAGATCGAGGACCTGCGCGCGATTCCGTGGGGCTTCTCGTGGGGCCAGTGCCGGCTGCTGCTGACGGGCTGGTACGGCTTCGGCAGCGCCGTGGCCGCCTGGCTCGACAGCGCCGCGGGCGAGGCCGAGCGCGGCAAGCGTCTGGCGCTGCTGCGGAAGATGAACAAGACCTGGCCGTTCTTCTCGCACCTGATGTCGAACATGGACATGGTGCTGGCCAAGACGGATCTGGCCGTGGCCTCGCGTTACGCGGAACTCGTGCCCGATCGCCGGCTGCGCAAGCAGGTGTTCGGCCGCATCCTGGCCGAGTGGGAACGCACGGCCGCGGCGCTCGCGCAGATCACCGGCCACGAGGTGCGGCTCGCCGCCAACCCGCTGCTGGCGCGCTCGATCAAGAACCGCTTCCCGTACCTCGATCCGCTCAACCACCTCCAGGTCGAGCTGATCAAGCGACACCGCGCCGGCGACACCAACGCGCGCGTGCGGCGCGGGATCCATCTGACCATCAACGGCATCGCGGCCGGCCTGCGCAACACGGGCTGACGCACGCAGCGACGCGGCGGCCCCGGACCACACCGGGCCGCCCCGACCCACGCGCACGGCGCGGACATCGGCGACGGTGCCCGCGCCGTTTTTCTTCGCGGGGCCGAGCCGCTACAATGGCGGCTTCGCGGGTACCAGTACCGATCGCACCTTATCCTGGTATCGATCGCACCGGATCGCATCAGTCCGCCCCATCTTCGTCACCCTGCACCGCCAACCGCGCGCCAACGATGAGCCCGTCCCGCCCCGCTCCGCCCCCGCTCGACGCCACGCCGGCGCGCGCGCTCGGCGATTTCATCCGCGCCCACCGCGAGCGCCTGACGCCCGAGGCCGTCGGCCTCGCGCCGGGCCCGCGCCGCCGCACGCCGGGGCTGCGCCGCGAGGAGGTCGCGCAGCTCTGCGGCGTGAGCCCGACCTGGTACACCTGGATCGAGCAGGGCCGCCAGGTGTCCGCCTCGGCCGACGCGCTGGCGCGCATCGCCGTGGCGCTGCGCCTGTCGCGCGCCGAGCGCGCCTACCTGTTCGAGCTCGCCGCGCAACGCGATCCGGCCGAGCCGGAGCTGGCCACGGCCGACGTGCCCGACACGCTCGTGACGGCCGTGCAGCTCGTGTCGGCACCGGCCTACGTGCTCGACCGCCAGTGGAACGCGCTGGCCTGGAACGAGCCCGCCACGACGCTGTTCACGGGCTGGCTCGACGGCGCGCACGATCGCAACCTGCTGCGCTTCACCTTCCTGTCGCCGGCCGCGCGCCGGCTGATCGTCGATTGGGACACGCGCGCGCGGCGGCTGGTGGCCGAGTTCCGCGCCGACTCGATCCGCCACCTCAACGACGCCCCCACCCGCACCCTGATCGACGCGCTGGTGGCCGGCAGCGAGGCCTTCGCGCATTACTGGGCCTCGCAGGACGTGGTCGAGCGCGAGGGCGGCGAGCGCGCGTTCGACCATCCGCGCGACGGCCACGTGGTGTACCAGCAGACCACGCTGAAGCCCGCCCACCGCGAGGATCTGAAGTTCGTGATGCTGATTCCGCCCGCGCCCCCGCGCGGCTGATGCCCGCTCGACGCGGCGGCGCGGCCGGGCCGCCGCGCGCCGAATGCTAGAATTCGCCTCTGCTCTGCGGCCTCGCGCCGCCCCACTCTCCTTACGAATCGCCATGACGTCCCAATTGCACAAAAAGGGCGAGGCCTGGTCGGCCCGCTTCTCGGAACCGATGTCGGAACTCGTCAAGCGCTACACGTCGTCGGTGTTCTTCGACAAGCGCCTTGCCCTCGTCGACATCGCCGGCTCGCTCGCGCACGCGAAGATGCTCGCCGCGCAGAAGATCATCAGCGCCGACGACCTCGCCGCGATCGAGCGCGGCATGGCGCAGATCCAGGGCGAGATCGAGCGCGGCGAATTCGAGTGGCAGCTCGATCTCGAGGACGTGCACCTGAACATCGAGGCGCGCCTGACCGCGCTGATCGGCGACGCCGGCAAGCGCCTGCACACGGGCCGCTCGCGCAACGACCAGGTGGCCACCGACATCCGCCTGTGGCTGCGCGGCGAGATCGACCGCATCGGCGGCCTGCTCGTGGACCTGCGCCGCGCCCTGCTCGATCTCGCCGAGCACCACGCGGCCACCATCCTGCCCGGCTTCACGCACCTGCAGGTCGCGCAGCCCGTGACCTTCGGCCATCACCTGCTCGCCTACGTGGAAATGTTCACGCGCGACGCGGGCCGCATGCGCGACTGCCGCGCACGCGTGAACCGCCTGCCGCTCGGCGCGGCCGCGCTGGCTGGCACCAGCTACCCGATCGACCGCCACGCGGTGGCCGCCACGCTCGGCTTCGACGGCATCTGCGCCAACTCGCTCGACGCGGTGTCGGACCGCGACTTCGCGATCGAATTCACGGCCGCCGCCGCGCTCGTCATGACCCACGTCTCGCGCTTCTCGGAAGAGCTGGTGCTGTGGATGAGCCCGCGCGTCGGCTTCATCGACATCGCCGACCGCTTCTGCACCGGCTCGTCGATCATGCCGCAGAAGAAGAACCCGGACGTGCCCGAGCTCGCGCGCGGCAAGACCGGCCGCGTGAACGGCCACCTGATGGCGCTGCTCACGCTGATGAAGGGCCAGCCGCTCGCGTACAACAAGGACAACCAGGAAGACAAGGAGCCGCTGTTCGACACCGTGGACACGGTGGCCGACACGCTGCGCATCTTCGCGGAAATGGTGGCCGGCATCACGGTGAAGGCCGAGGCGATGCGCGCGGCCGCGCTGCAGGGCTTCTCCACCGCCACCGATCTGGCCGACTACCTCGTCAAGCGCGGCCTGCCGTTCCGCGACGCGCACGAGGCCGTGGCGCACGCCGTGAAGATCTGCGACGACCGCGGCATCGACCTGGCCGACCTGTCGCTCGACGAGATGAAGCGCGACCTGCCGAACGTGGCGCACCTGATCGGCGACGACGTGTTCGGCTTCCTGACGCTGGAAGGCTCGGTGGCAAGCCGCAATCATCCGGGCGGCACCGCGCCCGAGCAGGTGCGCGCGGCGATCGCCGCGGCCCGCGCCGCGCTCGACTGAGCACCGCGCAGGCAGCATGAAAAACCCCCGCGTTCTCGCGAACGCGGGGGTTTTCTTTTGGCACGTCGGGACCGAGGCCGAGCCCGAAGCCGGTCCTACTTGTTGTTGACCGTCTCGGACAGCCGCTTCAGCGTGGCCACGCGCGCGCCGATCAGGTCCACGCGCTGCTGCTCGCTGATCATCGGCGTGGTGGCGTCGCGGAACGCCACCCAGGCGCGCTGCGCGCGCACCAGCACCGGCCGGCCGCGCGGCGGCATGCGCTTCTGCAGCTTCACGTAATAGCGGTTCAGGTCGAACAGCGCGTGCTCGCAGGCCGCGTCGTCCGAGCACGCGCGCACGCCGTGCACGGCGCCGGCGGCCGCGTTCGGCTTCGCGTAGCGGTCGGCCGCGTCGCGCAGCGACAGCGCGCGGTCGCGCACCGGCTGGATCCGCATGTCGGCGCTCGCGAGCGTGTACATCGTGCCGCTGGTGGTGGCGTACACCGCCTGCGTCAGCAGCGTCTCGTCCTTGCGCCACAGCGCCCAGCGCCGCTGGCTTTCCTGCCAGCCACGCTTCGCGTTGGCCGGCGCCACGGCCGCGACCTGCCTGACGCCGTCGTCCACGGCCGTGGACCACTGCGTGCGAGCCTCGTCCATGCACTGGATCTGGCCGACCGTCGAGGAGCGGTCGCGCCGCGCGAGGCACTGCCGCATCGCCACGTCGATCGGATCGGCGGCCGCGACCTCGGCCCGCGCCGGTTGCGGCGCGGCCGCCCCGAGCCAGCCCGCGAGGGCCAGCGCGGCGGCCAGCGCCGCGCGCGCGGCACGCTTGCGCCGCGCAGCGGCGGCAACAATGGAATATCGGGTCACGTCGCCGGCCATCGTCAGTCGCGCACGCAATCGACGTAGTACTCGGTGCGACCGTTCACTTCCTCGGCCACCAGCCCGTGCACGTCGGTGTGGAAACCCGGGAAGCGCGCGTTGAAGTCGCGCGCGAACCGCAGGTAGCTCACGATCGTGGCATTGAAGCGCTCGCCCGGGATCAGCAGCGGAATGCCCGGCGGGTACGGCGTGAGCAGGATGCTCGTGACGCGCCCTTCGAGCTCGTCCAGCGGCACGCGGTCGATCTCGCGGTGCGCGAGCTTCGCGAACGCGTCCGAGGCCTTCATCGCCGGCTCCATGTCCGACAGGTACATCTCGGTGGTCAGACGCGCGATGTCGTTGGCGCGGTACACGTCGTGGATCTGCGTGCAGAGGTCGCGCAGGCCCACGCGCTCGTAGATCGGGTACTGCGCGACGAATTCCGGCAGCACGCGCCAGAGCGGCTGGTTGTTGTCGTAATCGTCCTTGAACTGCTGCAGCTCGGTCACCATCGAGTTCCAGCGGCCCTTCGTGATGCCGATCGTGAACATGATGAAGAACGAGTACAGGCCGGTCTTCTCGACGATGATGCCGTGCTCGGCCAGGTACTTCGTGACGATCGCGGCCGGAATGCCGGTCTCGCCGAACTCGCCGTCCACGTCGAGGCCCGGCGTGATGATCGTGGCCTTGATCGGGTCGAGCATGTTGAAGCCTTCCGCGAGCGGGCCGAAGCCGTGCCAGCGGTCGTTCGGGCGCAGCATCCAGTCCTCGCGCGAACCGATGCCTTCCTCGGGCAGCGTGTCCGGGCCCCACACCGAGAAGAACCAGTCGTCGCCGTATTCGCCGGCCACCTTGCGCATCGCGCGGCGGAAGTCGATCGCCTCGGCGATCGACTCCTCGACCAGCGCCGGGCCGCCCGGCGCTTCCATCATCGCGGCCGCCACGTCGCACGAGGCGATGATCGCGTACTGCGGGCTGGTCGAGGTGTGCATCAGGTACGCCTCGTTGAAGCGATGCTTGTCGAAGGTGCGGTTCTCCGAATCCTGCACGACGATCTGCGAGGCCTGCGAGATGCCGGCCAGCAGCTTGTGCGTGGAGTGCGTCGCGAACACCAGCGCGCCGGTGCGCGCACGGCCCGCGCCGATCGCGTGCATGTCCTGGTAGAACGCGTGGAATTCCGCGTGCGGCAGCCAGGCTTCGTCGAAGTGCAGCGTGTCAAGCAGGTCGCCCAGCAGATCCTTGATCTGCTCGACGTTGTAGATCACGCCGTCGTAGGTGCTCTGCGTGATCGTGAGGATCCGCGGCTTGGCGTTCGGGTTCTTCTCGAGCGCCTCGCGCGCGAACGGGTTCGCCTCGATCTTCTTGCGGATGTTTTCCGGCTTGAACTCGTCACGCGGGATCGGGCCGATGATGCCGAAGTGGTTGCGCGTCGGCGTGAGGAACACCGGAATCGCGTGCGTCATCGTGATCGCGTGCAGGATCGACTTGTGGCAGTTGCGATCCACCAGCACGATGTCGCCGGGCGCGACGTTCGCGTGCCAGACGATCTTGTTCGAGGTGGAGGTGCCGTTGGTCACGAAGAACACGTGGTCGGCGCTGAAGATGCGCGCGGCATTGCGCTCGGACGCGGCCACCGGGCCGGTGTGGTCGAGCAGCTGGCCGAGTTCGTCCACGGCGTTGCAGACGTCGGCGCGCAGCATGTTCTCGCCGAAGAACTGGTGGAACATCTGGCCGAGCGGGTTCTTCAGGAACGCCACGCCGCCCGAGTGCCCCGGGCAGTGCCACGAGTACGAGCCTTCGTCGGCGTACTTGACGAGCTCCTTGAAGAACGGCGGCGCGAGCGAGTCGAGATAGACCTTGGTCTCGCGGATGATGTGGCGCGCCTCGAACTCCGGCGTGTCCTCGAACATGTGGATGAAGCCGTGCAGCTCGCGCAGCACGTCGTTCGGGATGTGGCGCGAGGTGCGCGTCTCGCCGTACAGGAAGATCGGGATGTCCGAATTGCGGCGGCGCACTTCGCTCACGAAGGCGCGCAGCTCGAGAATCGCCGTGGCGAGCTCGGGCAGTTCGCCGTCCGCGCCGGTTTCGCCGAGCATCAGCTCGTCGTCGTCGATCGACAGGATGAAGCAGGAGGCGCGGCTCGACTGCTGCGCGAACGACGTCAGATCCCCGTAGCTCGTCAGACCGAGGACTTCGACGCCCTCCTTCTCGATCGCTTCGGCAAGTGCCCGGATGCCGGAGCCCGAGATGTTCTCGGAGCGGAAATCTTCATCGATGATGACGACGGGAAAACGAAACTTCATGGGCGAATCTCCAAAAAGAACGACCGCGGCGCCTCGAGCGCAGCGGTCACCTGATCACGGGTTGGCGTATCGGTAAACAACCAGATCAGGTTTTCGGCAGCGTGACACCGCGCTGTCCCTGGTACTTTCCGCCGCGATCGGCGTAGGACACGTCGCAGACTTCGTCGCTTTCGAAGAACAGCACCTGCGCCACGCCTTCGTTCGCGTAGATCTTGGCGGGCAGCGGCGTGGTGTTAGAGAACTCGAGCGTGACGTAGCCCTCCCATTCGGGCTCGAACGGCGTCACGTTGACGATGATCCCGCAGCGCGCATAGGTGGACTTGCCGAGGCAGACCGTCAGCACCGTGCGCGGAATGCGGAAATACTCCACCGTGCGGGCCAGCGCGAACGAGTTCGGCGGGATGATGCAGACGTCGCCCTTGAAGTCCACGAAGGAGCCTTCGTCGAAGTTCTTCGGATCGACGATGGTCGAATTGATGTTCGTGAAGATCTTGAATTCGTCGGCGCAGCGGATGTCGTAGCCGTAGCTCGAGGTCCCGTAGCTGACGATCCTGCGGCCGTCCTCGGACGCACGAACCTGACCGGGCTCGAACGGCTCGATCATCTTGTGTTCGTCGGCCATGCGCCGGATCCACTTGTCGGACTTGATGGTCATAAAAAGGCGCCAGATAAGGCTGGAAATCGGGATCGCGCCGCCGGCATCGCCGGGCGGCGGGGAAAGGCGCACATTTTACGCGATAGCGGCGGGCGCGCGGGCAACGCTCAACGGCGCACGACGCCACAGGCGAGGCCGGGGCCCGCGTCGTGCTGTGGAAACGCCGGATCGGCGGCGTCGCGATGGATCAGGACCGAGCGGCCGAGCACGGAGCGCAGGCCGTCGAGGGCGACGTCGGGCGCCACGATGAAGCCGGCGGCCACGCCATTGGCGTCGGCGTGGATGTTGCCGAGATCGCCTGCCACGCGGGCGCCGGCGCGCAGCCGGTCGGCGGCGGGCGCGAATACCCCGCCGGCGCTCGAGCCGTCCACGGCGTTGCAGTCGCCGCGATCGTGCACCTGCAGCGCGTGATCGGTGTTCGGCGGCAAGCCGGTGAAGTTGTAGGTGACCTGCACGCCGTCGGGGCGCTCGACGAAGCCGAGCGTGCCGCGTGCCTGGCTGCCGAAGGTGGGCTGCATCAGCGCCGCGGCGCGCTTCTCGTGGCTCGACGCAAAGGAGGTGCAGCCGTTCAGCAGGACCATCGCGGCCAGGGCGGCGAGCGCGATGGTGCACGCCGTCCCGTCGAATCGTTGTTTCATGCGATCCTCACGCCCGCACGCACACCGGATAGACGTACCTGCGGGACGGGCAGAAAGGGGTCCAGGGGAAAGACGTCATCATACCCCGGGTTTCCGCGCGTGAAACAGCGGTTCCGGCCCGGTTTTACGTATTTTGAACCACGATCGACGGGAATTTCGACGTCATGTCCTTCGAGCGCTCGGCGATCGTGATCGCCACCTGACGCGCGATCTCGCGATAGCGCGCGGCCACGGCCGAATCGGGCGCCGCGACCACGGTGGGCGTGCCGCTGTCGGCCTGCTCGCGGATCGCGATGTCGAGCGGCAGGCTGCCGAGCACGGTTGCGCCGTAATCGGCGGCCATGCGCGCCGCGCCGCCCGCGCCGAAGATGTGCTCCTCGTGCCCGCAGTTCGAGCAGACGTGGATGCTCATGTTCTCGACGATGCCGAGGATCGGAATGCCCACCTTCTCGAACATCTTCAGGCCCTTCTTCGCGTCGAGCAGCGCGATGTCCTGCGGCGTGGTGACGATCACGGCGCCCGTCACGGGCACGCGCTGCGCGAGCGTGAGCTGGATGTCGCCGGTGCCGGGCGGCATGTCCACCACGAGGTAGTCGAGGTCACGCCAGTTGGTCTGCCGCAGCAGCTGCTCGAGCGCCGAGGTGGCCATCGGGCCGCGCCACACCATCGGGTTGTCCTCGTCGATCAGGAAGCCGATCGAGTTGGCCTGCAGGCCGTGCCCTTCCATCGGGTTCATCGACTGGTTGTCGGGCGCCTCGGGGCGGCCGTGCACACCGAGCATGGTGGGCAGCGAGGGGCCGTAGATGTCGGCGTCGAGGATGCCGACCGAGGCGCCTTCCTGGGCCAGCGCGAGCGCGAGGTTCACGGCCGTGGTGCTCTTGCCCACGCCGCCCTTGCCCGATGCCACGGCCACGATGTTCTTCACGTTCGGCAGCAGCTTCACCCCGCGCTGCACGGTGTGCGCGACGATCTCCTGCTCCACCGCCACGCGCGCCGCGGCCACGCCCGGCACCTGCGCGAGCGCGGTGACCACGCGCTGGCGCACGTCCTCGTGCTGGCTGCGTGCCGGGTAGCCGAGCACGACCGTCAGCGTCACGGTGTCGCTCTCGATCGCGAGGTGGCGGATGCCCTTGCTGGCCGCGTAGGGGCGGCCCGTGTTGGGGTCGACGAGCGCCGCGAGCGCGGCGTCGACAGTGGCCCGGTCAATACTCATCGAAACTCCGTGGATACGCGTGCCGCCGCGCGGGACAGAACTCCCGGCGGAATCGAAGCGGGCCCCGGAACGATCGCGGGCCTGCGTTCGACCGCGCGCGGCGGGCAGGAAAAGTGAAAGAATTTATTGCACGACGTTGCGCGAAACCGGTAGCGGCGCAATGATCGCCAGCGGCGCGCCTCGGGGCCACATCGGCTCCGCACCGCCTATATTGTAGAGGCTGGACGCCGCTCCGTCCGAAACAGCCTTGGTCCCGAACGGGGCTTGCGGCCCACGGGTGGTGCCCTGCTCGCGGGTTCTCGCACCGCGTAGTGACCGACTCGTTCAATAGAAAGAGGAACTCGACATGAATACCAAAAATACCAAAATCGCGACGCGCTTGTCCGTCTTCGCCCTCGCAGGCGCCCTGCTCGCAGGCTGCGCCACGCAACAGGGCAACAACACCGCGGTCGGCACGGGTGCCGGCGCGGCGGTCGGCGCCGGCATCGGCGCACTGGCGGGCGGCGGCAAGGGCGCGGCCATCGGCGCCGGCGTCGGCGCGCTGGTCGGCGGCGTGACCGGCTACAACTGGCAGGCGATCAGGAACCGCATCGCGCCGTCGGCCCAGCGCACCGGCACGCAGGTGACCGAACAGCCGGACGGCTCGCTGAAGCTGAACGTGCCGAGCTCGGTGACCTTCGCGACCGACCAGTACGCGATCACGCCGGCCTTCGCGCCGCTGCTCAACGACCTGTCCGCGTCGCTGAACCAGAACCCGCAGATCACCGCTTCGGTGGTCGGCTACACCGACAGCACCGGCTCGGCCGCCCACAACCAGGCCCTGTCGCAGAACCGCGCGCAGAGCGTCGTGACGGCGCTGGTGCAACGCGGCGTCGCCGGTGGCCGCCTGTCGGCCCAGGGCATGGGTGCATCGAACCCGGTGGCAGACAATGCGACCGACGCGGGCCGTGCCCAGAACCGCCGCGTGGAAATCTATCTGCGCGCGCCGCAACAGCCGCAACAGTAAGCGACGCCCGGAGCGGCGGGCCTGCGCGAGGCATGTGCACAGGCCCGCCAGGCAAGGCTTTTGAGGCAATCGATATGGATCCGAAAATTTTTTCGAACTTATTGATTGGCCCTTGGTCTTTCCTTACGGTACGTGCTTGTTGCTTTGCAGGCACGTCACCATTCTCCTCTTGTCGTTGTTGCTCCGGGGCAAACACCGCCCCGGTTTTTTTTGCCTGAAATCCGGCTGCCGCAACGCAACATTTTCCGCTCGCTTCCTGCTTGCCTGCCGTGCGTTTTCCTGTCGACGGCGCCTGCCTGCTTGCGCGCGCATCGAATCGAAAGCAGTAAGAAAGACTGTCGCGCGCCGCCCCGCCCACGCCGGACATGCTCGCGTTTGCGCGCCGAAATCGCCCCGAAACCGGCCGAAAACCACCCGATTCTCCCGTTCCCGAGGCTTGCGTCCACACCCGGCCCGCAATCGATTCCGCCCCGCCTGCTAGAATCGCAGGTTCCAACGCGTTTCCCCCCGATTTGCACCGCGCCCGCCGCGGCTTTCCTGACGACCCTATGTCCGCATCCGACCTCAATACCGTGCCGGCCGGCGCGCCCGCGAGCCGCCGCCAGATCTTCGTGACTTCCGCACTGCCCTACGCGAACGGGCAGATCCACATCGGCCATCTGGTGGAGTACATCCAGACGGACATCTGGGTGCGGTCGCTGCGAATGCACGGCCACGAGGTCTACTACATCGGCGCCGACGACACCCACGGCACGCCGATCATGCTGCGCGCGGAGCAGGAAGGCCTCACGCCGAAGCAGTTGATCGAGCGCGTCTGGGGCGAGCACAAGCGCGATTTCGACAGCTTCGGCATCTCGTTCGACAATTTCCACTCGACCGATTCCGAGGAAAACCGCGTCCTCAGCGAGAACATCTATCTGAAGCTGAAGGAAGCGGGCCTGATCGCCGAGCGCGACATCGAGCAGGCCTACGATCCGGTCAAGGAAATGTTCCTGCCGGACCGCTTCATCAAGGGCGAGTGCCCGAAGTGTCACGCCAAGGACCAGTACGGCGACAGCTGCGAAGTGTGCGGCTCGACCTACCTGCCCACCGAACTGCTCAATCCGTACTCGGTGGTGTCGGGTGCGACGCCCGTGCGCAAGACCTCGACGCACCACTTCTTCAAGCTGTCCGACCCGCGCTGCGAGAACTTCCTGCGCGGCTGGGTGGGCGGTCTCGCCCAGCCCGAAGCCACCAACAAGATGCGCGAGTGGCTCGGCGACGCCGGCGAGGCGAAGCTGGCCGACTGGGACATCTCGCGCGACGCGCCGTATTTCGGCTTCGAGATCCCGGGCGCGCCCGGCAAGTACTTCTACGTGTGGCTCGACGCGCCGGTGGGCTACTACGCGAGCTTCAAGAACCTGGCCGACCGCCTCGGCCTCGATTTCGACGCGTGGACACGCCCGGATTCGACCGCCGAGCAATATCACTTCATCGGCAAGGACATCCTGTACTTCCACACGCTGTTCTGGCCGGCGATGCTCGAGTTCTCGGGCCACCGCACGCCGACCAACGTGTTCGCGCACGGCTTCCTGACCGTGGACGGCGCGAAGATGTCGAAGTCGCGCGGCACCTTCATCACGGCCAAGAGCGTGATCGACACGGGCCTGAACCCGGAATGGCTGCGCTACTACTTCGCCGCGAAGCTGAACGCGACGATGGAAGATCTCGACCTGAACCTCGACGACTTCCAGGCCCGCGTGAACAGCGACCTGGTGGGCAAGTACGTGAACATCGCGAGCCGCGCCGCGGGCTTCCTGATCAAGCGCTTCGAGGGCCGCGTGCAGGACAGCGCGATGAACCATCCGCTCGTCGTGTCGCTGCGCGAGGCGATCCCGCAGATCGCCGCCCACTACGAGGCGCGCGAATACGGCCGCGCGCTGCGCCAGACCATGGAGCTGGCCGATGCCGTGAACGGCTACGTCGACACGGCCAAGCCGTGGGAACAGGCCAAGGATCCGGCCAACGCCGTGGCGCTGCACGAAACCTGCAGCGTGAGCCTCGAGGCGTTCCGCCTGCTGTCGCTGGCGCTGAAGCCGGTGCTGCCGACGCTCGTGGAAGCGGTCGAGCGCTTCCTGTCGATCGCGCCGCTCACCTGGGCGAGCGCGGCCACGCCGCTGGCGTCGGCGCAACCGATCAACGCGTATCAGCACCTGATGACGCGCGTCGACCCGAAGCAGGTCGAGGCGCTGCTGGCCGCCAACCGCGGCTCGCTCGCCCCGGCCGCCACCGAGGCCGCCGCGAAGGGTTCGACGGACGCCAAGGACGCGAAGAAGAAGGCAGCGAGGGAAGCCGCCGCGCCGGCCAGCGACGGCATCATCTCGATCGACGACTTCACCAAGATCGACCTGCGGATCGCGAAGATCGTGGCCTGCCAGGCCGTGGAAGGCTCGGACAAGCTGCTGCAGCTCACGCTCGACGTGGGCGAGGAGAAGACGCGCAACGTGTTCTCGGGCATCAAGTCCGCCTACAAGCCCGAGGATCTGGTCGGCAAGCTCACGGTGATGGTGGCCAACCTCGCGCCGCGCAAGATGAAGTTCGGCGTGTCGGAAGGCATGGTGCTGGCCGCCTCGTCGAAGGACGAGAACGCGGAACCGGGCCTCTACATCCTCGAGCCGCACAGCGGCGCGAAGCCGGGCATGCGCGTGAGCTGATGCTTTCCGCTTGTGCAGCACCAACAAGAAACCCGCTCCGGAGCGGGTTTTTTGTTGCCTGCGCGCTTACCGAACTTCGCCACGCAAGGCACGCATCACTTGCCGCGCCGGCGCGCCCACCACCACCTGTCGAAGCGCCGCGTGTAGTTCAGGTCCAGCCCCTGGAAGGTGCCGCCATACGCCGACACCGACCAGAAGCGCGACAGGTTCACCGTCGCCTTGAACGCATTGCTGGCCGACTGCAGGCCCTGCTCGTAGCCCAGCACGAAACGCTCGTTGATCGCCTTCGAGAGCTGCACCACCTGCGGATCGGTCAGGCCCACGTCGCTGCGGCCGATCGTGAACTCGTCGAGGCCCACCGTCTGCGCGATGCGCTTGCCGCTCGCGCTGCCGAGCAGGGCCAGCGCCGTGGTCATGGTGTTCTGCTGACCCAGGTTGTTGCCCTGATCGGTGCCGTGCCCGAACAGCAGCCACGACAGCTTCTCGTTGTCGGCCACGTTCGGCTCGGACACGAGCTTCGCGGTGGGCGCCTGCACGGTGCCCGTCACCTGCACGCCGGCCTCCACCTCCTGGTTGCGCCGCATCGCGAGGATGTTGATGCCGGGGTTCGAGATCGGCCCGTTGAAGGTGAAGAAGCCGTTCTCGATCGACAGCTTGCGCCCGAAGGTCGAATAGGTGGAACCCTCCGTCACGCGCACGTTGCCGACCGCGCGCAGCGCAATGCCCGGCGCGCTCATCACGGTGATGGTGCCGCTCAGGCCCAGATCGGCGCCGTGGCCCTTGAAGCGGAAGCGGTTGCCGAGATCGATGTCGATGTTCGCGCGCGGCCCGAGCGACGGCGCGGGCTTGTCGGCGATCGTCTTCATGGCGCCGCCGCGAATCTCGCCGGGCACGGTGCCGTCGGGGCGCACGATCACGACGTCGTCGGACAGCGACGGCGCCGACGATTCGGGCAGGTCGAACAGCGCCTGATCCACGCCGAACTTGCCGTCGATCGCGAGCTGCCCGTGCGGGCCCTCGTTCTTCACGCTGGCGCTGCCCGACAGCGACAGCTTGCGATCGGGCGAGGCGAACAGCTCGAGCTTGTCGGCCACGATGCTGGCCGCGAGATCGGGCGCACCGCCGTCGAGTCGCACCCGGCCGAGCGCGCGCAGCGTGCCGTCGGCGCCATGGAACTCCACCTGCTGGAACTCCACGAGGTTGTCGGTCAGCTTCACGCGCACGATGCCGTCCTTCAGTTGCACGCCCTGATCGACCACCGTCACCGACAGGTTGTCGCCGGTCAGCTCGCCCGACAGGTCGGGCTTGGCCGGCGTGCCCGCCACCGTGAGCTTCAGCGCGGCACGGCCGTCGAACAGGTAGCTCGGCCCGAGCAGGCCGCCGGTGGTGCGCAGCGCCGGCAGATCCACGGCGACGTTGCCCGACAGCGCGCCGTTCTCGGCCAGGCCGATCGTGCCGTCCTGCATCGCGAACGGAATGCCGAGCGTGGCGTCGGCCGTGCCGAGGCGGCTCGCCTTGGCGTGCACGGTGGCATTCAGGCGATCGCCGGCGCCGAACTCGGCGCGCGCGTTCAGATCGGTGATGCCCAGCGAAGCGATGCCGCGCCCCACTTCCACGGTGACGTCGCCCGAGCGGCGGCGGATCTGCACGTGGCCCGTGGCGGTATTGGCGAGCGCGAGATCCCAGTCGCCGTCGAGCACGAGATCGGTGCGCACGGGCGCGTGCTCGCCGGTCAGGAATTCGCGCACCTGCAGCGCGCGCGCGATCGACAGATTGGTCAGCGCGCCGGCCGTGCGCAGCGTGCCGTGATCGAGCACGAAGCTGCGCAGATCGATCACGGCGCCCTCGATGTTCAGCCTGGTGGCGCCGAGCACCACGCGATCGGCACCGGCCGACACGGTGAGCGGCGCGTCGAGCGAGACGGCCGGCGTGCCGCGGTTCACGAGCTGCGAGACGGTGCCGTCCCAGCGGCTCGCGCCACCGCTCTGCACGAGGCCGCCCGCGGCCGCCACGTGCAGGTTGATGACGCGGCCGTCGGCGCTGCCCAGCGCGCTCGCGTCGAGCGTGTGCCGCGCGCGCGTGCCGGCCAGCCTGGCCTGCACCGATTTCAGGTCGAGCGAGCCGAGCGCGAGATCGCTGGCGTCGACCGAGAACGCGAGCGCGCCGTTCGCGCCGTCGCGAATGTCGGCGCTGCCCTGGGCCGCGCCGATCCGGTTGCTGCCCACCACCACGCCGGTGGCGCGGTAATCGGCCGTGACGTTCGGATGGGCGAGGCTGCCCGTCAGCTCGCCGTGCGCCGACACGAGCCCCTGCAGGCCGAAACCGAGGCGGTCGAGCTGCGGCGCGTCGATCGCGAAGCGCAGCGTGTCGCCGGGCGCGCCGAAGCTGCCGTTCAGCCGCACCTGATTGCCGGCCACCGAGAGATCCGCGGTGCTCGGCAGCAGCCGCGTGCCGGCCACCTGCAGCGAGCCCTGGCCCGTCATCGGCACGCCGTCGTACACGCTCTCGCCGAGCTTGAACTGCAGCCGGCTCGTCAGCACCGGCGCGAGCGCGCCGCTGGCCGTCAGCGTGCCGTTCACGCGCGCCTCGACCGGGCGGCCCGCGCGGGCCGGGGCCTTGCCGGCGGGTTTCGCGCCGCTGCCTGCACCGCCCTTCACGGCCGGCGCCGTCATCGTCGAGAACGCGAGCGGGTTGAAATCGATCAGCGCGGCCTTGAGGTCGTAGCTCGACGCCTTGTCGTGCTTGAGCACGCCGCTCAGGTCCACCCGGCCCTTGCCGGCCGACACGCGCGCGCGCCGGATCGTGGTGGCGTTGGTGTCCGTCACGACGTCGGCGGACAGGCCGAGCGCGAGCTTCGGATCGGTCAGGTCGACCACCGCGTGCTGCGAGCCGCCGTCGAGCGACAGCGCCACCGGGCCGCCGAGCCGCATCGGCCGCACCGCCGCGGAGAACAGCGTCGGATCGAGCTCGGCCACCTTCAGGTCGAAGCGGCCGCGCGTCGAGGCGAGCGCACCGCCCCCCGTCACGCTGCCGTTGCGCAGCAGGCGCATCGTGAAATCGTCGATGCGCTGCGCGTGCGCGTCGAGGTGCAGCTTCGCGTGGATGTCGACCAGCGGCAGCTTGCCGTCGGCCAGCGTGCCGGGCGTGGCGTTGACGACCGACAGCGTGCCGGCCACCACGAGCGGGCGAGAACCCGATGCGCGGGCCGTGGCCGGCGCGCTCGCGCCGTGTTCAGCGACGGCCGTGGAACCCGGGGATGCCACGGCGGTGGCCGATGCAGCCGATGCCGCCGATGCCGAGGAAGCCCCCGACGCCACGATCGCGGCCAGCGCACGCGCCGACACGCCGTGATCGTCGCCGCTCGCCTCGCCGGCCGGCGCGATGTCGGCGCGCACGTCGAGGTCGGCGGCCGGCGCGGTGGGCACCAGCGTGCGCGGATTCACGTGATCGAAGGCGAGCGTCGCGCGCGTGAGCGGCACCGCGCCGAACGGCGCAGCCTCCACGTGCGCGCGACCGGCGAGCTTCATGCCGGTGGCGTCGAGATCGACGGCGAGCGCCTCGAGCGAACCCGACAGCGTCGCGTGCGCGTCGACCTGCTCCTTCGAGAGCTTGCCCGAATAGGTGGCCGCGCCCGTGATCGCGAACGGCCGCGCGCCGTCGAGCCGCGCGTTCGCCGTGACGGCCCCGAACGGCGTGTCGAGCGAGTCGACCGCGAGCGTGTGATGGCGCCCGTCGCTGTCGCCGTGCAGGCGGAAGCGCGTCAGCTCGGTGGTCGCGCCCGCCTCGTGGATCCGCAGCGTGTCGAAGCGCACCTCGCGCAGCACGAGCTGCAGCGGCAGGTTCAGGTTCCGGGGCAGCACGGTGGGCGAGCTGCTCGATGGCGACGGCACGACCTCGACGTCGATCGTGCCGGCACGCAGATAGTCGAGCGTGAAGCGCAGCGGCGCACGCGTGAGCGCCCAGCGCGCCTCGACGCGATCGATGCGCACCTCGGTGCCCTTGCCGTGCGGCGCGGTCCAGGCCAGTTGCGCGATGCGCACGCCGCTCGCCAGCGAGCCGCCCTCGAGCGTGCCGGCCAGCCGCCCGTGCAGCACCGACACGGCGGCCTGCCACGCGAGCTTCGTGCCGCGCTCGGTGGTGACCGCCGCGGCGAGCGCGCCCGCCAGCAGCACCACGAGCAGCACCAGCACGAGCCCGCTCCAGGCCAGCGCGCGCAGCACGCGACGCCGCCTGCGCGGCGGCGGCGGCGCCTGCGGATCATCGGGCGGGCGCGGCCCGTCGGGCGGCGGGCCGCCCGGTGCGGCGTCGTGATCGATGGGGGCGGAATCGTCCTTCGTCATGCTGGAATCCGGAATGCCTCGTCAGAATGCGATGCCGAGCGTCAGGTAGGGACGCACGCTGCGGTTGCGCGTGCCATAGGCGAGATCGACGTTGACCGGCCCGACCGGGCTGCGCCAGCGCGCACCCACGCCCACGCCGGGGTAGAACACGCGCTCGCCCCACGCATCGGTGGCGGTGCCGATGTCGAAGAAGGTGGCCATGCCCCAGTCGTGATTGAACCAGTGCTGGTATTCGGCCGTGCCCGTCATCAGGTACTTGGTGGGCAGCACGGAGCCGTCCACGTTGTTGCCGATGCTCTGGTAGCCGTAGCCGCGCACCGAGTTCGAGCCGCCCGCGCGGAACAGCAGCGAGGCCGGAATGCCGGCCGAGCCGCCGCTCGTGAACACGCCGCCCACCTCTGCGCGGAAGAACATCAGGTCGCGCTTGCCGATCGGGATGTACTGCTGGCCGCGTGCGTAGCCACGCACGAAGGTCTGGTCGGTCAGCACGCCCTTCACGGCGAAGCCGGCCTCCGCGTGGATCAGGTTGCCCGAGCGGGGGAACAGCGGATCGTCCACGTTGCGGCGCGTCCACGACCACTGCGGCACCAGCGCGTGGCTCGTGATCGGCCCGGCGCCGTTCTGGTCGAGCCGATCCTGGTACAGCATGATCGAGTACGTGTAGTCGATGTTCTGGCTGGTCTTGGCGCGCTGCAGGCCCACCCGCGCGCTGTAGATCCGCACGTCGGACACGTTCGAGTTGGTGTAGGACGCGAGCACGCTGTTGGTCCAGCCGTGCGGGCTCGGCGGCATCGACAGCTGCACCTGGCCGTATTGCTGGATCTGGTCGACGCGGCCCGACACCTGCAGCGGCCAGGCCGCGCCGAAGGTGTCGAGATACGTGTAGGAGCCCTGCACGTGCGGGCCGGTGTCGGTCGCGTAGCCCACGCCGCCGCGGATGTTGTTGTACGGGTACTCGCTCACCTTGACGTGCACCGGCGTGTCGGTGGGCTTGGAGGTGTCGTCGCTCACGTCGATCGCGACGCTCGCGTAATACGGCGTGTTCTGCAATTGCCGCTGCAGCTCGTTGATGCGCTGCACGTCGTAGATCTCGCCCACGCCGAGCGGATTCACGTGATCGACGATGTCGCCCGGATAGCGCCGCACGCCCGACACGTCGAGCTTGCCGATCGTGAAGGTGGGGCCGCTGTCGTAGGTGACCGACAGCCTGGCCGTGCGCGTGCGCGGATCGATGCGCGCCTGCGAGGCCACGATCTTCGCGCCGAGATAGCGGCGCGACTGCAGCTGGCGCAGCGCCGCGTTCTTCGCGTCGTCCCAGCCCGACTGCGTGAAGCCGTCGCCCTCGTGCAGCGAGAAGGCGAGCCGCGCGGCGGTTTCCTGCTTCGGATCCTCCTTGCTCACCGGGCCGTTGAACTCGAGATCGACGCCCGACACCTCCGTCCGCGGGCCCGGATCCACCTTCACCGTGACCGAGCGCTTGCCGTCGCGGTGGCGCACGTCGGTCGACACCACCGGCGAGAAATAGCCGGCCGTGGCCGTGAGGTCGCGCACCTGCTGCGGCGTGGCCGTCACGAGGAACTCGAACTGATCGTCGGAGATGTCGTCGCGCTTGGCGAAGCGCGACAGGTCGAGATGCTGCTTGAGCAGGCTGCGCACCGAGCGCGGCGCGTCGATGTCGACGTCGTACCTGGCCCAGGCGGGGATCGCGAACGCGGCCGCGAGGCAGCCGCCCAGCGTGAGGCGCAGCAGGCGCGACAGGCGCGGCGAGCAGCGCGGGCGGAACGATGGCAAGGACGGTGCGAACGCCGTGCGAGCGTGCGTCGGCGCGCTTCGGGCGCGACGCTCGTCTGGTGGAATGGCCAGCCCTGTCAAATACCGCTCCCTCGGAGTTTGGTCGGAAGAAAACCCACATTTGACCACAGCGACACTGCGCCTCAGCGGCCAAACCTTGAAAGATGTTCAAAACGAGCGGCAAGTTCGGCGCGCGAGGCACCGCCGCGCATTCGACGCGGATTCGCGCCGGCTGTTCCCCGCGATGCGGTAAAATCCCGCCATCCCCAACCCGGGCGGCCTCGCGAAGCGCGCGGCCAGCCCGTTCCGAACGGAACCCGCCATGTCGTATCAGTCCGACGTCACGCAATTTCTGAACCAGCTCAAGCAGCAGAAGCCCGCGCTCGAGGACGACCAGCGCAAGGGGCGCGCGCTGCTGTGGGACAAGCAGCCGATCGATCTCGACGAGCGTTCGGCGCAGCAGCAATCGCGCGTAAAGCAGAACTCCTACGTCTATTACCAGAACTTCTGATCCCGTGAGCGCCGCCGACGAGGCCGCAGCCAAGCCCGAGGACGCGCTCGCCGCGCGTGCCGGTGCCGACTCGACGCCCGACACCGTCGACGGCATCGCCGCGTTCGCTCGCCTGTACGGCGAGCCGCTGTTCAAGCTGCCGCAGGATCTGTACATCCCGCCCGACGCGCTCGAGGTGTTCCTCGAAACCTTCGAGGGCCCGCTCGACCTGCTGCTGTACCTGATCCGCAAGCAGAACTTCAACGTGCTCGACATTCCGATGGCCGAGGTCACGGCGCAGTACCTCGGCTATGTCGACCAGATCCGCGAATCGAACCTCGAGCTCGCGGCCGAGTATCTGCTGATGGCGGCCATGCTGATCGAGATCAAGTCGCGCATGCTGCTGCCGGTCAAGAAGGCCGATACCGGCGACGAGGCCGAGGATCCGCGCGCCGAACTCGTGCGCCGCCTGCTCGAATACGAGCAGATGAAGCTGGCCGCGCAGCGCATCGACAAGCTGCCGCAGCTCGGCCGCGACTTCCTGCGCGCCGACGTCTACATCGAGCAGAGCATCGCGCCGCGCTTCCCCGACGTGGACGCCGACGACCTGCGCGCGGCCTGGGCCGACGTGCTCAAGCGCGCCAAGCTCGTGCAGCATCACAAGATCTCGCGCGAGGAGCTGTCGGTGCGCGAGCACATGAGCCTGATCCTGCGACAGCTGCAGAACGTGCGCTTCATGGAATTCGCCGAGCTGTTCGACACCTCGCGCGGCGTGCCCGTGGTGGTGGTCAACTTCATCGCGATGCTCGAGCTCGCACGCGAGTCGCTGGTCGAGATCACCCAGCCCGAGCCGTTCGCGCCGATCTACGTGCGCCTCGCCTACCTGCCGGCCTGACGACGCCGACGCCGCGCATGCGGACCGCGCCCGCCCGCTTCGTTCCCGCCCGATTTTTTGTCGGAAGCGCCCGTGCCGGCCTGCAACGGGGCACGCGCCACTAAAAATCGAACGGTCGTTCCTTTATCGGTGCGCCCCAGCGTCAAATCCTCTACAATCGCCGTCGCTTGCTCGCCGGCCCGCGAGCGACACGTCCGATCACGACGCCGCGCGCATCGCGCGGCGGCAACGCGCGATGCGCGCGAGGAACCGTCTTACCGATCATGAAAGTCATCAGCACGATCCAGGAATTGCGCGACCAGCTGCGCGGCCAGAACCGCACGGCGTTCGTGCCGACCATGGGCAACCTGCACGAAGGCCACCTGTCGCTGATGCGGCTCGCGCGCCAGCACGGCGACCCGGTGGTGGCGAGCATCTTCGTGAACCGGCTGCAGTTCGGCCCGAACGAGGATTTCGACAAGTACCCGCGCACGCTGCAGGACGACATCGAGAAGCTGCAGCGCGAAGGCGTGTACGTGCTGTTCGCGCCGACCGAGCGCGATCTGTATCCGGAGCCGCAGGAATACCGCGTGCAGCCGCCCGACGATCTCGGCGGCATCCTCGAGGGCGAGTTCCGCCCCGGCTTCTTCACCGGCGTGTGCACGGTCGTGACCAAGCTGATGGCCTGCGTGCAGCCGAAGGTGGCCGTGTTCGGCAAGAAGGATTACCAGCAGTTGATGATCGTGCGCCGCATGTGTCACCAGCTCGCGCTGCCGGTGGACATCGTGGCCGCCGAAACGGTGCGCGACGACGACGGCCTCGCCATGTCCTCGCGCAACCGCTACCTGACCGAGGCCGAACGCGCCGAGGCCCCCGAACTCGCCCGCGCGCTGCAGCGGGTGCGCGAGCGCGTGCTCGGCGGCACGCGCGATCTGGCGGCGGTGGAAGGCGCGGCGCGCGAGGCGCTGGCCGCGCGCGGCTGGCAGCCCGACTACATCGCGATCCGCCGCCGCGCCAACCTGATCGCACCGAGCGCCGAACAGCTCGAGGCCGGCGAGCCGCTGGTGGTGCTCGCCGCGGCCAAACTCGGCGCCACGCGCCTCATCGACAACCTCGAAATCTGACGGCCGACGGCCGCGGCTTTCCCCCAAACCGCATCAGGAGGACCCGCCATGCAGCGTCACATGCTGAAATCGAAGATCCATCGCGCCACGGTCACGCACTGCGAGCTGCATTACGAAGGCTCCTGCGCGATCGACGAGGATCTGCTCGAAGCGTCGAACATCGTCGAGAACGAACGGATCGACATCTGGAACATCAACAACGGCGAGCGCTTCTCGACCTATGCGATCAAGGGCGAGCGCGGCAGCGGCATGATCTCGCTGAACGGCTCGGCCGCGCGACGCGCGCAGCTCGGCGATCTGGTGATCATCGCCGCGTTCGCGGTGGTGGAGGAAGCCGACCTGAAGGCAGGCTGGAAGCCGGACCTGGTGTTCGTGGACGAGCACAACAAGGTGAAGGGCAGCCGCGACCACGTGCCGACCCAGACCTGGACCTGAGCCACGACCGCGCCCGGCGCGGCGGCATGACGGACACGGCCCGTCGTCCCTGCGGACGGCGGCCCGTGTCGTCTGTGGCGCGGTAATCGCGAGCGGGCCGGATGTCGCCTGCCGTCGGCCTCAGTCACCCTTGCCCGGCCTGGCCTGGGCCCAGTCGACGATCGACTGCCACTGCTCGAGATCCTTCTCGACGCGGCTCTTCGCGACGTCCCACAGCGTGAGCCCGTGGGCGGCCAGCTGCACGTAGTTCTGGGTGTCGCGCACGTAGCCGAGCACGGGCAGCTCCAGGCCCTCGACGAAGCGCTGCAGCTGCTCGGCCGAGCGGGTGCGCGCATCCACGCGCATGCCCACGATGCCGACCTGCACCTGCCCCTTGCGCACCGCCTTTTCCGAGGCGAGGCGCTCGAGGAAATGCTGGGTGGCGAGGATGTCGAACATCGACGGCTGCAGCGGCACGATCACCTTGTCGGCGAGATCGAGCGCCACGTCGAGCCGGTTGCCGTGCAGGCCGGCCGGCGTGTCGATCACGGCATATTCGAGCCCGCGCGGGGGCCTGGACGGCGCCGACGGGTCGAGCGACCAGGCCTCGATCGGCGGCAGCGTGGCGGGCCGCAGGCCGAGCCAGCCGTGCGACGACTGCTGCCGATCCAGATCGGCGAGCGCCACCCAGGCGCCCTGCGCCGCGAAATACCCTGCCAGATTGGTGGACAGCGTGCTCTTGCCGACGCCGCCCTTCGGATTCGCCACCACGATGACCGTCATGTACACCCCCGGAAAGCCGCGCGGCGCCGGTCGGCCGGCGCCACGGAAATTAAGCGGATACAGGGAGCGATGATATCGGCAAACGGGCCCGCACCGGAACGCGGCTTGCGGGAGGCTTTCGAATGGCTTGCCGTGTCGACCGGTCGGACGGTTCAGGCCGCGCGGCGCGCGCCGGCCGCCGGTGCGCTGGCGCGATTGCCGCCGAGCGCGTACGCGCCGGCGCCGAGCAGCGCCTGCACCACCAGCGCGATCGCCCAGAACAGCGGATATTCCCAGCCGCCGTTCGGCGAGGCGAAGCCGAAGCCGTTCGGGAAATGCGCGTGCACGGCGCCGAGCATGAACGGCAGCAGCACGATCGCGGCGCCCCGCACCTGGATGCCGGTCAGCAGCGCGAGGCCGCCCAGCAGTTCCACGGCCGTGGTCAGGTAGGCGAGCCAGCCGGGCAGGCCCAGCGACACGAAGAACTGCGCGGTGCCCGGCAGCGTGAACACGAACACCTTCTGGGCGACGTGGGCGAGGTAGTAGAGGCCGAGCACGACGCGCAGCAGCGTGGCGCCCAGATCGGCGGAACGGTTCGAATTCATGGCGAAACTCCTGTTTCGGAAGGGAATGGAGCGAACTCTATTCGAACCCCAACCGAGGAAAAATCGCCTGACTGGCTTAAATTACTTCCTGATGCGAATGAATCGATCGGTTCAGGCGAACGCACCGAACACGCGGTCGAGATCGAGATGGGCGGCGAGCGTGTCGGCCAGCCGCTCGATCGAGGCCTCGCGCAGCGCGGCCCAGTCCACCGATTCGGCGCCGCGCAGGCCGGCCCAGTCGAGCAGCGCGGCGCAGGCGGCCGGCGCGTCGAACAGCCCGTGCACGTAGCTGGCGAGGATCTGGCCGTCGGCCGACAGCGCGCCGTCGGGGCGCGCCGCGCCGCCGTCGGCCGCGTCGAGCCACAGCGCCGGCGCCGCCAGCGCCGGGCCGCGCGTCTCGCCCATGTGGATCTCGTAGCCGGCCACCTCGGCCCCCGCACCGGCCCCGTCGGTCAAGCCGGCCGCGAGCCGCCCGCGCACGTTCACGAGCGTCTTGCGCGGCAGCAACTCGGTGTCGTAATCGAGCAGGCCGAAGCCCTCGACGCGCCCGGGCGGGCCTTCCACGCCGTGCGGATCGTCGATCGTGCGGCCCAGCATCTGCATGCCGCCGCAGATCCCGATCACCTTGCCGCCGTAGCGCAGGTGGCGCTTCAGCGCCGCTTCCCAGCCCTGCTCGCGCAGCCACGCGAGATCGCGCTGCGTGTTCTTCGAGCCCGGCAGGATCACGAGATCGGCGGCCGGGATCGGGCCGCTCTTCCAGTACGAGAAATCGACGCGCGGATGCGCGCGCAACGCGTCGTAATCGGTGTGGTTGCTGATGCGCGGCACGGCCGGCACCACCACCCTCAGCACGCCGCCCTCGCGCTGCGACGGCTCGGTGCGCGCGAGGCTCGGCAGCATGTCCTCCGCGTCGAGCGCGAGCCCGTGCAGATACGGCACCACGCCGAGCACGGGCTTGCCGGTGCGCGTCTCCAGCCAGTCGAGCCCCGGCTGGAGCAGCGCCGGGTCGCCGCGAAAGCGGTTGATCACGAAACCGCGCACGCGCGCGCGCTCCGTCTCGGCCAGGCAATCGAGCGTGCCGAGCAGATGCGCGAACACGCCGCCGCGATCGATGTCGGCCGTGAGCAGCACCGGGCAGTCGACGTGCTCGGCGAAGCCCATGTTGGCGATGTCGCCCGCGCGCAGGTTGATCTCGGCCGGGCTGCCCGCGCCCTCGACGATCACCGCATCGAACTCGGCGCGCAACCGCGCGTAGGACGCGAGCACGGCGTCGAACGCGGTGCGCTTGTATGCGTGATAGGCGCGCGCGTCGAGATTCGCGTGCGCGTGGCCGTGGATGATGACCTGCGCGCCGCGATCGCTCGTCGGCTTGAGCAGCACCGGATTGAAGTCGATGCGCGCCGGCACGCCCGCCGCGATCGCCTGAAGCGCCTGCGCGCGGCCGATCTCGCCGCCGTCGATGGTCACCGCGCTGTTCAGCGCCATGTTCTGCGGCTTGAACGGCGCGACCTTCACGCCGCTTCGCCGCGCGAGGCGGCACAGGCCCGCGACGAGCGTGCTCTTGCCGGCATCGGACGTGGCGCCCTGAATCATCAGCGTGCCGCGAGGCTTGAATTGCATCGGGAAGTTCCTCGGAAGCGCAGCCCGCTATCTTATCCCGCCGCTACAATATTGCGATGACCTCGAACGCCCTTTCGCGCGACCTCACTTTCATCCTCGGCGGCGCCCGCTCGGGCAAGAGCGCCTACGCCGAGCGCCTTGCCGGCGAGAGCGGCCTGCCCGTCACGTACATCGCGACCGCGCGCATCGGCGACAGCGAATTCGCCGAGCGCGTGAAGCATCATCGCGAGCGGCGGCCCGCGCACTGGACGCTCGTCGAAGCGCCG
>JASLEG010000058.1 GCA_030151225.1 Burkholderia sp. | reverse complement strand
GCCGCGCTGCAGAGCGGTGACCGCTCTGCAGCGCGGCCGCACCCGTCGACAGCGCGCCCGCGGCGGTGCCCGCCACCGAGCCGAGGCCGGCCGTGGCCGTGCCGAGCGCGCCCGCGCCGGTCGACAGCGCGCCCTGCGCGGTGCCGACGAGCCCGGTCAGGGCACCGGCCGGATTCTGGATCGCGGTCTCGAGGCCCGAGATCACGCCGGCCAGCGGCGTGTTGCTCGCGATCGCCTGGACCGTGGTGGCCAGGCCGCCCAGCGACGACTTGAGCGGCACCGCCAGATTGGCCAGGGTCAGGTCGACGATCGTCGCGCCATCCGCCGTGATCGTCAGCACGAGGCCGTCGGCGGCGTTGATCGCGGCGCTCACGCCGAGTGACGAGCCGGCCAGGCCACCGCTGCCGCCGAGCGTCCCGCCGCTCGCATTCAGTGCCCCGCTCAGATCGAGGTTGGCCCCCAGCGCGGAAACCAGCGTCCCGACATCGGCCATCGCCGGCTGGGCCGCCGCGAGTCCGAATGCCGCCGCCGCCGAAATCGCGATGCTCGACAACTTGAAGTGTTGTTTCATTGTTGACCCCATGTCAGTTGATCTTGCCGTCGGGTGAAGATGCAGACGACAACACTGCAGGGTCCATGCCAGCGCCCGCACCGAATCCGCATCGGCGCGTTTCGTCGAACAAATCGCCGGAATCGTCCGGCTACATGCGGGGCCTGCGCGATCCGGCATCGATCCGATGCCGGCGAACACGCGTGAAGATGCGCTCGCGTAACGTAACGCGCAAATGGAACGTTACGCGCGACGGGCGTAACGAATCGGCAATTCGAAAATCAGAATGACGATGATCGGCATCGAATCAAAATGAACGCTCAGAACCGGCCATCAACCGCCCCGATCCTTTACTGGAAAGCGTTTGAAGCGAACTCCGCCGGCGAATCGATCGCATATCTTCAATCATTTTCAACGATTCGCATCAAATGGCGCATGACGGGGAAAATCCGGAATCGTCGTGAGCATTCGCCACCTTTCTTGACTGTCTGACGACGAAAACCGACCACGCACGGCCGTCGAGCCACTGATCCGACATCAGGCCGGATCGCGCTGCGCCGCGGCCACCCCGAGCGTCGCCTCGACGAAGGCGACGAACGCGCGAGCCCGGGCCGGCGCGAGCGGGCCGGCCGGAAACACGGCCCACAGCTCGACCGGCGGCAGCGTCCACTGCTCGAGCACGGTACAGACGCGGCCGTCGCGCAACGCATCGTCGAACAGCCATTCGGAGGCGATCGCGAGGCCGAGCCCGGCCAGCGTCGCAGCGCGCACGCCCTCGGCCTCGCACACGCGCAGGCGGCCCGAGGTCTCCACCGACACTTCCGTGCCGTGGCGCCGGAACCGCCACACGGCGCCGCCGGCGCGGCCGTCGCCCACCACCACCTGATGGTGGGCCAGCTCCTCGGGCGTGGCCGGCATGCCGGCGCGCCGGAAATACGCGTTCGACCCGATCACGCGCCGCGCGCGCTCGCCGATCTTGCGGGCGGCCGCGGCGCCGTCGGCCGCGCCGTGTCCGATCCGCAGCGCCACGTCGACGTGCGCGCCGGACGGCTCGGCGTGCCGATCGTCGAGCCGCAGTTCGACGCCGAGATCGGGGTGCTCGTCGAGGAAGGCCTCGAGCACCGGCACCACGTGCAGGCTCGCGACGGCCGGCGACGCGCTCACGCGCAGCGTGCCGGTCAACCCGCCGCCGACGCCGCGCGCCGCCTGCTCGGCTTCGTCGGCCTCGTCGAGCACGCGGCAGGCGCGCTCGTAATACTGCTGCCCCGCCTCGGTCGGTGCCAGGCCGCGCGAGGTACGGGCCAGCAGCGCCACGCCGACGTGGCGCTCGAGGCCCGCGAT
Organism: Burkholderia sp.; assembly: GCA_030151225.1. Classification (GTDB taxonomy): domain Bacteria; phylum Pseudomonadota; class Gammaproteobacteria; order Burkholderiales; family Burkholderiaceae; genus Burkholderia. The sequence continues at coordinate 9,302 of JASLEG010000058.1, read as the reverse complement.
CGCGTGCGACACGGCGCTCGCACCGAGCTTCGCGCGCCGCGCGGCGGCCGCGAACGAACCCGTCTCGACGGCGGCGACGAAGGCTTGCATGGCATTGAGGCGGTCCATCGGCGTGTCCTCCCGGCAACGGTGCTCAAATCAGCATAGCAGCCGCCACGCGGCCCGCCGTCCCGGATTCCTCCCACCGCGCGTCACGCGATCGGCCGACGCGCCGACGGAGATTTTCACGCCCGAGCGCCAGTTTTGCGACAATGCCGGGTTTCGACCCGCGCGCCACCCCGAGCCCCAAGCCGATGCCGTTCCCCCATATCGATCTGCTGTACTCCGCCTCCGGCCTGTTCGTCGGTTTCCTCGTGGGCCTCACCGGCGTCGGTGGCGGCTCGCTGATGACGCCGATCCTGGTCCTGCTGTTCAACGTGCACCCGGCCACCGCGGTCGGCACCGACCTGCTCTACGCGGCCGCCACCAAGGCCACCGGCACCTTCGTGCACGGCTCGAAGGGCTCGATCGACTGGCGCATCACGGGCCGGCTGGCGGCCGGCAGCGTGCCGGCCGCCGCGCTCACGCTGTGGCTGCTGCACGCCCACGGCTTCGGCTCGGCTTCGACCAATCGGCTGATCCAGATCGTGCTCGGCGTCGCATTGCTGCTGACCTCGGTCGCGCTGATCTTCCGCCCGCAGCTGGCCGCGTTCGCCACGCGCCACGCGCTTGCACCGAACCCGCTGCGCACCACGGCGCTGACGGTCGCGACCGGCGTGGTGCTCGGCGTGCTGGTGTCGATGACCTCGGTGGGCGCCGGCGCGATCGGCGTGACGGTGCTGCTGTTGCTGTATCCGACGCTGTCGACGACCCGCATCGTGGGCTCGGACATCGCGCACGCGGTGCCGCTCACGCTGGTGGCGGGCATGGGCCACTGGCTGCTCGGTTCGGTGGACTGGGGGATGCTGGTGTCGCTGCTGCTGGGCTCGCTGCCCGGCATCGTGATCGGCAGCCTGCTGTCGGCGCGCGCGCCCGAGCGCCTGCTGCGCAACGTGCTCGCGGCCACGCTGGTGGCGGTGGGGGTGAAGCTGGTGACGGCCTGAGCGGCGGGCAACGCGGCGGAAGGCTCCGCCGCGCCGGCGCCGCTGGCTGGCGGCCGCTTACTGCTGCTGGACGGTCAGCGTGTTGTCGACCGAGGTGACGCCCTTCACGCCCTTGGCGGCTTCGCCGGCCTTGTCGATCTGCGATGCGTCGGGCACCGTGCCCTGCAGCGAGATCGCGCCGCCCTTCGAGCGCACGGTGATGTTCGACACATCGATGCCGCCGGCCTTGCTGATGGCCTTGCGCACCGCGTAGCCGAGCTTGCGGTTCTGACGATGCGCCGATTTCACGGCCGCCTTCGACGCGCTCTTGGCGGCCGCCGGCGTATCGGTGCTGGCCGCGTCGCTCGCCTGCGCGTGCACGTTGCCGCACACCAATGCCGCGACGAGCGCGCTGCCCAGTGCCTTCCACACGATCGACTTCATGTTTGCTCCTTGGTATGTGAATTCCGGAAACGGCCGCCGACGAGCGGTGGCCGTTCAACCCCCAGACAACGGCCGGCGACGGGTGCCGTCGGCCGACGTTTTCACGAAGCATGCGAGAGGCGCTGCATTCGCCCGCTGCGCGCACGGCGCACCGGACTGCCGGGCCCTGTCCGTCTCGCGCCCGGTCTTGTGGATGTGCCGGGTCGCGCCGCGACGGACGAGGCGCGGCTGCGTCGCACAATGTAATCCAGCGGCCCGCGAAGCGCAAAGCATTTGCGCGCCGGATCAGGCCCGCGACGGGCCTGCCGCGGCGCCGCCGAACTCGGTTACCATCGCAGCGACCGCGGCAGCGATTCAGGATGCCTGATCGTCGCGCTCCCGCCCCGCCCGCCATGCCGATGATCGATCCTTCCCCCCGCCCAGGCCGCCCACACCGGATCCTGGCCCGTTTCGTCGCGGTGTCGTGGCGCGACCTGGCCATGTCGTTCGGCCCGGCGCTGCTGCTCGGCGCCGCCGCGATCTGGCTCGCGATCCGGCTGATCCAGCCCGCGCCGCCCACCCACCTGACGCTGTCGGCCGGCCCGCCCGGCAGCACCAACTGGGCCGCCGCGCAGAAGTACCGACGGATCCTCGCGAAGAATGGCATCACGCTCGACGTGCTGCCGTCCGAGGGCTCGGCGCAGAACCTGCAGCGCCTGCTCGATCCGCACGCGAAGGTCGACGTGGCCTTCGTGCAGAGCGGCCTCGAACAGAAGGGCCAGGCCGACTCGCTGGTCTCGCTCGGCAGCATCGGCTACGTGCCGATCGCGATCCTCTATCGCGGCAGGCCGATCGCGCGGCTCTCGCAGTTTCGCGGCAAGCGGCTCGCGCTGGGCCCGGACGGCAGCGGCTCGCGCGAGCTTGGTCTGGCGCTGCTGAAGCTGAACGGCATCGTGCCCGGCGGCGCCACCAGCCTGCTGCCGCTGGCCGGCGAGGACGCGGCGCGCGCGCTGATCGACGGGCGCATCGACGCGGCCTTCCTGTCGGGCGACTCCACCCAGATCCCGGTGATGGCGAAGCTGTTCCGCGCGCCGGGCGTGCATTTCTACTCCTTCACGCAGGCCGACGCCTATGCGCGCCGCCTGCCCTACCTGACCGACATCACGCTGCCGATGGGCGTGTACGATCCCGGCACCAACCTGCCGGCCGAGGACATCCACACGCTGTCGCCGACCGTCGAGCTGATCGCGCGCGATTCGCTGCACCCGGCGCTGTCCGATCTGCTGATCGAGGCCGCGCGCGAGGTGCACGGCCGCGCCACGATCCTGCAGCGCGCCGGCGAATTCCCGTCGCCGGTCACGCACAGCGCGATCCCGCTGTCGGACGACGCGGCGCGCTACTACAAGTCGGGCAAGACCTTCCTCTATCGCCAGCTGCCGTTCTGGGTGGCGAGCCTGGTGGACCGGCTGCTGGTGATCGTGGTGCCGCTCGTGGTGGTGCTGATCCCGGGGCTGCGCTTCGTGCCGCTGCTGTACGGCTGGCGCGTGCGCTCGCGGATCTACCGCTGGTACGGCGCGCTGATCACGCTCGAACGCAGCGCACTCGGCGAACTGCCGCCACGCGAGCGGCTCGCGCTGCTCGACAAGCTCGACGACGTGGAGGACGCGGTGAACCGCATGAAGATGCCGCTCGCCTTCGCGGGGCAGTTCTACGTGTTGCGCGAGCACATCGGCTTCGTGCGCGACCGGCTGCTCGCCCAGGACGACGCCGCGCGACGCGACCCGGCCGCCAGCGGCATGCACGCCGCGCCCGAGGCGGATGCGGCAGCGGCCTCTGCCGGTCTGGATACCGGCGCGGCGGCCATGGCCGCGGCCTCGGCGCTGACGTCCGATTCGCTCGCGCCCGCGAAGCCCGGCCCGCTGCGCGGCGACGCCTGAGCGACGCGCGCGTCGCAATTGCTGCATTCGCCGACGCCATTGCGTACCATGACGGCTCGCGGGCCCCGCCGCCCCGCGCCCTTGCACAGGAGATTGCCAGATGACCGTGGGCCACGACACCAGCCAGCCGCGCTGGTATTACGATTTCCTGTCGCCGTTCACGTATCTGCTGCTCGAGCAGCACGACAAGTGGCCGAGCATGCCATTCGTGCCGACGCCGGTCTCGCTGCCGGTGCTGCAGCATCACTGGGGCCAGCGCCCGACCTACGACGTGCCGGCCAAGCGCGTGTTCACCTATCGCCACGCGCTGTTCCGCGCCGACCAGCTCGGCATCCCGTTGCGCATGCCGCCCGCGCATCCATTCGATTCGGCGCCGCCGCTGCGGCTCGCGATTGCCATTTCGGCCGATTTCGGCACCGTGCGCGAGATGTTCCGCTTCATCTGGCGCGAGGGCCGCGACCCGGGCACCGAGGAAGGTTTCGCGGCGCTGTGCGAGCGCGTGGGCGTGGCACCCGACGATCCGCGCCTCGATTCGGACGAGACGCGCGCGCAGCTCGACCGCAACACGCAGGACGCGATCGCGATCGGCGTGTTCGGCGTGCCGACCTTCTGGATGAACCATCAGCTGTTCTGGGGCGAGGATGCGCTGCCGATGGTGCTGTACTGCGCGCGCACGCCGAACTGGCTCGAATCGAAGGAAGTGAAGCGGATCAGTGCGCTGCCGTCGGGCCGCCGCTGATACCGGCCATGAGGCGCGCGGCGCCCCGCGCGGGCCGCGCGCCGGTATCGTGGCCGCGATGCCTCCCCTGCCCCCGATGCGCCCCGACGACGCCACCGACGCCCGCACCGCCTCGCTCGACATCTGGCTCGTGCGGGTGCTGCGCACGCTGCTGCTCGAGCGCAGCGTCACGCAGGCCGCGCTGCGGCTGAACCAGACGCAGCCCGCGATCAGCACGGCGCTGCGCCGGTTGCGCGAGATCCTCGACGATCCGATCCTGGTGCGCGGCAAGTCGGGCATGGTGCCGACCGAATACGGGGCTTCACTGCTCGAGGCGGCCCAGCGCGCACTGCGCGACGTCGACTTCATCGCCACGCCGCACGGCGATTTCGATCCGGCCAGCTCGCGCCGCACCTTTCGCCTCGCCGCGCCCGATTATCTGAACGACTTCTTCATGCCCACGCTGATCGCGCGCTTTCGCGAGGCCGCGCCGCTCGCGCAGCTGGAGCTCGATTCGCTGAACCCGGGGCTCGATCACGGTGCGGCGCTCGACAGCGGCGAACTCGATCTGGTGATCGCGAACTGGCCGCGCCCGGACCCGCGCTTCGCGCGCGGCGAGCTGTTCCGCGACACGGTGGTGTGCCTGATGCGCGCCACGCACCCGCTCGCGCAGGCGCCGCTCACGCGCGAGGCCTATGCCGAGGCCGCGCATCTGGCACCCACGCCGTACACGGGCGCGGCGCGCAACGCGATCGAGATCGGCCTCGCGCGCGCGAAGCTCGCGCGCCGGGTGGTGACCACGCTGCCGTATTTCGGCGTGGTACCGCAGGTGCTGCTGCAATCGGACCTGATCTTCACCACCACGCGCCGCTTCGCGATGCACTACGCGCGCATGCTGCCGCTGGTGGTGGCCGAGCCGCCGGTGCCGTTTCCGCGCATCGTCTGCTATCAGCTCGCGCATCCGCAGCCGGACCGGCCCACCGATCTGGCCTGGCTCGGCGCGCTCGTGAAGTCGGTGTCGGATTCGCTGACCAGCCCGCGCCCCCGCACGCGGCGCGCGAGCACCGGCGCCGCGCGCTGAGGCGCGCCGGCGCGCCTCACGCGATCCAGGTTTCGTGCAGGTGGGTCCAGCGGATCGCGCCGCTCGCCGGGTCGCATTCGAGCACCGCCGTGGAGCGACGCGAGCGCAGCGGGCCGCTCGCGTCGCGCTGGTGCTCGTCGAAGCCGATCACGGCGCCGCCCGGCCAGACGGCGATCGCGCGCATCGCCGAGAAGCTGATGACGAGGCCCGGCTTCACGCCACCGAGCCGCGCGAACAGCGCGCGCATGCAGGCGAGATCGTGCTGCACGCCATCGGTGCCGACCAGCGTGAAGGCCGGCGCAAAGCGCGCGAGCAGCGCGTCGAGCGCCGCCTCGCCGCGCGTGGTGCCGGCCAGCCAGGCCTCGATCTCGCCGCAGGACGCGACGATCGTGTCGAAATAGGGCTGACGATCGAACTGCGCGCTCGTGGTGGCCATCGGCGCGGGCCGCCTCAGTGCGCGGCGATCGGGTCGAGCCCGGTCGCCTGCACGTCGGCGCGCACGGCCGGCGACGCGAGATAGTCGAGCAGCTTGCGCGCCTCCTCGGGATGCTGGGCACCCACCGGAATGCCACCCGCGTAGCGCGTGACCGACTGCAGCGATTCGGGAATCCGCCCCGCGAAGGTCACGCCCTTCACCGGCATCAGCTCGGCCACCTGCTGGAAGCCGAGCGCGTAGGTGCCGTCGGCCACCTTCGAGGCCACCGGCACGCGCTGCACCTTGGTGGCCTTCGGCCGGAGCTGGGCGCCGATGCCGAGCTTGTCGAACAGCTCGCGCTCGATGTACACGCCGCTGGCGCTGTCCGAATACGCGACCGACGGCGCGGCCAGCAGCGCGGCCGTGAGCCCCTCGGGCGTGCTGACGTCGGGCACCCGCGCGCCGGCCCGCACCACCGCGCCGATCCGCGAATCGGCCAGCTCGACGCGCGAATCGGCGCGCACCTTGCCTTGCGCGATCAGCTTGTCGAGCGCATAGCCCACCATGATCACGACGTCGGCCGGCTCGCCGCGCGCGAGGCGATTCGGGATCGCCTGCGGCGTGGTACCCATCGACGGCGCGTGCACCATCTCGAGCGTGTCGCCCGACGATGCCTCGAACTTCGGCGCGAGGCGCTCGTAGGCGGCCGTGAAGCCGCCCGAGTTCATCACGTGCAGATCGGCGGCCTGCGCGGTGGCGGAGAAGGCGGCGCAAAGCAGCGCGGCGGCCAGCACGGCGCGCGGCAGGGGAAGATGTCTCGACATTGTTCTCGGTTGCGGCCCGCGAAGGCCGTCGCGTTGAAGGAGGTGCCGGCTATCTTCGCGAAAAGCGCCGCGTTTGAAAAGCGCGTCGTGCAGCGCGGGGCGGCGCTGCCTCAGCCCTCGTCGACCAGGTCGGCCGTGCCCGCGGCCTGCTTGCGCCACGCCCGCGTCGAGCCGGTACGCGCCTGCAGCAGCTCCGCGCACACGGCCACCGCGATCGCGTGCGGCGCCTTGTCGACGATGCCGGCCACCCCGATCGGGCACACCATGTCGGCCAGATGCGCGGGGGCGACGCCGCGACCGACGAGCCGTCGCTCGAACTTCACGCGCTTGGTGCGCGAGCCGATCATGCCGAAATAGGCGAAGTCGTCGCGACGCAGGATTCGCTCGGCCAGCGCGAAATCGAGCGTGTGGTTGTGCGTCATGACGAGGAAATACGTGCCGGGCGGCGCGGCGTCGATGAGCGCCTCCGGCGTGTCGGTCGGCTCGGGCTGCACGTTGGGCGGCACCTCGTCGGGAAAGCATTCGTCGCGCGGATCCACCCACTGCACCACGCACGGCAGGTGCGCGAGCAGCGCCACCAGCGCCTGGCCCACGTGCCCGGCGCCGAACAGCACGACGTGCATCGGCGCGCGGCGCGGCGCGCTCGCGAGGGCGCCGCCCGTGCCGCGACGGCCCACCTCGATCGTGTGCATCAGCGGCAGCATCGCCTCACCCCCGAGCCGGCAGGCCGCCGGCGGCGTCGAGCGTGGCCGCCGCCTCGCGCACGGCGCGCACCGCGTTCAGGATCGCCTCGCCGGTGGCGGGCGCGTCGAGCGGCGGCTGCACGCGGTGCCCGCCCACCGCCGACACCGCGTCGCGCACCGCGAAGAACACCGAGAACGGCAGCAGCAGCGGCGGCTCGCCCACCGCCTTCGAGCGGTGGATGCTGTCCTCCGCGTTGCGGTTGTCGAACAGGTTCACGTGGAATTCGGGCGGCGTGTCGTTGACGGTCGGAATCTTGTAGGTGGACGGCGCGTGCGTCATCAGCTTGCCGCCGTCGTTCCACCAGAGTTCCTCGGTCGTGAGCCAGCCCATGCCCTGGATGAAGGCGCCCTCCACCTGCCCCTTGTCGAGCGCCGGGTTCAGCGAGGCGCCCACGTCGTGCAGCGCGTCCACACGCAGCACGCGCATCTCGCCGGTCAGCGTGTCGATCACCACCTCGGCCACGGCCGCGCCGTAGGCGTAGTAGAAGAACGGCCGGCCCTGCAGCTTCGCCTGATCCCAGTGCAGCTTCGGCGTGGCGTAGAAGCCGTCGGACCACAGCTGCACGCGCGCGAGATAGGCCTTGGCGACCAGCTCGCCGAACGGTACGGCGAGCTCGCCCACCAGCACGTGATCGTTGGCGAAACGCACCTCGGCCGCGCTCACGCGCGCGCCGCCCGATTCATCCGATGGCGGGCCGAACTTCTCGGCCGCGAACGCCGCGAGCCGCTCTCGCAACTGGCGCGCGGCGTCCTGCGCGGCCTTGCCGTTCAGGTCCGAACCGGTGGACGCGGCGGTGGCCGAGGTATTCGCCACCTTGCTCGTGTCGGTGGCCGTCACGCGCACCCGGCCGAACGCGACGCCGAGCTCGTGCGCGACCACCTGCGCCACCTTCGTGTTGAGGCCCTGCCCCATCTCCGTGCCACCGTGGTTCACGAGGATCGAGCCGTCGGTGTAGATGTGCACCAGCGCGCCGGCCTGATTGAAGTGGGTGACGTTGAACGCGATGCCGAACTTCACCGGCGTGATCGCGAGTCCCTTCTTCAGCACCGCGTGGTGCGCATTGAACGCGTTCACCGCCGCGCGGCGCGCGCGGTAGCCGCTGGTCGCCTCGAGCTCGCCGAGCAGCGCGTGCAGCACGTTGTCCTCGATCGTCTGGCCGTAGGGCGTGACGTTGTTCGCATCCTTGCCGTACAGGTTGCGATAGCGCACGTCGAGCGCGTCGAGCCCGAGCGCGCGGGCCACGTTGTCCACGATGTACTCGATCGCGAACGCGCCCTGCGGGCCGCCGAAGCCGCGGAACGCGGTGTTCGACTGCGTGTTGGTGCGCCCGCAGCGGCCCTCGATCGATACGTCGGGCAGCCAGTAGGCGTTGTCGAAGTGGCACACGGCGCGCGTCATCACCGGCCCCGACAGGTCGGCCGAGAAGCCGCAGCGCGAAGTCATGGCCACCGACACGCCCTCGATCAGGCCGCTCGCGTCGTAGCCGACCGCGTAGCGGTAATGGAAGTCGTGGCGCTTGCCCGTGATCATCATGTCGTCGTCGCGGTCGGGGCGCAGCTTGACCGGGCACAGCAGCTTCCACGCCGCCACCGCGGCGCAGCACGCGAAGATGCCCGACTGCGATTCCTTGCCGCCGAAGCCGCCGCCCATGCGCCGGCATTCCACCAGCACGTTGTGCGAGGCCACGCCGAGCACGTGCGCGACCAGGTGCTGCATCTCGCTCGGGTGCTGGGTCGAGCAATACACGTGCATGCCGTCGTCGTCCTTCGGCACCGCGTAGGCGATCTGGCCTTCGAGATAGAACTGCTCCTGGCCGCCCAGCGTCATCTCGCCGGCCTCGCGGAACGCGGCCGCGGCGGCTCGGCCGGCCGCGTCGCCGCGCGCGCGCCGCAGCGGCGGCAGCACCTAGGAATCGGCCGCGCGCGCGGCCTGCGCGGCCAGGATCGTCTACGCGCCGCTGCCGGCGATCCTGACCGCGCAGGCCGCGCGCGCGGCCGATTCCTATGTGCTGCCGCCGATGCGGCTCGCGCGCGGCGATGCCGCCGGGCGCGCCGCCGCGGCCGCGTTCCACGACGCCGGCGAGATCACGCTCGGCGGCC
>JASLEG010000057.1 GCA_030151225.1 Burkholderia sp. | reverse complement strand
GCGCCCGCCACGGGCCTTCATCATCGGGCGCAGCACGCCGCGCGAGAGGCGGAACACCGACTTCAGGTTGGTGTCGATCACCGCGTCCCAGTCGTCGTCCTTCATGCGCATCGCGAGCTGATCCTGCGTGATGCCGGCGTTGTTGACGAGGATGTCGAGGCGGCCGAATTCCTTGACGACGGAATCGATCAGCGCATCGCTCGCCGCTGCGTCGTTGACGTTGAGCACCGCGCCGCGGCCGGCCGCGCCGGCTTGCGCCAATGCCGCACCGATGCCTTCGGCGCCCGCTTCGCTGGTGGCCGTGCCGATCACCGTCGCGCCCTGACGCGCGAGTTCGAGCGCGATCGCCCGGCCGATGCCGCGCGACGCGCCGGTGACGATCGCCACCTGTTTGTCGAGAATCTTGTCCATGTGAGCCCGTGAATCGGATGAAATTCGCCGTGCGCCGCGCTTACGCGGTGACGAGCTTGAGCACGTCGTCGAGCGTGGCCGGATCGTACAGGGCCGCGCCGGCCAGCTCGCCATCGATGCGCTTGGTCAGGCCCGTCAGCACCTTCCCCGGCCCGCACTCGACCAGATGGCTCACGCCGGTGCCCGCGATGTGACGCACGCACTCGACCCAGCGCACCGGGCCGGCCGCCTGACGCACCAGCGCGTCGCGGATCGCTGCGGCGTCCGCCACCACGGCCACGTCGATGTTGTTGACGACGGGGATCTGCGGCGCGTTCACGGCGACGCCGGCCAGGTACTCGCGCAGCTGATCCGAAGCCGGCTTCAGCAGCGACGAATGGAACGGCGCCGACACCGGCAGCGGCAGCGCGCGCTTGGCGCCCTTCGCCTTGGCGAGCTCGCAGGCCTTCTCGACCGCGGCCTTGCCGCCGGCGATCACGACCTGCGCGGGCGCGTTGAAGTTGACGGCCTCGACCACGCCGGCCGCCGACGCTTCGGCACACACCGCGCGCACCGTGTCGTCGTCCAGGCCGAGGATCGCGGCCATGCCGCCCTCGCCCACCGGCACCGCGTTCTGCATCGCCTGCGCGCGGAAGCGCACCAGCGGCACGGCGTCGCGGAACGCCAGCGCGCCGGCCGCGACCAGCGCCGTGTATTCGCCGAGGCTGTGGCCCGCGACGATCGACGGTGCCGGGCCGCCGGCCTGCTGCCACGCGCGATAGCACGCGTAGGCGGCCGTCAGCATCACGGGCTGCGTGTTGGTGGTGAGGTTCAGTTCTTCTGCCGGGCCTTCGGCGATCAGCTTGCCGAGATCCTGGTTCAATGCGTCGGACGCTTCCTGGACCGTTTCCCGCACCACGGCCACGTCGGCGAATGCGTCGAGCATGCCGACCGCCTGCGAGCCCTGTCCCGGGAATACAAATGCAAAGTTCATCTCGTCCTCTTGAATTCGTTCGAACGGCGCGCCGCTGCGGCGCGCCCGATGGCGGCACGCGTGTCGCTCAGAAGCGGAACACCGACGCGCCCCACGTGAAGCCGCCGCCGACGCCTTCGATCAGCACGGTCTGGCCGCGCCGGATCCGGCCGTCGCGCACCGCTGCGTCGAACGCGAGCGGGATCGATGCGGCTGACGTGTTGCCGTGCTCGCCGACGGTCACCACCATGCGCTCCTGCGGCAGGCCGAGCTTGCGGCAGGTGCTGGTCATGATACGGATGTTGGCCTGATGCGGAATCAGCCAATCGACCTGGTCGGGGCTCAGGCCGGCCTTCTCGAGCGCCTCGACCGCGACCTTCTCGAGCACGGTGACGGCGAGCTTGAAAACGGCCTGGCCGTCCATGTGCAGGAACGCGCTGCCGGCGATCACGCCACCGTTCACGTTGCCCGGCGTGCAGAGAATGTTCGAGTAGCTGCCGTCGGCGTGCAGCGCGCTGCCGAGGATGCCCGGCTCTTCCGAGGCGGACAGCACGACCGCGCCGGCGCCGTCGCCGAACAGCACGCAGGTGGTGCGATCCTTGAAATCGAGAATGCGCGAGAAGGTTTCCGCGCCGATCACGAGCGCGTTGCGATGCTGGCCGCTGCGGATGAAGCTGTCGGCCGTCGCGAGCGCGTAGGCGAAGCCCGAGCACACCGCCTGCACGTCGAACGCGGCGCCGCCGTTGCGGATGCCGAGCTTGTTCTGCAGCAGGCAGGCCGTGCTCGGAAACACGAAGTCGGGCGTGGAGGTGGCCACGATGATCAGGTCGATCGACTGCGGGTCGATATCGGCCGCCTCGATCGCGCGCTGCGCGGCGATCAGGGCCAGGTCGCTCGTGGTGACGTCGGGATCGGCGAAATGACGCGCATGGATGCCGGTACGCGCCACGATCCATTCGTCGCTGGTTTCGATGCCGTCCTTCGCGAGACGATCGGCGAGCGCCTGATTGGTGACCCGGTTGGGCGGCAGGTAGCTGCCCGTGCCGAGCACGCGGGAATAGAGAGTCGATTGGGCCATTTATGCTTTCGAGGACAAACCGGCGGAAGGCTCGGCCTGCTGGCCTGCAGACGGGGCAGCCTGATCGGCCCCAGCCGCGTCGTGACCGCTTTCGCCAAGCGGCATCGCGTTTTCCGCCATGGCCCGGGAAAGGCGCTCCAGCACGCCATTTTTGACCGCATCATACCCGCGTTTGATAGCCCACTCAAACGCGTAGGCGTCGGCCGAACCATGGCTCTTGATCACCAGGCCGCGCAGGCCGAGCAGCGCCGCGCCGTTGTACTGGCGGTGGTCGACGCGCTTGCGGAAGCGCAGCAGCACCGGCAGTGCGAGCAGCGCCATCAGCCTGGTCATCCACGAGCGGCCGAACTCTTCCTTGATGATGTCGCCGAGCATCTGCGCGAGGCCTTCGGAGGTCTTCAGCGCGACGTTGCCGACGAAGCCGTCGCAGACGATCACGTCCACCGTGCCCTTGTAGATGTCGTTGCCTTCCACGTTGCCGCGGAAATTGAGCGTGCTCGCGCGCAACAGCTCGCCGGCGCGCTTGATGGTCTCGTTGCCCTTGATCATCTCCTCGCCGATGTTGAGCAGGCCGATCGTGGGACGATCCTTGCCCTCGAGCGCCGCGACGAGCGCGTGCCCCATTTCGGCGAACTGAAGAAGGTGCTGGGGCTCGCAATCGACGTTGGCGCCGAGGTCGAGCATCATCGTGTAGCCGGTCGGGTTCGGCAGCGCGAACGCGATCGCCGGCCGTTCGATGCCGGGCAGGGTCTTGAGCACGTAGCGCGACACGGCCATCAGCGCGCCGGTGTTGCCGGCGGAGATGCAGGCCTGCGCATCGCCTTCCTTGACGTGGTTCAGCGCGACGCGCATCGAAGAATCCTTCTTCTTGCGCAGCGCCACTTCGACGGGATCGTCCATCGCCACCACTTCGGTGGCCGGGACGATCGACAGCGACGGATCGTCGAGCGCCTTGAGCTTCTTCAGCTGGGCGCGGATCGCCGTGTCGATGCCAACCAGCATCAGGTGCGCATCGGGATGCGCACGGACAAACTTGACTGCCGCGGGAACGGTCACGGACGGGCCGTGGTCGCCTCCCATGCAATCGATCGTGAGCTTTACTGTCATGGAGTGCGACGAATTTCAGGCACAAAAAAGCGGCAGTTGAATGCCGCCTTCTTGTCGAGCCAGGAAAGTGTCAAGCGAACCGGACGTCACGCTTTGCGGCCTGCAGCGAAGCGGGCGGGCGTGACACACTGGATGCTTAGTCGTTCTTCGTCTTGACGACTTTCTTGCCGCGGTAGTAGCCGTTCGGGCTGATGTGGTGACGCATATGCACTTCACCCGTGCTCGGCTCGACGGCCAGCGGCGTGGTCGTCAGGAAATCGTGCGAACGGTGCATGCCGCGCTTCGACGGCGACTTCTTGTTTTGCTGAACTGCCATGACTAACTCCTAAAAATTTTCCGGATTCTAACACAGCCCGATCCGACGCCATCCACCCGGGCACTGCCGCCCGACGCCTTCCCGTGCTCCACCTACGTCAGTGTTTCTTGTCGCCGTCCCGCTTCAGCGCTTCGAGCGCCGCGAACGGATTGGGCCGCTCCTCGCCGGGCACGTCGCCGCCTTCGGATTCATCGTCGAAATCCTCGGTATCGGCGGCGGGACCGCTGACCCCCGATACGAGACTTTCATGAACCGACGGACACACGTCGTGCTTCGGAACGAGCGGCAGCGAGAGCAGCAGCTCTTCTTCGATCAAGTCGACGAGATCGAACTGGCGTGAACCCACGATCACATCGACTTCATCGTCGTCGTCGAGCGGAATCGCTTCCGCTTCCTCTTCGGTCGCCACGATGCGATACACCATGTCGACATCGAAAGCCTGGCTGTACGGCGCCATGCAGCGCTGACAGCCGAGCCACGCGACGCCGTGCAGCGCGAGCCGCAGATACGGCTGAGCGAGCTCGGTGCCGTCTTCCTGGAGTTCGCCTTCGGTCGAGCCTTCGGCCTGCCAGGTGAACACGGTGTCGCGATCTGGCGCGTCGGCCGGCACTTCGTTTAACATGCGCGGCAGTTGCGAGAGCCGCACCGCACCTGCCGACTGCCGCCCGCTGCGGGCGAATTCGAACAGGTCGACGTCGTGCGGATCGAGCGATACCGCAGGTTTGCCAGAAGAAGAATTCATGTGCGCTCCTGCTTGGTTCGCTTGGGGCTTCGACCGCGCCGCCCGCGTGCTTCTGCGTGCCTGAACACCCGGACCACGCGCTTTCGACGATCAATCGGCATCGCTGCCGATGAAAAGCGCAAAACTATATCCGTTTTATCTTTTCGAGTCAATTACTTAACCCGCCACGGTGCACGACACCGCGGCGCCCCTGCCGACAGCCCATGATGACCACGCCTTCCCGCCCGCCCAGACTGATCCTGGCGTCGAGTTCCCGCTACCGGCGCGAGCTGCTCGAACGTCTGAGGATTGCGTTCGAGGTCGTCACGCCCGATCTCGACGAAACCCCGCAAGCCGGCGAAACGCCGGCCGCCACCGCGCTGCGCCTCGCCGAGGCGAAGGCCCGCGCGGTCGCCGCCCAGCTCGATGCGCCCGACGGCGCCGTGGTGATCGGCTCCGACCAGGTCGCGACCTTCGACGGCCGCCAGATCGGCAAGCCCGGCACCCACGCGCGCGCGATGGAACAACTGCAGGCGATGCGCGGCCGCCAGGTGGAATTCCACAGCGCGCTGTGCGTGTTCGACAGCCGCAGCGGCCGCACGCAGATCGAGGACGTGATCACCCGGGTGCGCTTTCGCGCCCTGCCCGACGCCGAGCTCGACGCCTACCTGCGCGCCGAGACGCCCTACGACGTGGCCGGCAGCGCAAAATCGGAAGGGCTCGGCATCGCCCTGCTCGAGGCGATCGATTCCGACGATCCCACCGCGCTGGTGGGCCTGCCCCTGATCGCGCTCACGCGCATGCTGCGCGAGGCCGGCGTGCCGCTGTTCTGCACCGGCACGGACGGTGCCGCAGCCGTGGAGGTGCGGGCATGAGCGCGGGCACCCTCTATCTGATTCCGAACACGCTCGGCGAGGGCGACGCGTCGATGCTGGCCGCCGTGCTGCCGGCCGCCGTGCAGGCGCGCGCGGCCACGCTCGGCTACTACATCGGCGAGAACCCCAAGACCACGCGCGCCTTCCTGAAGAAGATCGGCACGGAAAAGCCGATCCAGGAAATCGAGATCCGCGAGCTGAGCGTGAAGACGCCGGCCGGCGAGATCGAGCGGCTGCTCGCGCCGATCCTGGCCGGCGCGGATGCCGGGCTCGTGTCGGAGGCCGGCTGCCCGGCGGTGGCCGATCCGGGCGCGCTGCTGGTGCGCCGCGCGCACGAGCGCGGCGTGAAGGTGGTGCCGCTGGTGGGGCCGAGCTCGATCCTGCTCGCGCTGATGGCGTCGGGCCTGAACGGCCAGACCTTCGCGTTCCACGGCTACCTGCCGGTGGACGCGGCCGCGCGCGCCAAGCGGCTGCGCGAGCTCGAGCAGCAGTCGCGCAAGGGTCGGGAGACGGAAATCTTCATCGAGACGCCGTATCGCAACCAGGCAATGCTGGAGACGCTGGTGGCGACCTGCGCGCCGTCCACGCTGATCTGCGTGGCGGCCGACCTGACGCTCGACACGGAAACGATCGTCAGCCGCAGCGCGGCCGACTGGAAGAAGAAGCCGGCGCCGAACCTGCAGAAGCGCCCGGCGATCTTCCTGCTGCTGGCGAACTGAGACAGTGGGCGGGGCGTGCTTGCGTGCCCGCCCCGCCCGCCGCGCAACATGATCAGCGCAGCGTCACCCCACCCTGCGACAGCGCCGACTTCACCGCGCCGCCGCCGATCGCGGCGCCGAACTTGCGCGCCACGCGGTTGCTCAGGCTTTCCTTGACCGTGTAGTCGACCAGATCGGGCGCCTTCAGCACGTCGCGCGCCACCGTGTCGGTGGTGCCGAAACCGTCGGCGAGGCCCAGCTCGAGGCTCTTCGCGCCGGTCCAGAACAGGCCCGAGAACAGATCGGGCGACTCGTGCAGGCGCTTGCCGCGGCCATCCTTCACGGCCTTGATGAACTGCGCGTGGATCTCGTCGAGCATCTCCTGCGCGTGCGCGTCCATCTTCGGCGTTTCCGGCGAGAACGGATCGAAGAAGCCCTTGTTCTCGCCCGAG
>JASLEG010000317.1 GCA_030151225.1 Burkholderia sp. | reverse complement strand
CTGCTCGAGCGCGATCTGCAGCGACTCGATCGACTCCATGTCCATGTGGTTGGTCGGCTCGTCCATCAGCAGCACGTTGTGGCGGCCCAGCATCAGCTTGCCCCAGATCATGCGGCCCTTCTCGCCGCCCGACAGCACCTTGACCGACTTCTTGATGTCGTCGGCCGAGAACAGCAGGCGGCCCAGCGTGCCGCGCACCATGGTCTCGTCGTCGCCTTCCTTGCGGTAGTTGTCGATCCAATCCATCAGCGTGATGTCGTCCGGGAACTCCTCGTAGGTGTCCTGCGGCATGTAGCCCACGTTCGCGTTCTCGGCCCACTTCACGGTGCCGTGGTCGAGCTGCAGGTTGCCGAGCAGCGTGCGCAGCAGCGTGGTCTTGCCCGCGCCGTTCTCGCCGATGATGGCGATCCGCTCGCCCGGCTGCACCGACAGGTTGAAGTTGCTGAAGATCGTGCGCTCGTACTTCTTCGTGACGTCCTCGGCCACCACCGCGATGTTGTGCAGCTTCTTCTCGAACTCGAAGCGGATGAACGGGTTCTGGCGCGACGAGGGCTTGAATTCCTCGATCTTGATCTTGTCGATCTGCTTGGCGCGGCTGGTGGCCTGACGCGCCTTCGACTTGTTGGCCGAGAAGCGGCGCACGAAGTCCTGCAGTTCGGCCACGCGCTCCTTGGCGCGCGCGTTCGCGTTGGCCTGACGCTCGCGCGCCTGCGCCGAGGCGAGCATGTAGTCGTCGTAGTTGCCCGGCCACACCTTCAGCGTGCCGAAGTCCATGTCGGCCATGTGCGTGCAGACCGAGTTCAGGAAGTGGCGATCGTGCGAGATGATGATCATCGTCGAGTTGTACTGGTTGAGCGTGTCTTCCAGCCAGCGGATCGAGTTGATGTCCAGGTTGTTGGTCGGTTCGTCGAGCAGCAGCACGTCGGGCTTCGAGAACAGCGCCTGGGCGAGCAGCACGCGCAGCTTCCAGCCCGGCGCGACCTCGCTCATGGGGCCGTTGTGCAGCTTCTCGTCGATGCCGATGCCGAGCAGCAGCGCGCCCGCGCGCGCCTCGGCGTCGTAGCCGCCGAATTCGGCGAACTTCGCCTCGAGCTCGGCGGCCTGCATGTAGTCGTCGTCGGTGGCGTCCGGGTTCGCGTAGATCGCGTCGCGCTCGGTCATCGCCGCCCACATCTCGGTGTGGCCCTGCATCACCACGTCGAGCACGCGCACGTCCTCGTACGCGAACTGATCCTGGCGCAGCTTGCCCAGGCGCACGTTCGGCTCGAGCGCGACGTTGCCGCCGGTCGAATCGAGGTCGCCGCCGAGGATCTTCATGAAGGTCGACTTGCCGCAACCGTTGGCGCCGATGAGGCCGTAGCGGTTGCCCTCGCCGAACTTGACCGAGATGTTCTCGAACAAGGGCTTCGGCCCGAATTGCATCGTGATGTTGGCGGTAGAAAGCACAGCGTGGCCCGTTAAGTGGTAGATCAACGTAAACCGGGCATTTTAACAGGTCTCGGTGTCCGGCTGGGCGGCGGCTCGCACACCGTGGCGCGACGCACCATGCAAACGGGGCGCGATCGATCGCGCCCCGTTTGTCCTGCGCGACGGGCGACGGGCCACGCCCGTCGCCCTCGCCCGTGCATCACTTCTTGCTGCGATGCACCGACTCGGCGGCGTTGCGGGCGCCCGGCGCATTCAGCTGCGAGAACAGCTCCGAGCACGGCACGTCGCGGTTGTGGCTCGGCGAGATCAGCGGGATCAGCGCCGCGAACGGATTCAGCAGGCCGAGCCCGACCGCGGCGCCGGCGCGCAGCGCCAGCGCGCCCACGTCCACGCCCACCTTCGGATTCTTGAAGGTGCCCTTCACGTACAGCGGCGAGCGCAGCGAGAACACCCGGAAACCCTTGGTCTGCGGATGGATCGCGAGATCCATGCCCTCGTCGCGCAGGTTCACGTTGCCGTCCACGCGAATCACGGCGTCGTCGGTGTCGAGCGCGAACAGCTTCGAGTTCAGCAGGCCGTCGGTCGCCTCGAAGTCGACGGCCGCGCAGTTGATCTTCACGTCGCGGTTGCCGAACAGCTTCTCGTACACCACGTTGGCCACGTTCAGCCCGGCCGCTTCCATCAGCAGGCGGCTGATCGCACCGTCGGTCACCAGCGCCTTGATGTTGCCGGTCGAGGTGGCGGCCAGCGCGGCCGGCGAGTTGCCGCGCGCGGCCAGCGTGGCGTCGCCGTTGATTTCGCCCAGCGCCGACTGCATGACCTTCTGGGTCGGGAACAGCTGCTTGAGCTTCAGGTGGCGCGCGCTGACCGTGAAGCGGCCCTTCAGCGGCGTGCCGCTGCCGTCGAGATGCGCCTCGGTGGACAGCGTGCCGCCGGCCACGCCGAAGCGCAGCGGCTCGAGCGACAGCACGCCGTCGGTCAGCACCACGTGCGTGTAGAGATCGGTAATCGGCAGGTCCTTGCTCTTCACGAGCCGGCGGCCCGTGAACTTCACGTCGGCGTCGAGCGCCTTCCAGCGATCGGTGCGGAACGTCTCCACCGGCAGCACGCGATCGGCCGGCTGCTTGGTGGTGTCGCCGCGCGCACGCTTGCTCGACGCGCTGTCGGCGCCCACGATCGGCGCGAGATCGGAGAACTGCAGCAGGTTCGAGACGAGCTCGCCCGACAGCAGCGGCCGGCTCGGGCGCTGCGCGAAGCTCAGGGTGCCGTGCAGGTCGCTGCCGCCCACCCGACCGTCGAAGTTCTCGTAGCTGAAGCGGCTCGCGTTCGGGGCGAACTGGCCGACCAGCCGGCCCTCGGTGGCGAACGGCGGCGTGTCGGGCAGGGTCACGCCGGTCAGCGCGTAGAGGTGGCCCATGCTCGCGCCCTGCAGCCACAGCCGCAGGTCGATCGCGGCCAGGTGCATCGGGTCGGTCAGCGTGCCGACGATCGCGAGGCGCGTGTCGCCGGCCTTCACGTCGGCCTGCAGCGGGAACGGCGTGGTGGTGTCCTGCAGCGCGAGCACGCCGCCGATCTTGCCGGTGCCGGCGATCGGCACGGCCTTGTAGCGGCCCTTCACGACCAGGCCGAACGCGTAGGTCGGTGCGGCGGGCCTGGCGGCGGCCGCGCTGGCGGCGGAGGCCGGCGAGGCGGCAACGGCGGTGGGGGTGGACGTGGCGGAAGCGCCCGACGCGTCCGCCGCCTGCGCTGCAGAGGCTGCCGAAGCCGCCGAAGCCGCGGCAGCTTCCGAGGCCGCCTCGATCTTCTTCGTCAGCTGCGTGGCACCCGCCTTGCCCACGCGCTGCGCCGAGGCCGCGCGCGAGGTGGCTTCCTGCTGCTTGAGCACGTCGCCGAGCGGAATCGGCTGGCCGAGCGTGTCGATCGCCACGTTCAGGTCGGCCTTGGTGATCGCGTCGCGGTAGGTCACGTTGCCCTTCGCGAACGCGAAGTTGTGCAGCTCCACCTTCCACGTGGAGGGCTGGCCCGATTGCTTGATCGAGAACGTCCAGTTGTTGCGGCCGTCGGCGAGCCGCTCGATGTCGATGGCGGGATTGACGATGTCGATCGAGGGGATCACCACGCGG
Source organism: Burkholderia sp. (assembly GCA_030151225.1). Classification (GTDB taxonomy): domain Bacteria; phylum Pseudomonadota; class Gammaproteobacteria; order Burkholderiales; family Burkholderiaceae; genus Burkholderia. Next base: position 6,979 of record JASLEG010000317.1, on the reverse strand, counting down.
TGCGCGAGCAGCGGCAGCACGGCCAGATCGAAATGCGCGGAATCGAGCGTGGCGAAATGCGGCGACTTCGCCCAGTCGGGATTGCCGATCATGATGTCGTTGGCCGTGAAGCTCGGCCAGGGCACCCAGGCACGCCAGCCGGTCTCGCCGTCGGGACGACGCCAGCCGACCTTGAGATCGCCCTGGATCGCGAACGGCCGCCCGATCTCGGTGCTCACGCGCTCGTTGATGTACGGCCTCGCGCGATTCCAGTCGAACGTGAGGATGAAGACGACGAGCGCGGCGATCAGCACCACGAGGATGCCGACGATCCAGGCCGCCGATTTTCCGATGACTCGGGGTAGCGTCATGCCGGGCTCCAGTTTTTCTTATCGAGACAGAGTGATTGCCGCAACGCCATGAAGGGCGCCCTGTTCGCAGGTAGCCGTTATTATGGCATCGCGCGCGACCACCCTAACCCCATTTACCTTTGCTTGCATTTATGACGGCTGCAGTCCTGATCGAAGCCCGTGGCCTCACGCGCCGCGACCCTGCCACGAAGCGGGTGCTGGTCGCATCGACCGATTTTTCGGTGGCGCCGGGCATGCGGATTGCGCTGACCGGACCGTCCGGTTCGGGCAAGAGCGTGCTGCTGCGCGCGCTCGCCCTGCTCGATCCGCTCGACGGCGGCGCGGTGCTGTGGCGCGGCGAGACGGTTGCGCGCGCATCGATCACGCGCTACCGGCGCAGCGTCGCCTATCTGCGTCAGCGGCCTGCGGCGAGCGACGACGGCGTGGTGGAGGACATCCTGCGTTATCCGTATTCGCTGGCCGTCTATCGCGACCTGCGCTTCGACCGCGCGCGGGCCGAGGCGCTCGCGAAGCGCGCCGGCCGCGCCGGCGATTTCCTCGACAAGGCCGCGAGCGAGCTGTCGGGCGGCGAGGCGCAGATTGCCGCGCTGCTGCGCGTGCTGCAGCTCGAGCCCGACGTGCTGCTGCTCGACGAGCCCACCTCGGCGCTCGACCCCGAATCGGCGCAGGCGATCGAGGCGCTCGTGCAGGCCTGGTTCGAGGCGGCGCCCGAAGCCCGTGCCTATGTCTGGGTCTCGCACGATCCCGCCCAGGCCGCGCGCGTGGGGTCGCGCCACGTGACGATGCGCGACGGCCGGTTCGCGGACGCGGCGCAAGCCGGCGCCGACGACCAGGCAGGCGGAGCCGCCCGATGAGCCCGATGCTGCAGGACCTGAGCCTCGGCGACGTGGCGATCGCCGCCGCGCTGGTGGCCGTCAACGGCGCGCTGTCGTTCGCGCTGTCGCTGGGCCTCGGCCGCCAGCTCGCGCTGGCCGCGGTGCGCACCGTGGTGCAGTTGCTCGCGATCGGCTACGTGCTCGGCTGGGTGTTCGGCACGCCGCACTGGTACGTGGTGCTGCCGCTGATGATCGTGATGACCCTGGTGGCCGGTTTCGCCGGCGCCGGGCGGGGCGATCGCACCTATCGCGGCCAGCGCGCCGACAGCATCCTGTCGATCTGGGCCGGCTCGTGGGCGGTGGGCGCGATCGGGCTGTTCGTGGTGATCCGCGTGCATCCGTGGTACCAGCCGCAATACGCGATCCCGATCCTCGGCATGATGCTCGGCAACGCGCTGACCGGCGTGGGCCTCGGCGTGGAGCGCATGACGGGCGAGCTGACGAACCGGCGCGATCGCATCGAGACCGCGCTCGCGCTCGGCGCGACGCGCTGGGAAGCCGCGCGCGACGCGGCGCGCCAGGCGGTGCGCGCGGGCATGATGCCGACGCTCAACCAGATGGCCGTGGTCGGCATCGTGAGCCTGCCCGGCATGATGACGGGCCAGGTGCTGGCCGGGCAGTCGCCGCTGCAGGCGGTGCGCTACCAGATCGTGATCATGTTCCTGATCGCCGCGGCCTCGGCGCTCGGCACGGTCGGCGCGGTGCTGCTGACCTGGCGGCGGCTGTTCTCGGCCGACCAGCGCTTTCTCGCGCACCGGCTCGTGGAGCGCAAGCCGCGCCGCCGCAAGGCACGCTGAGCGGCAGCGGCCACCTGCTGGCCGCCGCCCTGCCTCACGGCGCGATCGACACCGTCACGCGCGTGCCGTCGCGCAGCGCCAGCGTCTTCACCCCGCCCTTCGCCGCGAGCGACACGTGCCGCACCTCGCTGAGCACGCGCGCCTTCGGGCACTGCAGGGTCTTGCCGCCGACGCTCACGCTCGCCGTGCCGTCCGGCGTGCTGGCCTGGAAGCTGATCTGCACGGTGGCCACGCCCTTCGCGTCCACCGACGGCGCGAGCCGCACCTGGGTCTGGCGCACCATCGCGCCGTTGGCGTCGCGCGGCGCCGAATCGGCATCGGGGCAGCCATCGGGCATCGCCACCGCGCCGCCGGGTGGCACCGATTTCCAGTTGAAGTCGTCGGTTTCGCCCGAGCGGATCCGGCGCGTCTCGCCCGCGGCGCCGAAGTGCGCCGACTCCACCTTGACCGTGTAGGCGAGCTGGCCGTCGTTGCCGCCGCTCGCGCTGCCCGCCACGGCCGGCGTGGCATGCGCGGCCGGGCCCACCGCCAGGAGGATCGCCGCGGCCACGGCCGCCGGCGCCGGCCCAAAAGCTCGGACGCGACAGGCACGGTGGACGCGATGGACGGAAGCAAACGGATTGCGCACGCTCATGCTGACCTCCTGATGTCGTGACGCCGCCGGACGGCGCCCGTGGTTATCCGCTGCGCTCGCCGCTCCCGATGCGCGAGGCACGCGGATTTCAGTCTAGTCGCAAGCGGCCGGATCGGTGAGGACGCCGTGCTGTCGCGCCGCCGCAATCGCGTGGCGCGGCGCAACAAACGCGAACGGCCGCCAGGTCTGCCGTGGCGGCCGTCTGCCTCGGGAGCACGCCTGCGGCGCGCCCGGGCCTGCCTCAGAATCCGCTCAGCACCAGCTTGCCGATCGCGCGGCCGCTCTCCAGCAGGCGATGCGCCTCGCGCAGGTTCGCCGCGTTGATCGCGCCGAGCTGCTGGCCCACCGTGCCGCGCAACGTGCCCGCATCCACCAGGCGCGCCACCTCGGTCAGCAGCTTGTGCTGCTCGATCATGTCCGGCGTGCCGAACATCGAGCGCGTGAACATGAACTCCATGTGCAGCGCCGCGCTCTTGGCCTTCAGCAGTTCCACCGCCACCGGCTTCGCGTTCTCGACGATCGTGCAGATCGCGCCCTGCGGCTTCAGGATCTCGGCCGCGGCCGGGAAATGGCGATCGGTGTCGTTGAAGATCAGCACGTAGTCGACGCCGTCCAGGCCCGCCGCGCGGATCTGCGCCGGCAGGTCGCCGTAATGGTCCACCACGTGGTCGGCGCCGAGCTCGCGCACCCATTGCGCCGATTCGGGGCGCGATGCGGTCGCCACCACGGTCAGTTTCGCCAGTTGCTTCGCCAGTTGAATGCCGATCGAGCCCACCCCGCCCGCGCCGCCGATCACGAGCACCGACTTGCCGTCGTCGCGCCCCTGCGGCGACACCTTCAGACGATCGAACAGCGCTTCCCAGGCCGTGATCGCCGTGAGCGGGAGCGCCGCGGCGGCCGCGAAATCGAGCGAGGCCGGCTTGATCGCGGCGATCCGCTCGTCGACGAGGTGGAACTCGCTGTTCGCGCCCGGCCGCGTGATGCTGCCGGCGTAATAGACCGGGTCGCCCACGCGGAACAGCGTGACCTCCGGGCCCACCGCCACCACCGTGCCGGCCGCGTCCCAGCCGAGCACGCGCGGGCTCGCCTCGAGCTTGTCCTTCGGCGCGCGGACCTTGTAGTCCACCGGGTTGACCGACACCGCCTCGACCTTCACGAGCAGATCGCGGCCGGTGGCTTCGGGTTTCGGCAATTCGACGTCGACCAGCGATTGCGGGTCGTCGATCGGCAGGTAACGGGTCAGGCCAACGGCTTTCATGAGGTTCTCCAGAAGATGCGGGGGATGAGGTAGATCAGGTACATCGACGAACGGATGCTACGCCGCCCGATACGGCATAAAAACCGACATAATCCCGGAAACATCTTTTTGGTTTTCCTGATAATGAACGACGACCCTGCCACCGCACCCGTGCCCGACAAGCCGCTCGACCTGCTCGACGTGGCGCTGTTCACGCGCGCGGCGCTGCTCGCGAACGTCTCGGCGGCCGGCCGCGAGTTCGGCGTGTCGGCCACCGTGGCCAGCGCGCGGCTCGCCCAGCTCGAGCGCCAGCTCGGCGCGCGGCTGCTGCACCGCACGACACGCCGCGTCACGCTGACCCAGGACGGCGAGCTGTTCCTCGAGCGCGCCCACGCGCTACTCGACGCGGCCGACGCGGCGCGCGCCGCCGTGGGCCGCGCGCGCACCGAGCCGCACGGGCGGCTGCGCGTGTCGATGTCCTCGTCGTTCGGGCGCCAGCACGTGGCGCCCGTGATCCCGGCCTTCCTGCGCCGCTATCCGCAGGTCTCGCTCGACCTGCGCCTGTCCGACGAGATCGTCGACCTGGTGGACGACGGCATCGACGTGGCGATCCGGGTGGGCGCGCTGCGCGACTCCACGCTGGTGGCGCGGCGCCTGGCCGTGAACCGGCGCGTGGTGTGCGCCTCGCCCGCGTATCTGGCCGAGCACGGCACGCCGCATCATCCGGCCGAGCTCGCGCGGCACGAATGCGTGGTGCTCGGCGACCAGCGCGACTGGGCCTTCGAGACGCCGGCCGGGCCGCTGACCGTGCGCGTGGGCGGGCGGCTGGTGGCCAGCAATGGCGAGGCGATCCGCGAGGCGCTGGTGGACGGCTTCGGGATCGCGATCAAGTCCACCTGGGACGTCGGGCCCGCGTTGCGCGACGGCTCGCTGGTGCCGGTGCTGGCCGACTATCCGCTGGCCGAGCCGTCGGCGATCTGGGCCGTCTATCCGAGCCGCGCGTTCGTGCCGCTGAAGCTGCGCGCCTTCATCGACTTCATCGCCGCGCACTTCGGCGATCCGCCTTACTGGGATCGCGAGCCGGGCGCGAGCGCGGAGGCGCAGGCCGGCGCCGGCGCGCGGATCGTCACACGCGACCGGCTACAATAGCGGCCTTCTCCGGCGCGCGAGCCGCGCCGCTTTCGTTCCACGCGCCCTGTCATGACCACGAATCTCGTCATCCAAAGCCCCACCCCGCTCGCCGACGTGCACCACAAAACGCTGTTCGCGCTGTCGCGCGGCAGCCGCCTCGTCACGATCGACGCGCACGCGATCCGCATCGACGACGCCGCGCGCGCCCAGGCCCCCGACATCGCCGTGTACTGCGGCACGCACGGCCTCGACCACGCGTTCGTGGAAGCGGGCCGCAAGCTGGCCGACTTCGGCCTGGTGGCGATGGACATGGATTCGACGCTGATCACGATCGAGTGCATCGACGAGATCGCCGATTTCGGCGGGCTCAAGCAGCAGGTGGCCGAGATCACCGAGGCCTCGATGCGCGGCGAGATCAAGGATTTCAGCGAGAGCCTGACGCGCCGCGTGGCGCTGCTGGCCGGGCTCGAGGCGAGCGCGCTCGAGCGCGTGTACGAGGAGCGCCTGCGCCTGTCGCCAGGCGCCGAGACGATGCTGGCCGGCGCGAAGGCAGCGGGTCTGAAGACGCTGCTGGTATCGGGCGGCTTCACCTTCTTCACCGACCGGCTGAAGGCGCGGCTCGGCCTGGACTTCACCCACGCGAACACGCTCGAGATCGTGGACGGCAAGCTCACCGGCAGGGTGATCGGCGAGATCGTCGACGCCGAGGTCAAGGCGCGCACGGTGCGCGAGACCTGCGCCGCGCTCGGCATCGAGCCGAGCCGCGCGATCGCGATGGGCGACGGCTCGAACGACCTGAAGATGATGGCCACGGCCGGGCTGTCGGTGGCGTTCCGCGCCAAGCCCGTGGTGCGCGAGGCGGCCAGCGTCGCCTTCGATCACGTGGGGCTCGACGGCCTGCTGCGGCTGTTCTGAACCCGATCGCGCCGCCCAGGCGCAGCACGTGAAAACGGCGCATCGGCCTTCGCGGGCCGATGCGCCGTTTGCGTTCCTGCGGCGGGAGACGCCGCTCAGGCCAGTGCCGCCGCCATCGCGCGTTCGAGGTCGGCGCGCAGGTCAGCTTCGTCCTCGAGGCCGACGTAGAAGCGCACCAGCGTGCCCGCGTGCGGCCAGCTCGGGCGCATCGACGGAATGTCGTACGGCATCGCCAGGCTGTGCGCCCCGCCCCAGCTCCAGCCGATCGCGAACAACGCGAGCGCCTCGACGAAGCGATCCACCTGCGCGGCGCTGTAACGGCCGTCGAACACCACCGAGAACAGCCCGCCCGCGCCGCTGAAGTCGCGCACGAAGCACGCGTGGCCCGGGCAGTCGGGCAGTTGCGGATGCAGCACGGTAGTGATCTCGGGGCGCGACTTCAGCCACTGCGCGAGCGAGAGCGCGGTGCGGCTGTGCGCCTCGAAGCGGACCTTCATGTTCGGCAGGTTGCGCAGCACCAGCGAGCAGTCGTCGGCCGACACGCCCACGCCGAGCCGCATGCGCGCGAGCTTGAGGCGCTCGTGCACGGCGCGCTCGGCCGTGATCGTGGCGCCCATCAGCACGTCGCTGCCGCCCGACTGGTATTTGGTCAACGCCTGCACGGAGATATCCACGCCATGATCGAACGGACGGAATGCGATACCTGCGGAATAGGTGTTGTCGATGGCCGTGAGCACACCGCGCTCACGTGCTACGCGGGCGATGGCCGGGATATCAGGCACTTCCATCGTCACCGAACCCGGGGCTTCGAGCCAAATTAGTTTGGTATTCGATTGAATCAGATCGCCAATGCCCTCACCGATCAGCGGATCGTAATAGCGCACGGTGATGCCGAACGACGCTTGCAGCCAGTCGCCATGCTCACGGTTGGGGCTGTAGGCGTTGTCGGGAATCAGGACGTCGTCGCCCGTCTGGATCAGACCGAAATAGACATTGGAGATGGCGCCCAAACCCGACGGGAACAGCAAGCAGTGCTTACC
>JASLEG010000304.1 GCA_030151225.1 Burkholderia sp. | reverse complement strand
CTGGTGCATCACAACCGCGCAGGCACCGGCATCCTCGATCGTTGCAGCAAGCCGTTGCGCCGGATGCGACGGATCGAGCGGCAGATACGCCCCACCCGCCTTCACGATCGCCAGCAGCGCCACGACCATCTCGACCGACCGTTCCATGCAGACGGCCACGATCGGTTCCCGCCCGCCGAACGCTGCCGGCAGCGCATGCGCCAGCCGATTCGCCCGCGCATCGAGCTCGGCATAAGCGAGCGTCACGCCCTCATACCGCAACGCAATCGCATCCGGCGCACTCGCCACCCGAGCCGCGAACATGCCGGCCAGCGTCGCATCCAGCGGATACGCCCGCGCCGGCCCACGCCCGGCCGCCAACACCGCGGCCTTTTCCTGCCGGCTCATCGACGCGATCTCGCGCAGCGGCCGCATCGCATCGATCGCCACCTGGTTCAGCACCGCGAGCAGGTGCGACGCGATACGGCGCGCCGTGGCCTCGTCGAACACGGCGGTGGCGTATTCGACCTCACCGCGCAGGCCGCCCTCGGCCCCTGCATTGAATTCGAGCGTGATGTCGAACTTGGCGCCCGCGCCGAAACCGCTCAGCGGCGCGGCCTCGAGCCCACCGAACTCCGGCACGGACAGATCGACGTTCTGCAGCACCAGCATCGCCTGGAACAGCGGCGTGCGGCTCGGATCGCGCTGCGGCGCGAGTTCGCTCACCAGTTGCTCGAACGGCACGTCCTGATTCGCGTACGCGCCCAGCGCCGTCCCGCGCATCCGTGCCAGCAGCGCCGTGAACGTCTCGTCCGGCACGATCCGGCTGCGCAGCACCAGCGTGTTGACGAAGCAGCCCACCATCTCCGCCAGCTCCGGGCGCCGACGGTTCGCCACCGGCGTGCCGATGCTGACGTCGTCCTGCCCCGCGAGCCGGCTCAGCACCAGAGCGAAGGCCGCGGCCAGCACCATGAACAGCGTCGCGCCCTGCGAACGCGCGACGCCGTTCAGCGCGCCTACCAGCGGCGCATCGAGCTCGAACGCTACGCGCGCGCCGCGCAGATCCTGCACGGCCGGGCGCGGACGGTCGGTGGGCAGCGTCAGCGAGGCCGGCGCGCCGGCCAGCGCCTCGCGCCAGTAGCCGAGCTGCGCCTCGAGGCGCGCCGCGTCGGCATGCTCGCGCTGCCAGCACGCGAAATCCGCGTATTGCAGCGCCGGTTCGATCAACGGCGCGGCGCGCCCCGCCGAGCCCGCCGCGTACAGCGCGCCGAGTTCGCGCGCCAGCACGCCCATCGACCCGCCGTCGGCGGCGACGTGATGCACGGTGAACAGCAGCACGTGATGCCCGGCCGCGAGCTTCACGAGCCGCGCGCGCAGCAACGGGCCGGTGGCCAGATCGAACGGCCTCGTGCCCTCGTCGTGCGCGGCCTCGCGTAGATGGGTATCGGCGTCGCGGGTCAGCGACAGGTCGAGCAGCGGCAGGTTGAGCGCGGCCGGCGCGGGATCGATCGCCTGCCGTGCCTCGCCCGCCTCGACCACGATGCGGGTGCGCAGCACCTCGTGGCGGCGCACCAGCGCGACGAGCGCGCCGGCCAGCGCTTCGCGATCGAGCGCACCGCGCAAGGCCAGCGCACTGACGATGTGATACGCCGCCGCCGCGCCGGCCTGCAGCCGGTCGACGAACCACAGGCGCTGCTGCGCGAACGACAGCGGCAGCGCGCGCTCGCGCGAGACGCGTACGAGCGGCGCTTCGGCTTGCAGCGGCGCGCAATCGGCGACGCGCGCGGCCAGAGCGGCCAGCGTGGGCGCCTCGAACAGCGCACGCAGCGGCACCGCCACGCCGAACCGCGCCTCGACCGCCGCGATCGCGCGCGTGGCCAGCAGCGACTGCCCGCCCAATGCGAAGAAATCGTCGTCGCGGCCCACCTGCTCGACGCCGAGCAGCGCCGCCCAGATCGCGGCAATGCCCGGCTCGATCTCGCCGACGGGCGCTTCGTAAGCAGGCCGAACGGCACCGCTCGCACCGGCATCCCAGCTCGCCACGGCATCGAGTTCGCCGTCGAGGAACAGCGCGCGACAGCGGCGGCGCTGCAGCTTGCCGCTGGTGGTGCGCGGAATCCGCCCGCGCCGCACGAAGCGCACCGCCTGCACCTGGGTCAGCTCGAACAGATCGGCCAACTCGGCGCGAAAGCGCGCCACCAGCGCGCCGAGCCCGGGCGCCGCGTGCCGCTCCACTTCCTGCACCACCACCAGCGCCTCGCCGAACTCGCCGTTCACCGGGAACGCCACGCAGCCGTCGCGCGGCAGGCGCGCATCGAGCGCCGTGAACGCCGCCTCGATATCGGTCGGATAGAAATTGCGGCCGCCGACGATCAGCAGATCCTTGCTGCGGCCCGCCACGTACAACAGCCCGTCGCGCACGAAGCCGAGATCGCCGGTGCGCAGCCAGCGGCGTGCGTCACCTTCGACACGCGCATCGAAGGTCTCGCGCGTAGCGGCCGCGTTGCGCCAGTAGCCGCCTGCGATCGACGGCCCGCTCGCCCAGATCTCGCCGATTTCGCCGTCGGGCAGTGCCCGGCCCGCCTCGGCATCGACGATGCGCACCGCGTGATCGGGATACGCGATGCCGCCCACCGACACGAGCGACACCGCCGGCGTCGCGCCGTTTTCACCCTCCGCAGCGCCGCTCACGCGCACCTGCCCGCGTGCGAGCGAGGCGCGGTCGAGCGCGAGCGTGCGATGCGCGGGGCCGCCGCTCACGAACAGCGTGGCCTCGGCCAGCCCGTAGACGGGCGTGAGCGTGCGCGCATCGAGGCCGAACGGGGCGAACGCGTCGGCGAAGCGCGCGAGCGTGTCGACGCGCACCGGCTCGGCGCCGTTCATCAACGTGCGCACGGCCGACAGGTCGAGCCCCTCGCATTCCTCGGGGCGAATCCGGGCCGCGCACAGCGCGTAGGCGAAGTTCGGCGCGCTGCTGAAGGTGCCGCGATGGTCGGACAGCGCACGCAGCCAGCGCACCGGCCGCGACAGGAACACCGCCGGCGCCATGTGCACGGCATGCGCGCCGATCAGGCACGGCAGCAACACCTTGCCGATCAGGCCCATGTCGTGATGCGCGGGCAGCCACGACACCACCACGTCGTCGCGCGCGATGCCGAAGGTGCCTGCGATCTGCCGCACGTTGGCGAGCACGTTCGCATGGGACACCATCACGCCCTTCGGCGCGCCGGTGGAGCCGGACGTGTACTGCAGGAACACGAGATCGCCGGGTTGCGCCTGCGGATCGACCCAGCACGCCGGATCGCAGGCATGCGCCTCGTCCACGTCGAGCCAGATGAGCGCGTCGAGCGGATCTTCACGATCGGTTGCGTCTGCAACGTCATGGCCACCGCCGGCCGCATTGCCTCGTTCGGCCACGACGGCAAGCTGCCGGCGCGTGGCCGCCGGCGACAGCACCAGCGCGGGCTCGCAATCGTCCACGATCGCGCGCAGGCGCGGCAGCGAACGGCGCCCCGCCACGGCCACCGCGGGCACGGCCACCATGCCGGCCAGCACGCAGCCGAAGAACGCCACGATGAAATCGATCCCCGCCGGGTACAGCACCAGCACGCGGCTGCCGGCCGGCGCGGCCTGCCGCAGCGCCACGGCGATGCGCCGGGCACCATCGAGCAACTCGCCGAAGCTCAGCGTGCGCGCGAGCGCCTCGGCCTCCACAAGTTCGGTGAAGGCCGGGCGGCCGAGTTCGGCCTCGCCGGCGGCAGCGCGTGCCAGCAGCAGTTCGGTCAGGGTCGAAGGCGTCATCGGGCGCGTTCCTGGCGAGAGCGTTGCGGAATCCACGTGGCGGCCTGCCGCTCAGCGCGGCGCCGAATCCGTTGCGGGGCCGGCGTCGCCCGCCTCGAGCGGCCGCGCGCGGCGCAGCACGTAGGCACGCTTGGCAGCCACGATGCCGTCGGGCGGGCGCGGCACGGGATCGAGATCCTCCTCGTACTGCTGAATGAAGAGGATCTCGAACTGATCGCCGAACAGGCGCAGCACGTCGTCCTCGGCAATCTTCTCCTTCTGGATGTCGCGGCCCAGCAGGCCGAGCCGCGCCACGCTGCTGCCCTCCTGCGAGAACGCCTTGATCACGAGGTATTCACGGCTCAGCGCCGCGAGGCGCGCCGCGTAGTCGGGCAGGCGATCGCGCTCGATGTCGTGCAGGCACATCCAGTCGAGCACGAGATCGAAACGGCGCGACGGCTGGAACTCGAACAGGTCCGCATGCTGGAACGCCCACGCGCAGTCGAGCTTCGGCTGCTGCGCGACACGCGCGTCGGTCGCATGCGAGGCACCACCGAACAATTGCCGCGCCTGCGCGATCGCCACCGAGCTAATGTCGACACCGAGATACGAGAACGCCGTGCGATTGAAGGCCGCCACCTCGCGCAGCATGGCCAGGTCGCGGTGGCCGCGCCCGCAGCCCACGCTCGCCATCGAGGCGAGCCGATCGAGCGGCAGTTCACATGCTTTCAGGAACGAAGGCAGATCGCTGAAATCAATCATTTCCCACGGCGTTTGTGCCGCACTGCGGTAATAGTCATCCCATTGCATCGTCAGGTCGGATGATCTCGTGATGAAGTCGGACATATTCCACGCGCCCCCTCGAGGCAGTGCAGCAGATTGAACACGGAGCCGGCGCGCCACATCAGCCGCCCGGCGAGCTTCCTGGCAGAAATAACAGTCAAATCGACGCCACATTCGATTGCATCGCACAATTTCAGGAAACGCGAAAAGCCGCGCCCCTTCGCGCGAATAAAGCATTCATGCGAAATTTGTATGACTACCGACAATGATTCATCCGCACCGCATCAATTTCAAAATCAGAAATTGATGCAACCGCAAATCATGTGAACTCAAGATCATCGAACGCGTATATCGGGCATAACCGATAACGCCTGCGGAATTCATTTTGCAACGGACGACACAACGCCGGCACGACGATGCGCGACCTTCTGAAAACCAGCTTGACTGCTTTGAAATTCCTTGCAAAACAGGGACTTGCCGCTGCCATGAGGCAGCCAATCATGGCGCCTCGTTCAGTTGACTAGACATGTCAGAAAAGCCAAATTTTATCGCTTTTGACCACGCCCCTGCATTTCCTTCACAAGGATAGGTATTTTCACCGATGCGCCGCCATTCCTCAGATAATTGCCCTTGGATGCCGACTTCATCGAGCCTCCTTTCATTGAATACAACGAAAATTCGATTGGTATGATGTCTAGTCAGGTCCAGATAAAACTGAACATTTTCCCTCACGTCGAGCAGAAGTTTGGACTACAATCCGGCAAAGATCAACAGCCAGCCAATCAATTAAACGCGGCTTTACGCAAGCCCGGAGTAAGGATTACTGAGAAATAATTCGCGCACGAACATATCTCGCGAATGCAATCCCGGATTCATTTTCTTCTGTTATCGAGCCGCCTGATCGCGGCTCGGCGGACGCGTTCCGATTCGAAATGCCACTGGCTGGTGCCGGGCATTTTTTCCTGATTTTTCTTTTCGAGATCGAGAAAAATGACGTATCGAAATGATGCAATACCGGTTCAGGTCGTTTCAGGACAGATTCGCGTCGCATCAGCATAAGGATGTCGCACGACATCCCATCAAGTGAATACACGTGATGGCACCGCCCCGCGCTCGCGGGCAGCAGGACCACATCGGAGACGATCATCGCCATGGACGCAGGATCCACGACCGCAGCCCGTAACGCCCAGCAGGCCCTGCTCGATCGCTGGAACAGGACACGCGCCGCCAGCGGCGGCGCGGCGTCAATTCCGGTGCGCGCGCAACCGTCGGCGAACGCGCCGCTGTCGTTCGCCCAGCTTCGCCAGTGGCTGCACGACCGGCTCGATCCCGACAGCGCCCTGTTCACGGTGCCGGCCGCGATCCGCATCGACGGGCCGCTCGACGTGGCGGCGCTCGGCGCGGCCCTGAACGGGCTGGTGGCGCGTCACGAGATCCTGCGCACCACGATCGTGGAAACCCCCGATGGCCCGCGCCAGCGCATCGGGCCCGCGCTGCAGGTGCCGCTGCCGCTCGTGGAAGCGCACGGCGGCGATGCGCACGCGCTCGACGCGCTGCTGCGCGAGAACGCCGGCACCCGCTTCGATCTCGAGGCCGGGCCACCGATCCGCGCGCGGCTGGTCAGGCTCGACGCCACGCATCACGTGCTGCTGCTGGCGCTGCACCACATCGTGGCCGATGCGTGGTCGATGGGTATCGTGCAGTCCGAACTGAGCGCGCTGTACGCCGCGCATGCGAGCGGCACCGCACCGACCTTGCCGCCGCTGCGCATCCAGTACGCCGACTTCGCGCATTGGCAGTACGAAAGCCAGGCCGGCGCGAGCATCGATCGTCAGGTGGACTACTGGATGCGCGAGCTGGCCGACGCACCGCGCCTGCTCGAACTGCCGACCGACCGGCCACGGCCGGCCACGCGCAGCCATCGCGGCGCGACGCTGCGCGTGCAGCTCGATCACGCGCTCGGCGAGCGGCTCGGCGCGCTCGTGAAAGCCTCGAACGCGAGCCTGTTCATGGTGATGGCGGCCGCCTTCTCGGCGCTGCTGTCGCGACTCGCGGGCCAGCGCGAGATCCTGCTCGGCACGCCGATCGCGAATCGCCAGCGCCCCGAGCTCGAAGCGCTGGTGGGCCTGTTCATCAACACGCTGGTGCTGCGCACGACCGTGGAGCCGCAGATGACGTTCGCCGCGCTGCTCGCGCAGATGCGCGAGCGCGCGCTGGCCGCCTACCAGCATCAGGACGCGCCGTTCGAGCAGGTGGTGGAGGCGCTGCGCCCCGAGCGCGATCCGGGCTTCACGCCGGTCTTCCAGGTGCTGTTCGGCATGAACAACACGCCGACACATCGCGCGCACGTGGCCGATACCGTGCTCGAGGCGCTGAGCACCGATCACGACGTGGCCAAATACGACATCTCGCTGAACGTCGCGAATGTGGACGGCCGGCTGTCGATGGGCTGGACCCACAACGTGGACCTGTTCGACGGGGCCACCATCGCGCGCTTCGCCGCGATGTACGTGCGGCTGCTCGAGACGATCGCCGCGAACCCCGATTGCCGGATCGGCAATCTCGTGCTGCTCGACGCGGCCGAACGGGACACGCTCGCACGCGCGAACGAAACGCATCACGCCGAGGCCGGCACCGCGGGCGGCGCCCCGCTGCTGGTCGAGCGCTTCGCGGCGCAGGCGGCGTGCACGCCGCAGCGCTGCGCCGTGGCCTGCGAGGGGGAGACGCTGAGCTTCGCCGAACTCGATGCCTGCAGCGCCGCGCTCGCCGCGCGGCTGCGCGCGCTGGGCGCCCGCGCGGATCGGCCGGTGGCCGTGTGCGTGACGCGCTCGGTGCATCTACCCACGGCGTTCCTGGCCGCGCTGCGCTCGGGCGGCGCCTATCTGCCGCTCGATCCCGAGCACGGCAGCGAGCGGCACGCCACGATGCTGGCCGACGCGCGCCCCGTCGCAATCGTCACGCAGCGGCATCTGGCCGACGGCCTGCGCGGCCACGGCATTCCGCTCGTGTTCGCGGACGATGCCGCGCAAGCCGCCGCCGGGCCGGAAACCCCGCCACTGCCCACGATCCTGCCCGACCAGCTCGCCTATCTGATGTATACGTCGGGCTCCACCGGCAAGCCGAAGGGCGTGATGATCACGCACCGCTCGGCCGCCAACCTGCTCGACGCGCTGCAGGCCGCGATCTACGGCGAGGCGCTCGAAGGCGGCCTGCGCGTGGCCGTCAACGCGTCGGCCGCCTTCGATGCCTCGATCAAGCAGCTGGTGCTGCTGTGCGCGGGCGCCACGCTGCTGCCGATCCCGGCCGAGGTGCGCCGCGATCCCGCGCTGCTGCCCGATTTCTTCGCGCGGCACGACGTGGAGGCCACCGACGCCACGCCGCAGCAACTGGCCGCCGTGCTCGCGCACGATCCGCACGCGGTGCTGCCGCGCCACATGCTGGTGGGCGGCGACGCGATGGACGAGGCGCTGTGGTCGGCGCTGGCCGGCCGCGCCGGGCTGGTCGCACACAACGTATACGGGCCGACCGAGTGCACGGTCGACACGCTGGCGATGCGCGTGAGCGCCGACACGCTGCCCTCGATGGGTCACGCGCTGCGCAACATGCGCGCCTACGTGCTCGACGACGCCTGGCAGGCGCGGCCGACCGGCATCGGCGGCGAGCTGGGCATCGCCGGCGCCGGGCTCGCGCGCGGCTACCTCGGCCGTCCCGACCTGACGGCCGAGCGCTTCGTGCCCGATCCGTTCGGCGCGCCCGGCTCGCGCATGTACCGCAGCGGCGATCGCGCGCAGCGGCGCGCGGACGGCACGATCGTGCATCGCGGCCGCATCGATCATCAGATCAAACTGCGCGGCTTCCGCATCGAGCCGGGCGAGATCGAGGCCGTGCTGCGCACCCATCCGGCCGTGGCCGACTGCCTCGTGCTGGCGACGGGCGAGGCGGCCGCGCAACGGCTGGTGACGTACTGGGTGAGCCGAAGAAACGGCGCGGTCGGTGGCGAGGCCGCCGACGCCGACACGTTGCGCGCGCATCTGTCCGCGCGCCTGCCCGACTACATGGTGCCGTCCGCCTTCGTCGCGCTCGAGGCGTGGCCGCTCACGCGCAACGGCAAGCTCGACCGCCGCGCGCTGCCGGCCCCCGACGCGGTGGCACGCCCGACCGGCGACGCACCGCAGGGCGAGATCGAAACGCGGCTGGCCGCGCTGTGGAGCGAGCTGCTCGGCGTGCAGGAGATTGCACGCAATGACAGCTTCTTCGCGCTGGGCGGGCATTCGCTGATGGGCACGCAGCTGGTCTCGCGCGTGCGCAAGACCTTCGCGTGCAAGCTGCCGTTGCGCGCGCTGTTCGACGCGCCGGTGCTGGCCAACCTCGCTGCACGGATCGCCGCGCTGCTGCCGGCCGATCAGGGCACGCCCACGGCTCAACCGCCCGACACGATCCCGCTCGCGCCGCGCGATCCCGCGCCGCCGCTGTCGTTCGCGCAGCAGCGGCTGTGGTTCATCGACCAGATGCAACCGGGCAGCCCGCTCTACAACATGCCCGCCGCGCTGCAGCTGGACGGCCAGCTCGACGCCGACGCGCTCGCGCGCACGCTGGCCGCCCTGCTCGCGCGCCACGAGGTGCTGCGCACGCGCTACGCGGTGCGCGACGGCGAACCGGTGCAACGGATCGATGCGGCACCGGAGCGCTTCGTGCTCGACACGCTCGACCTCGCGCACGGCGCCGATCCGGACGCGCTCGCGCGCGACGCGGCACGCGCGGAAGCCTGCCAGCCCTTCGACCTCGCGCGCGGCCCGCTGCTGCGCGCGCGCCTGCTGCGGCTCGCGCCGACGCGCCACGTACTGCTGCTGAGCGCCCACCACATCGCCGCCGACGGCTGGTCGATCGGCGTGCTGGTGCGCGAACTCACGGCGATCTATACCGCGCTGCGCGGTGGCGAGCCGATGCCGCTCGCGCCGCTGCCGCTCCAATACGCCGACTTCGCGGTATGGCAGCGCCGGCGGCTCGCCGGCGACCGGCTCGCGCGCCAGCTGGATTACTGGCGCGCGCAACTGGCTGGCGCGCCCGCGCTGCTCACGCTGCCCACCGATCGCCCGCGCCCGGCCGTGCAGGGCCACGACGGCGCGCACGTGACGTTCCGGCTCGATGCCGCGCTGGTGGCGGGCGTGCACCGCCTGGCCGGCGAGCACGGCGCCACGCCCTTCATGGTGCTGTCGGCGGCCTTCGCGCTGCTGCTCGGCCGCCATGCCGCGCAGGACGACGTCTGCCTCGGCACGCCGATCGCCAATCGCACGCGCAGCGAGCTCGAGCCGCTGGTGGGCTGCTTCGTCAACACGCTGGTGCTGCGCATCGGGCTCGACGCGCGCGCCTCGTTCGCCGAGCTGCTCGCGCAGACCCGCGACACCGCGCTGGCCGCCTACGCACATCAGGACGTGCCGTTCGAACAGCTGGTGGATGCGCTGCAGCCCGAGCGCGACCTGAGCCACGCGCCGCTGTTCCAGGCGCTCGTGACGCTGCAGAACGCGCCGGCCGCCACGCTCGACCTGCCCGGCCTCACCGCCACCGTGCTGCATCCGGGCGGCACGCAGGCCAAGTTCGATCTCGCGCTGGTGGCCGAGGAGCAGGATTCGGGCGAGCTCGCCTGCGCCCTCGAATACCGCACCGACCTGTTCGACGCGTCCACCGTGGCGCGGCTCGGCAAGCATTTCGCGACGCTGCTGCGAGGCGCCGTGCGCGACGCCGGCCAGCGCGCGATCGAGATGCCGATGATGGGCAGCCACGAGCTGGCGGCCGTGCATGCGCTGTCGCGACCGGTCGTGCCGCATGCCGCGCCGGCGAACGCCGCCGATATCGCAGCCGACATCGCGCCCGACACGATCCACGCACGCTTCGCCCGGCAGGCCGCGCTCGCGCCCGCGGCCGCCGCCGTGACGGCCGGTGCCGACACGCTCGACTACGCCACGCTCGACGCGCGCGCCGCGCGGCTCGCGCAACGCCTGCACGCGCTCGGCGCCGCACCCGACACGCGCGTGGCGGTGTGCCTCGAACGCTCGCCCGAGATGATCGTGGCGCTGCTGGCCGTGCTCAAGACCGGCGCCGCCTACGTGCCGGTCGATCCGCACTATCCCGACTCGCGGCTCGCGTTCACGCTGGCCGACAGCCGCCCGGTGGCGCTGCTGAGCGCCGCGTCGCTGGCCGCGCGGCTCGCACCGCTCGCGGATGCCTGCCCGTTCGTCGAGGTGGCCGACGACGGCGAACCTGCCGGCGCCGCCACGTTCGCCGCGCGGCCCGCACCGGCCGCCGACGATGCCGCCTACGTGATCTACACCTCGGGCTCCACCGGCACGCCGAAGGGCGTGGTGGTCACGCACCGCAACG
The DNA here is from genome assembly GCA_030151225.1 of Burkholderia sp. GTDB lineage: Bacteria > Pseudomonadota > Gammaproteobacteria > Burkholderiales > Burkholderiaceae > Burkholderia. The sequence continues at coordinate 3,522 of JASLEG010000304.1, read as the reverse complement.
TGCTGCGCCTGTTCGACACCACCCGGCGCCTGTTCGGCTTCGGCCCGCAGGACGTGTGGACGCTGTTCCATTCGTTCGCGTTCGACTTCTCGACCTGGGAAATCTGGGGCGCGCTGCTGCACGGCGGCCGGCTCGTGGTGGTGCCGCACGAGGTGTCGCGCAGCCCGGCCGCCTTCCACGCGCTGCTGCGCGACGAACGCGTGACGGTGCTGAACCAGACGCCGAGCGCGTTCGGCCAGCTGGTCGAGGCCGACACCGCGCAGGCCGCCGACGCGCTCGCGCTGCGGCTCGTGATCTTCGGCGGCGAAGCGCTCGACGCGGACATGCTGCGCCCGTGGCGCGCGCGTCACGGCACGCGCCCGGCGCTCGTCAACATGTACGGCATCACCGAAACCACCGTGCACGTCACCCATCACACGATCGACGGCTGCGAGACCGGCAACGTGATCGGCCGCCCGATCGACGATCTGGGCGTGCGCGTGCTGCGCGAGCTGTCGGCCGTGCCAACCGGCGTGCCCGGCGAACTGTGCGTGACCGGCGACGGCCTCGCGCGCGGCTATCTGAACCGGCCCGCGCTGACGGCCGAGCGCTTCGTGCCCGATCCGTTCGGCGCGCCGGGCTCGCGCATGTATCGCAGCGGCGACCTGGTGCGTCAGCGCCCCGACGGCATGCTCGACTACCTCGGCCGGATCGACAGCCAGGTGAAGCTGCGCGGCTTCCGCATCGAGATCGGCGAGATCGAGGCCGCGCTGCGCACGCACGCGGCCGTGGCGCAATGCCTGGTGCTGCTGCGCGGTGCCGGCGATGCGGCGCGGCTGGTGGCCTACGTGGCCGCCGGCGGTGGCACCGATGCATCCGGCGGCGATCACGACGTGTCGGCCGCCGCGCTGCGCGCGCATCTGCTCGCGCGGCTGCCGCATTACATGGTGCCGGCCGCCTTCGTGGTGCTGCCGGCGCTGCCGCTCACCCATAACGGCAAGATCGACCGCCGCGCGCTGCCCGAGCCCGACGCGTCCGCGCTGGCCGTGCAGGCCGGCGAGCCGCCGCGCGGCGAGGTGGAAATCGTGCTCGCGGCGATCTGGCGAGAACTGCTCGCCATCGACACCGTGTCGCGCGACGACGATTTCTTCGCGCTCGGCGGCCATTCGCTGCTGGCCACGCGGCTCGTCTCGCAGGTGCGCGACGCGTTCGGCATCGAGCTGCCGCTGCGCGCGCTGTTCGAGGCGCCGTCGCTGGCGGGGCTGGCCCGGCGCGTGGCCGAGGCGCGCGGGGCAACCGATGCCGGCGCCGCGCTGCCGGCGATCCCGCTCGCCCCGCGCGATCCCGCGCCGCCGCTGTCGTTCGCGCAGCAGCGCCTGTGGTTCATCGATCAGATGCAGCCGGGCAGCGCGCTCTACAACATTCCGGCCGCGCTGCAACTCGACGGCGAGCTCGATCGCGACGCGCTCGCGGGCGCGTTCGCCGCGCTGCTCGAGCGCCAAGAAGTGCTGCGCACCCGCTTCGTCGCGCACGACGGCGAACCGGTGCAGGTGATCGATCCGGCTGCCGGCCACGTCGCGCTGGACACGATCGATCTCGCGCACCACGTCGATCCCGACGCGCGCGCGCTCGACGCGGCCCGCGCGGAAGCCGCGCTGCCGTTCGATCTGGCCACCGGGCCGCTGCTGCGCGCCAAGCTCCTGCGCCTCGCGCCCACGCGCCACGTGCTGCTGCTCACGGTGCACCACATCGCCGCCGACGGCTGGTCGATGGGCGTGATCGTGCGCGAGCTGACGTCGATCTACACGGCGCTGCGCGAAGGCGCGCCGGTTCCGCTCGCGCCGCTGCCGCTGCAATATGCCGACTTCGCCGCGTGGCAGCGCGGCTGGCTGGCCGGCGAGCGGCTCGACACCCAGGTCGATTACTGGCGCACGCAACTGGCCGGTGCGCCCGCCCTGCTCACGCTGCCCACCGATCACCCGCGCCCGGCCGTGCAGCGCCATCGCGGCGCCGTGTTCACCACGCGACTCGACGCCTCGCTCGTGGCCGACCTGAACCGCCTGGCCGGCGAGCACGGCGCCACCTTGTTCATGGCGCTGTCGGCCGGCTTCGCGCTGCTGCTCGGCCGCCATGCGGCGCAGGAAGAGGTCTGCCTCGGCACGCCGATCGCCAGCCGCACGCGCAGCGAGATCGAACCGCTGGTGGGCGTGTTCGTCAATACGCTGGTGCTGCGCATCGGGCTCCACCCGCGCGCCTCGTTCGTCGACCTGCTCGCGCGGGCACGCGACACCGCGCTGGCCGCCTACGCGCATCAGGACGTGCCGTTCGAGAAGCTGGTGGAAACACTGCAGCCCGATCGCCAGCTCGGCCATTCGCCGCTGTTCCAGGCGATGATCGCGCTGCAGAACGCGCCGGCCGCCACGCTTGGCGCGCCCGGCCTCGAGATCGCGCCGCTGCGCGGCGGCGAGGCCACGCAGGCGAAGTTCGACCTGTCGCTGCACGCCGAGATGGCCGCGTCGGGCGAGCTCGTCTGCAGCTTCGAATACCGCACCGACCTGTTCGAGCGCGGCACGATCGAACAACTCGCGGCGCGCTATGCCACGCTGCTGGCCGCCGCCGTGGCCGCGCCGCGGCGCCGCGCGCTCGACCTGCCGATGCTCGACGACGACGCCCTGCGCGAGATCGATGCGATCCGTGCCGACACCTCGCGCGTATGGTCCGATGCCGGTGCCTCGCTGGCCGACTGCTTCGACGCTCGGGCGCGCACCACGCCGCTGGCCTCGGCCGTGATCGACGACGCGAGCGGTCACGCGCTCAATTACGCCGGCCTCGCGGCCCGCGCCGATGCCTGGGCGCACGCGCTGCGCGCGCGCGGCGTCGGCACCGGCGATCGGGTGGGCGTGTGCGTGAGCCGCTCCGCCGACATGGTGGTGGCCCTGCTCGCCGTGCTGAAGACCGGCGCCGCCTATCTGCCGCTCGATCCGGCGCATCCGGCCGCCCGCCTCGCGATGGTGATCGACGATGCGAAGCCGGCCGTGGTGCTGACCGACGAGGCAACCGCGCAGCTGGTGCCGGGGCCCGTGCTGCGGCTCGGTGAACTGCCGACCGCGCCGGCCTCGCCGCTGAACCTCGCCGTGCCGGCCGATGCGCTCGCCTACGTGATCTACACGTCCGGTTCCACCGGCAAGCCGAAGGGCGTCGGCGTCAGCCATCGCGCCATCGTCAACTTCCTGCATGCCATCGGCGAGCACGGCCTGATCGGCGAGCGCGACACCGTGCTCGCGCTCACCACGCTGTCCTTCGACATCGCCGCGCTCGAAATCTGGGGCGCGCTCGTGCACGGCGCGCGGCTCTGCATCGCGCCCGCCGAGGCCGCGGCCGATCCGCACAAGCTCGTCTCGCTGATCGAACGGCGCGGCGTGAGCGTCGTGCAGGCCACGCCGTCGGCCTGGCGCATGATCGCCTCGCATCGCTGGCCGGCCACCGCTGCGCCGCTGCGTGTGCTGTGCGGCGGTGAAGCCCTGCCCGCCGATCTGCTCGATA
>JASLEG010000249.1 GCA_030151225.1 Burkholderia sp. | reverse complement strand
TGCGCCGCCGGCGCATGGCGGGCCGGCCGCATCGCGTTGTTTCACCCGTTGTTCCAACCGCGTCACCCGCCCCGTCACCATGAGCGTTCCCGCCGTCTCCGAGATCGATGTCCCGTCGCGCAAGGCCGAGTTTCGTGCCGTGAAGGCCGAACTGATCACGCGCTTTCGCGCCGCGACCCACGTCGAGGCGCTGATGCGCGCGCTGTCGCGCGCCACCGACGACGCGCTGCGCCAGCTCTGGACCGAATGCGCCCTGCCCGGCTCGCTGACGCTGATCGCGGTGGGCGGCTTCGGGCGCGGCGAGCTGTCGCCGCATTCGGACGTCGACATCCTCGTGCTGCTGCCCGATTCGCACGGCGGCGAGTTCGACGAACGCATCGAGCGCTTCATCGGCCTGGCCTGGGATCTCGGCCTCGAGCTCGGCAGCAGCGTGCGCACCGTCGGCGAATGCGTGGATGAAGCCGCCAACGACGTGACGGTGCAGACCTCGCTGCTCGAGGCGCGCCGCATCACCGGCAGCGTCACGCTGTTCAAGCGCGCGATGGCCCGCTATCGCGAGGCGCTCGATCCGCGCGCGTTCTTCCAGGCCAAGGTGCTCGAGATGCGCCAGCGCCACGCGAAGTTCCAGGACACGCCGTACAGCCTCGAGCCGAACCTGAAGGAAAGCCCGGGCGGGCTGCGCGACCTGCAGATGATCCTGTGGGTGGCGCGCGCGGCGGGCTTCGGCAACAGCTGGCGCGAGCTCGACACGCGCGGCCTGATCACGGGCCGCGAGGCACGCGAGCTGCGCCGCAACGAGGGCTTCCTGAAGGCGCTGCGCGCGCGGCTGCACGTGATCACGGGCCGCCGCCAGGACATCCTGGTGTTCGACCTGCAGACCCAGGCGGCCGAAAGCTTCGGCTACGTGCCCACGCCGGCCAAGCGCGCGAGCGAGCAACTGATGCGCCGCTACTACTGGGCTGCCAAGGCCGTCGCGCAGCTCGCCTCGATCCTGATCCAGAACATCGAGGCGCAGTTGTTCCCAGGCACCAGCGGCATCACGCGCGTGCTTTCGCCGGGGCGCTTCGTCGAGAAGCAGGGCATGCTCGAGATCGTGGCCGACGACGTGTTCGAGCAGCATCCCGACGCGATCCTCGAGGCCTTCCTGCTGTACGAGACCACGCGCGGCGTGAAGGGCCTGTCGGCGCGCACGCTGCGCGCGCTCTACAACTCGCGCGACGTGATGAACGGCGCGTGGCGGCGCGACCCGCGCAACCGCGTCACGTTCATGAAGATCCTGCAGCAGAACGAAGGCATCACGCACGCGTTCCGGCTGCTGAACCAGACCAGCGTGCTGGGCCGCTATCTGCTGAACTTCCGCCGCATCGTGGGGCAGATGCAGCACGACCTGTATCACGTCTACACGGTCGACCAGCACATCCTGATGGTGTTGCGCAACATCCGCCGCTTCGCGGTGGCCGAGCATGCGCACGAATATCCGTTCTGCAGCCAGCTGATCGCGAATTTCGAGCGGCCGTGGGTGCTGTACGTGGCCGCGCTGTTCCACGACATCGCCAAGGGCCGCGGCGGCGACCACTCGAAGCTCGGCATGGCCGACGCGCGGCGCTTCTGCCGCGAGCACGGCATCACCGGCGACGACGCGGCGCTCGTGGTGTGGCTGGTCGAGCATCACCTGACCATGAGCCAGGTGGCGCAGAAGCAGGACATCAGCGATCCCGAGGTGGTCAAGCGCTTCGCCGACGGGATCGGCAGCGAGCGCTGGCTCACGGCGCTGTACCTGCTGACCGTGGCCGACATCCGCGGCACCAGCCCGAAGGTCTGGAACACCTGGAAGGGCAAGCTGCTCGAGGACCTGTTCCGCGCCACCAGCGCCGTGCTCGGCGGCGCGCGGCCCGACGCGCATTCGGAGTTGCAGACGCGTCGTGACGAGGCGCTCGCCCTGCTGCGGCTCGAAACGGTGCCGGCCGAGGTGCACGAGCCGCTGTGGGATCAGCTCGACGTCGGCTATTTCCTGCGTCACGACGCGGCCGACATCGCGTGGCAGACGCGGGTGCTGTACCGCCACGTGCATGCCGATACCGCGATCGTGCGCGCGCGGCCGTCGCCGGTGGGCGACGCGCTGCAGGTGCTGGTGTACGTGAAGGACCGCTCGGACCTGTTCGCCGGGATCTGCGCGTACTTCGACCGCAACGGGCTGTCGGTGCTCGATGCACGCATCAGCACCACGCGGCACGGCTATGCGCTCGACAACTTCATCGTCACGCAGACCGAACGCGACGTGCAGTATCGCGACATCGCGAATCTCGTCGAACAGCAGCTCGCCGACCGGCTGTCCGGCTCGGCGCTGCTGCCGGAGCCGTCGAAGGGCCGCCTCTCGCGGCTCTCGCGCAGCTTCCCGATCACGCCGCGCGTCGACTTGCGCGCGGACGAGCGTGGTCAGTATTACATCCTGTCCGTGTCGGCCAACGACCGGCCGGGCCTTCTTTATTCGATCGCGCGCGTGCTGGCCGAGCACCGGGTCGGCGTCGCGTCGGCGCGGATCAATACGCTCGGCGAACGCGTTGAAGACGTGTTCCTGCTGGACGGACACGGTCTGTCGGACAACCGCCTGCAAATTCAGGTCGAGACCGAACTGCTGCGCGCGTTTGCAGTTTGAGATTTCATGGGAGTAAAATTAACAGCCAAGCACCCGCGGCCGGCTTCGTCCGAACGCGCCCCTGTCCGTACCGGTAGCACGTCGGCGCGTAAGCCGACGCGTCCGGCTGGACCGAAGCCGTCGGCGACGGGTTTCAGCGGGGCACGGGATGAAAGCGCCGGCGGCAAGCGGCCCGCGGGCGGTAAGCCGGCGGGCGCAGGGGCACGCGCTCCGCGCGCCGAGGGCTCGTTTTCGCGTGAGCGGGATGCGGGTGCGGCACGCCGTGGTACGTCCGATCGTCCGCCGCGCCGTGAAGGTGGCGGGGATCGGGGTCCGCGTCGCGAAGATGGCGAACGTAGTCAGGGTGCACCGCGCCGCTTCGAAGGCGCAGGCGATCGAGGGCACCGTCGTACAGATGGCGAACGCCGCCAAGGTGAACCACGTCGCATCGAAGGAACTGTCGAGCGTGGCCCCCGACGAGATGACGGCGAACGCGCA
>JASLEG010000245.1 GCA_030151225.1 Burkholderia sp. | reverse complement strand
ATGAGCCTCGTCGATACCTACCTGGCAGGCTTGCGCGCCCGCCTCAACGCCGAGGGCGGCGCCGCGCTCGCGCTCGCGAGCGGCGCGAGCCCCGCGCGCCGCGACGCGCTGCGCGCACGCTGGCCGCGCTGCCCGGCGAGCCTGCTCGAACTGCTGGGCCGGATCGACGGGACCTGTCACCGCCGCTACGGCGACACGCGCATCGGCGTGATGGTGCTCGGCTCCGACGTCGACGCCGGCAGCTATCCGTATTACCTGCTGTCGGCCGACGACATGCTGGCGGAATCGACCAGCCGCTTCGCCAGCGAAAGCATCGTGGACATCTACGGCGAGGATGCGCTCGCCTCGGGCGAACTCGTGGATCCGCGCATCGACGCGACGCTGCCGATGCAGCACCGCCTGTGTTTCTCGCATTGCATGAACAACGGCGGTACCTCGCAGCTCTACGTCGATTTCGACCCGGCCGCCGGCGGCCGCGACGGACAGGTCGTGCGCTTCCTGCACGATCCCGACAGCTATGCCGTGATCGCCGACAGCTTCGATGCCTACCTGCAATGGCTGATCGACGCCGACTACCCGTTCCTGTTCGACCAGGACGAGCTCGAACTGCACTGGCAGTCGCCGGCCGACCGGGATTGACGCGCGTTCACGCGATGCCGAGCGCGCCGAGGATGCCGAGGTAGTCGCTCGCGAAGCGCCGCGCCCTGGCGAGCAGCGCGTCGGCCGGCTCGCCGGGCAGCGCCTCGCCGGCGAGCGCGGCCCATTGCGCCGGGGCGTCGAGCCCGCGCCCGCGCGCCAGCAGGAAGAGCTGCGCCACGCGCGGCATCGCCACGCCCGAGCCGGTGACGGGGCTGGCCAGGAAATGCAGGTCGTCGTGCCCGCATGCGCGCTCGCAGATCGCCGTGTTGAGCCGCGCCGCCATCGGACGTGCGGCCGCGATCGCCGCGTCGTCCTGCACGTTCAGCAGCGCCCCGGTGCCGATCAGCAGCATCACCGCCTCCACGATGTCGTCCAGCCCGGGCCGCGCCCCGCCCGCCTCGGCAAGCCGCGCCTCGAGCTCGCCCAGCGTCGCCGGCCGGTGGTCGGCCAGCGCGTCGAGGATCGGCGCGTACACCCGGGCCGGCAGCGCGGTGTCGCCGAGCGCGCCGCGTATCGTCAGCCGCACCGCCTCGCGCGGCAGTGCCAGCATCACGCGCCGCTCGCGCAGCGCGGCCTGCCGCTGCGTCGCGTCGAGCGTGGGCCCACCCTTGATCCAGTAATCGCGGCGCATCGCGCGATTGGTCGCGAAATCGCGCACCGTCTCGCGCAGCGTCGGGTCGCCGAGATCGGCCAGCAGCGCGCGCTGCGCCGGGTTCAGGTGCAGCGCGTCCGCGTGGTCGCGATAGTCGGCCGAGCCCGCGTAGCGCAGCCCGCATGCGTCGAGCGTGGCGGCGACCTGCGAGAACGCCTGCGGCTGCCAGTCGGGATTGAAGTATTCGTGGGCCAGGTAGTGCGCGTCCTCGCGCGCCAGCGTCTCGACGCGCTCGGCCACCAGCGGATTGACTACCGCGTAGCCCGGCCGCGTCGCCATCAGCGTGCGCATGAAGCCGGTCGCCTCGGCGATGCGGGCGAGTGCTTCGGCCTCGCCAGCCGCGGCCGCGCCGGCCCGGAAATGCGTGTGCAGCACCTCGCGCACCGGCAGCATCGGCGCCCAGCCCGGCAGCGTGTTGTAGCTGAGGCAGACCACGCCGCCATCGGCGAGGCGCCGCGCGAAGAATTCGGCCAGCCGCGCGCGGCTGGCCTCGGAGATCCAGCTCCACACGCCGTGCAGGCCGATGAAGTCGAAGTTCGGCAGATCGTCGCGGCGGCAGAATTGCTCGAAATCCTGCGCGGACAGCACCGCGCCCGAACCGGCCCGGCCGGCCAGCTGCTCGGCGAAGCGCACGTGCTCGGGATTGAAGTCGGCGCCGAACCAGCGCACGCCGCTGCCGGCCGCATGCAGGTTCAGGCTCACGCCGTGGCCGAAGCCGAGCTCGCAGGCATGACGCACGACCGGCGGCGCCACGCCGGTGCGCAGCAGCGGCAGCGCGATCCGCAGCGGATTCAGCTCGTCGCAATAGCCGTGCGTGTAGGCAATGCCCTCGATACCGCCGGTGTTCCGCTCGTCCACGCCCTGACTCTCCATTCCGTTGCCGCGTCCGCCCCCGCGCCGGTGGCGGATCGCGTCGGCAAGCCTCTCATGCAGCGGCCCGCGCTGTCCATCGCAAGGCGCTGCGCGCGCAGCGCGACGCGCCGCCGCCCCGGCGCGTCGCGCTGCCGATCCACGCCGAGGTAGAAGAATTTTCTCCGCATCGCCCGAATCGGCCCCGAATTTGGAGGCTTTTTCCTGCTCGCGCCCCGTATCATTTCCGTCCATCGCGCACGCAGGCCGGCGCACGAAACACGCAAGGACACGGACATGAACACCCAGGACACGCTGCACTATCTCGACTATGCCGCCACCACCCCCGCCGATCCGCGCGTGATCGAGGCGATGGGCGCCTGCCTCGGCATGGACGGCGTGTTCGGCAATCCCGCCTCGAGCTCGCACGCGGCCGGCGCGCGCGCCCGGGCCCGTGTCGAGCAGGCCCGCGAGCAGGTGGCGGCGCTGATCGGCGCGCAGGCCGACGAGATCGTCTGGACCTCGGGCGCCACCGAATCGAACAACCTGGCGCTGAAGGGCTACGCGGACGCGGCCACCGGGCGCCGCCACCTGATCACGAGCCGCCTCGAGCACAAGGCCGTGCTCGACACGATGGCGCATCTCGCGAAGCACGGCTGCACCGTCACCTTCCTGCAACCGACGCCGGACGGCGAGATCACGGCCGAAGCGGTGGCCGCCGCGATCGGCCCCGATACCGGCCTGGTCTCGCTGATGCTCGTGAACAACGAACTCGGCACGCTGACCGACATTGCCGCGATCGCGCGCGTGGTGCATGCGGCCGGCGCGCTGCTGCACGTGGATGCGGCGCAGGCGCTGGGCAAGACGCCGATCGACGTGAACGCGCTCGGCATCGACCTGCTGTCGATGTCGGCGCACAAGGTGTATGGCCCGAAGGGCATCGGCGCGCTGTACGTGCGCCGCGAGGTCGCGCAGCGCATCGCCCCGCAGATGCACGGCGGCGGCCACGAGCGCGGCCTGCGCTCGGGCACGCTGGCCACCCACCAGATCGTGGGGATGGGTGTGGCCTGCGCGCTGGCCGCCGAGGCACTCGCGCGCGACGCGGGCCACATCGCCGCGCTCGGCGAGCGGCTCAAGGCCGCCGTGCTGGTGCTCGACGGCGTGACGCTCAACGCGGCCCGTGCAAGCCGCATTCCGCACACGCTGAGCCTGTGCGTCGACGTGCCGGGCTTCTTCCCGTTCATGCTCGGCGACACGCTGGCCGTGTCGTCCACCTCGGCCTGCAATTCGGCCGCGGGCACGCCGTCGCACGTGCTGACGGCGATCGGCCTGGACGCCGGCGCGGCCGGGCGCACCGTGCGCATCAGCTTCGGGCGCTTCACCACCGAGGCCGACGTGGACGCCGCGATCGAATGCTTGCGCCGCGCCGTCGCCCAGTGCCGCGACAGCGCCGAACACGGCTTCGTGGCCGCGCGCCAGATCGCGCCGGCCGATCTCGGGGCGATTCGCGACGCGGGCTTCCGCTCGGTGCTGTGCCATCGCCCGGACGGCGAGGCCGCCGATCAGCCGACCTTCGCCGACATCGCCGAGGCGGCCCAGGCGCTCGGGCTCGAGGCGCGCCACATGCCGATCGTGGCGAACCAGATCGGCGACGCGGAGGTGGAAGCCTTCGGCATGCTGGTCGATGCGCTGCCGAAGCCGGTGTTCGCCTACTGCCGCAGCGGCAATCGCGCGGCCACGCTGTGGAGCCGGCTCGCGGCGCGTCGCGACGCGGCGAGCGCCGCGTGAGCACCGAGCCGCCCCTGAATCCCTGACGAGCCCTCAGCCGCCGATCGCGTCGGCCACCTCGCGGCGCAGATCCGCGAACGCGTAGCTCGCGCGGTCGCGCGGATGATCGAGCGGCACCGCCACGACGCGCGCCACGCGCCCCGGGTGGGCCGACATCACCACGATGCGACGGCTCAGGTACAGCGCTTCCTCGATGTCGTGCGTGACCAGCACCATCGTCACCCGGCGGGCCTGCCAGATCCGCAGCAGCGCGTCCTGCAGCCGGGTGCGCGTGAACGCGTCGAGCGCGCCGAGCGGTTCGTCGAGCAGCAGCACGTCGGGCGTCGTCACCAGGGCGCGCGCGATCGCGCCGCGCTGCGCCATGCCGCCCGACAGCTCGCCGGGCCACGCGTCGCGGCTGCCGTCGAGTCCCACCAGTTCGAGATGCTCGCGCACGCGTTCGCGCTTGGCCGCCTCGTCGAGTTCGACGTTCTGCAGCGCCAGCGCCACGTTCTGCTCGAGCGTGAGCCACGGCAGCAGCCGGTGATCCTGAAACACCACGCCGCGCGACAGGCTCGGGCCGCGCACGGCCTCGCCGCCGAGCCGCAGCGTGCCCTCGTAATCGTCGTCGAGTCCCGCCAGCACGCGCAGCAAGGTGGACTTGCCGCAGCCGCTGGGCCCCACCACGCTGACGAATTCGCCGGGCGCGACGTCGAGGTCCAGCCCGTCGAGCACGGTGCGCGTGCCGCCCTGCGAGCGATAGCGTTTGGTGAGGCCGCGCACCTGCAGCGGATGTTGGGCCGCCGTGGCGGGCGCGGTCTGGATGTCGAGGCTCATGGCAAGGTCCGGGGCAGAAGGCGAATCGAGGGTTCGATGCCGCTCACGACGCGGCCCCCGAACCCGTGCCGGGCGTCTTCCAGCGCAGCGCGCGGCGCTGCACCGCGTACATGCCGCGATCGATCAGGAAGCCCACCACGCCGATCGTGACCATGCACACCAGCAGCTGGTCCGTCATCAGCAGCGACTGCGCGCGGAAGATCAGGAAGCCGATGCCCTGCTGCCCGGCCAGCCCTTCGGCCACCACCACCATCGCCCACGCGAGGCCGGCGCTGTAGCGCAGGCTCACCATGATGGTGGGCAGCGCGGACGGAATCAGGATGTAGCGCAGCAGCTGCGCGCGCGTGAGCATCAGCGCGCGGCCCAGCTCGATGTGGCGCGCGTCGGCATTGCGGATGCCCTGCAGCGTGTTCAGGAACACCGGGAAGAACACGGTCTTGGCGATCACCAGCGTCTTGGCCGGCGCGCCCACCCCCAGCCACAGCACGATCAGCGGAAACCACGCGATGCCGGGAATGTGCCGGATCGTGTCGAGCGTGGGCCCGAAGAAGCGCTCGACGGGCCGCGACAGGCCGGCCGCGAAGCCGAGCGCGATCGCCGCCGCGCTGCCGTACACGAAGGACTGCAGCACGAGCGAGATACTGACGCCGAAGTCGTGCAGATACGAATCGTGCAGCAGCATGTCGGCGAACGAGGTGAGTGTGCGCCACGGCGTGGGCAGGAACACCGACGGAATCCACTGGCGCGCGCTCGCCACCGACCACAGCGCGACGATCAGCGCCGGTAGCAGCCAGGGCCACACGGCGCTCGCGGCGCGTGCCAGGCTGCGCGCGGGCCGGCCCGCACGCGTATCGCCCCCTCGCGCGGCCGGCGCGCCCCGCCCTTCGTGTCCTTCGTGCGGCGCTCGCCGCGTCGTCACGTCGCTCACTGATACACCGAATACTTGCCGCCCGCGAAGAAGCGCTCGTCCACCAGCGCGTCGATCTGCGGATCGCTCAGGTGGCGCTCGCTGAGGATGTCGTCGCCGTGCGCCACGTACCACGCCTGGAAGCGCCTGATCGTGCCGCGCACGCGGTTCGCGTCGGGCTCGCCGGCCATGAAGAAGAACTGCGACGGATCGGTGATCTGGAAGCGCGCGATGTCCACCGGCACGCGCGTCTCGCGTGCCACGATCTGCGCGGCCTCGTCGGGGTGCGCGAGCGCCCAGCCGCGCGCCTCCTGCATCGCCGTGAGGAAGGCGCGGATCGCCTGCGGATAGCGGTCGGCGAACGAGCGCATCGCGAAATACGACACGCGGCCCGCGCCGTCCACGTACTCGCCGTGATCGGGCGTGCGGCCCACCACCTTCACCTGGTGCGCGAGATACAGCGCCGCGGCATTCGAGGTGCCGAGGTGCATCGCCGTGGCATCGATCGCGCCGCTCAGCAGCGCGGCCGTCACCACCGTGGTGGAATCGATCGACTGATACCGCACGCGGCCGCGCGAGGTGCGGCTGTCGAGCGGCAGGCCGGCCTTGGTCAGGGTCTCGAACGGCGCGGTCCAGTAGCAGCTCACGCGGCTGCTCGCGAACTTCTTGCCGTCGAGATCGCGGATCGCGTTGATCCTGTCGTCGCCGGCGCGCGCGAGGATCGGCGTGCGGTACTTGTCGGACGGCTGCGATTCCCACACGATCACCGCGTCGAGGCCGTTGGCGCGGTGCACCACGGCCGGGTAGATCATCCGCTGCGCCACCGCGATGCCGCCGCCGTTCAGTTGGGCCGCCTCGGCGCCGATCATCTGCGCGGTGCCGGGCGCCACCAGCGTGACCTGATTCACGCCGATCTTCGCGTATTCGGCCTTCAGGAAGCCCTTGTCCCGCGCGATCGCCGTGATCGGGTCGAGCTGCAGCGTGATCGAGCTCAGCGCCACCGGCTTCGCGTCGTCCGGCGAGCCCGCCGCGAATGCCGTGGCGGCCGCCGCCGCGCCGAGCGTGAG
>JASLEG010000386.1 GCA_030151225.1 Burkholderia sp. | reverse complement strand
GACGAAAAATCTATCAGGCTCTTTCTTGCCTTCATTTCTTTGGTAGGAAGACCCCAACTTCAATTCCTTTAAACCAACCATTTTGGACAAATCCAGACTAACGCTTTTCCCATCATCAGGCCTTACGGAAAAATCAAGCTTCTTGAGTCCCTTATGGACAAACGAATTTTGAAAATCGCCGATATTTGTGCAACTGGTTATGTTCAACTTTTCAAGCCTTGGAGGTATTCGAATTCTGCGCAAATCAGTGCATGTAATATCCAAAGATTTTAAACCAACAGGAATAACTGCCTTTTTTACTGAATGAAGAGAAAGTCTTCCATCTGTTGTTTGGGCTATGACAAACTCATCTTTCGTGTTGAGGTAGTGTATTTCTTTGGAGTTTTTCTTCCTAAAATTAGCAACCTCCTTACACCACAAATTCCAAATTTCCTCACCAGGGTCAAACTTATTGATTGGCTTCAAAAGAGTTCGGTCATTGCCGTATGCAAATGTATGTGTTTCCTCCAAATTGGTTATAAGTACCTTTCTAATGATGTTCTTATCGTCATAAAAAGACAAAAGCTTATATTCGCCCAAAAAGTCACTACCAATAGTTCGGTATAAATGTTCTCTTTGAGAAAGCACAAACTTACCAATTTTTGGATAAAAATACACCGTGCATGAACGCCCCTTGGTCACGCTATCGCTATGGTCTCGCTGCGTTTTATAAACCAAGTGAAAAGATATGAAACCGCTTTTTGGGTCAACATCCATTGAGTAATCAAGATGGGTATGGAAACGATAATAACCATAATCTTTCGAATATGTAAGGAATGGCTTAACCGAACCACCAGTACATATAAGGTTGTGTTTTTCGCAATTGTCAACCTCATACTCAGTACCCCAACTTTCTCTTTGCTTAACTTTTTTGGTGTCGGTGAATATTTCCCAGTTGGTCCTTTCCGAGTCCCAACCAAAACAATCCATGCGGTTTATCTCCTGGATGGAATATTGTTCTTTGATTTTGGAAAACGCCATATTCATTTGGAATATGGCGTTTTTGAAGACTGTCTTAGGGTCGGTTTTCCTGATTAACATGTTGCCAAGCTCTTGCAAGGTTTTCATGTCGGTAATCTGGTTCTTCTCCTTTTTAGCCATTATGTTATGCGTCGAGATTTACCAGTTTAAGGTCATCTGCCACCTTGTCCATATCCAGCTTGAATGCGTCATCCTCAGAAAGGTGCTTTTCAAGGGTTTCCTGGATTTTCTCAAGTTTCTTGAGGATGACTTTCTCGTTAAGTTGAACAACGCGCAGCTTAACGTCTTCCTGCCATTCCTCAATTGTCAAGCCCTGAATTTCAACGGTTTTCTCGTCGAAGGGCAATCCAATCGCTTTGGCGGCGTCAACAACTTTTGCCTTGAACTCGCCAAGCCAAGAGTAAATGTAAAGAAGCTTGTTGGTGTCATCATTGTCTTGAATGCATCCAAACTCCTCAAGGAATAAATTGCCTGATTTCAGGTTGATTTTTCCTTTTTTGTCTTTGATGTCCTTAATTTTGTCAAGGACCTTTTTCAGGTTGTTGTAAACCTGTTCTCTCGATAAATCCATTTGTTGATTATTTGTTTTTATAATTAAAGGGCTGAACTGCCCGGAAATTCATTTGAGTCATACCTTCCGCCAGCAGCGCGCAACTCATCAAGACCCTCAGAAAGGGCGTTCGCTATGGTTTCATTGTCCCAATCTTCGTTCATTTTGACAAGGTCAATAGCCCTGCTTATTGCGACAAACTCGGTGACTGGCCCATCGGTTCGATGGAATATTTCGCGCTTTACTTCTTCAAGGTGTTTCATGCAAAATCAAAAAAGGCCCAGAAGCTTTCGCAACTGGACCCCGTCAGTTAATAGTTAATTTAGTTTGCTTGTTTAATCTTACTGTCTATACCCTGTGGAATAAACCGTTATAGGCATTCAGGCGCAAAAAGTCGAAAGTATTTTATTACCTAAAGCTTTTTGGTCATCATGTAGTGTTTGCGACAGCCCTTCATGTCAAAGCCCTTGTGCATTGTGCAGCAGGAAACAAAAAATCCGAGCCTTCGATAGAATTTGACTGCGACCTTGTTAACAACCTCGACGTGAAGCGACACGGACTCCTTCTTTGAAAACTGCGCAAAGACAGACTCCATAAGGAATGTCGCGTGACCCCTCCTGCGGTGTTCCTCATCCACCTCGAATTTTGCGATGTAGACCGCCTTTTCGTTTGTGTCCCTCAGCACGCATGTTGCTATTGGTTTTCCATCAAGGGTGACGCACTTTACCCTATTTTTGTATGTGACTCCGAGCCTGCCCATTATACGACGATGTATTTTGAGCCCTTGTCTGTCGAAACGACTTGGTATGTTTGGGTCTCATACATCTGCTCAATGCAGTGGTCGATTATGAATATGTTCTTGTTTTCGAAGCGGCTAAGCAGCAAAAGTAGCTGTTCCTGATAGTTTATCACATCATCCTTTTTGACAAGTTCCTTGCCAGTGTTTAACTGACCAGAAATCTCATCAATCAAAATTATGTTTATCGAGTTCTTCACATTGAGCATGTGTATCGCGTATATCAGAGCAAGACCCTGGAACGCCGTCTCCATGCCCGAAACGAG
>JASLEG010000059.1 GCA_030151225.1 Burkholderia sp. | reverse complement strand
GCGCCCGGCCGCCACGGCCCCCGCCGGCGATGCGCTCGACGCGGCGCGCGCGCTGGCCGACGCCGGCGATTTCGCGGCCGCCGAGCGCGCCGTGCAGGACCTCATGCGCGGCGCCGGCCCGAGCGCCGACGCCTATTACCTGCTCGGCCTGATCGACGACGCCCAGGGGCGGCCCACGGCCGCCGAGCATTACCGCAAGGCGCTGTACCTCGCGCCCACCCACCGCGAGGCGCTCACGCACCTCGCCACGCTGCTCGACATCGCCGGCGATCACGACGGCGCGCGCTGGCTGAAGGAACGCGCGCGTCGTGCCGACGCGCAGGCGTCCGGCACCGGCCCATCAGGAGGACGCGAGCATGCACGACGCCGTTGACGTGACGCGCGAGGCCGGCGCGATCGACGATTGCTGGAACCGCATCGGCATTCGCGGCGATCAGTCGTGCGAACGGCTCGCCGAGGTGCAGCGCTGCCTGAACTGCCCCGTCTACGCGAGCGGCGCGGCGCGCCTGCTCGACCGGCCGCTCACGCGCGACGAGCTGGCCGACGCCGCGCGACGCGGCGCCGAGGCGCCGTCGCGCGACGCGCTCGAGCACGAGGACGCGCGCGAATCGGTGCTCGCGTTCCGGATCGGCGACGAATGGCTCGCGCTGCCGACCGGCGTGGTGCGCCAGATCCTCGACGATCGCCCGATCCATTCGCTGCCCGACCGCCGCAGCCGCGCCGTGCTCGGCATCGTGAACGTGCGCGGCACGCTGCGCATCGCCGTGTCGCTCGCCAACCTGTTCGAGATCGAGGTCGGCCCCGCGCGCGCGGCCGACGGCGTGCGCGGCGCGTTCACGCGCATGCTGGTGGTCGCGCATCGCGGCGAGCCCGTGGTATTCCCGGTGGACGAGGTGGAGGGCGTGCTGCGCTTCGGCGCGGCCGAGCGCACCCCGCCGCCGGCCACCGTGGCACGCGCCGGGGTGGCCCATACCCGCGCGGTGTTCGCCTGGCGCGACCGCGTGATCGGTCTGATCGACGAGGACCGCCTGTTCGATACGCTGCTGCGGAGCCTGCGATGAGCCAAGACGACGACCTGAGCCGCCAGTCGCTGCTCGAGCTGTACCGCGAGGAATCGGAGAACCAGACCGAGGCGCTGTCGCGTCAGCTGCTCGCGCTCGAGCACGGCGCGCAGGACGCGACCGCGTTCGAGGCCTGCATGCGTGCCGCGCATTCGCTGAAGGGCGCCGCGCGCATCGTCGGCGTGCCGCAGGGCGTGGAGATCGCCGGGCGCATGGAGGATTGCTTCGTCGGCGCGCAGCGCGGCGAGCGCGTGCTCGGCACGAGCCACATCGACGCGCTGCTGATGGGCGTGGACCTGCTGGTGCGGGTCGGCGATCCGCGCACCGCCGCCTCGGTCACGCCGGCCGAGATCGACACCTTCGCCGTGGCGCTCGCGAATGCCGACGAGGGCGCCGCGCCAGTCGTCGCCTCACCGCTCGCCGTGCCGCCCGCACAGTTCGACTTCAGCGAGCCGCTCGACCTGTCGGCGCAGCTGCGTCTCGAGGCGACGCACGTGTCCGACGCGCCGTTCGAATCCACGGTGCCGCCCGATCTGGCCGCGCAATTGCGGCTGACCAAGCCGGCGCCGGTCGCGGCCACCGCCGCTGCCGCCGCTGCCGCCGTGCCGGTGGAGGCCGCGCCGCCCGAGCCGGCCGGCGTGCCGGAAGCCTACGACGCCGGCGACGCCAGCCAGATGCGCCGGGTGCGCGCCGACAGCCTGGACCGGCTGCTGAGCCTGTCCGGCGAGTCGCTGGTCGAATCGCGCTGGCTCAAGCCGTTCGCCGATTCGATGCTGCGTATCCGCCGCTCGCAGCGCGAGGCCGCGCGCGCACTCGATTCGCTGTACGAAACGCTGGCCGACGATCTCGATCCCGGCAGCGAGGCCGCGCTCGGCGAGCTGCGCCAGATGCTGAACGACGTGCAACGCGCGTTCTCGGCGCGCATCGACGATCTCGACCGCTTCGAGCGGCGCAGCACCCACATCGCCGAGCAGCTCTACGACGAGGCGCTGCAATGCCGGATGCGCCCGTTCGGCGACGCCACGCGTGCCTATCCGCGGGTGGTGCGCGATCTGGCGCGCTCGCTCGGCAAGCGCGTGCGCTTCTCGATCCAGGGCGAGGCCACCCAGGTCGATCGCGATATCCTCGACATGCTCGACGCGCCGCTCGGCCACCTGCTGCGCAACGCGCTCGATCACGGCGTGGAATCGCCCGAGGCGCGGCTCGCGCGCGGCAAGTCGGCCGAGGCCACCGTCACGCTGGAGGCGCGCCACAGTGCCGGCTCGCTGCTCGTGAGCGTGGCCGACGACGGCCCCGGCGCCGACCTGGTGGCGGTGCGCGCCGCGATCGTGCGCCAGCGCCTGACCGACGAGGCCACCGCCGCGCGGCTGTCCGACGCCGAGGTGCTCGAATTCCTGCTGCTGCCCGGCTTCTCGATGCGCGAGAAGGTGACCGACGTATCGGGGCGTGGCGTGGGGCTCGACGCCGTGCACGAGATGGTCAAGCGGGTGCGCGGCGCGGTGCGCATCTTCAACGAGCCGGGGCAGGGCATGCGCTTCGTGCTGCAGCTGCCGCTCACGCTGTCGGTGATCCGCAGCCTGCTGGTGGAGGTGGGTGGCGAGCCCTATGCGTTCCCGCTGGTGCACGTGCGGCGCGCGCTCGAACTCGAGCGCGCCAGCATCGACGTGCTCGAGGGCCAGCAGCATTTCCTGCTCGACGATCGCCGCGTGGGCCTGGTCACCGCGCACCAGCTGTTCGACGCGGGCGAGCCCGATGCCTCGCGCCCGCGCAACGCCGTGGTGGTGATCGGCACCGAGCCCGAAACCTACGGCGTGGCGGTGGACCGCTTCCTCGGCGAGCGCATGCTGGTGGTGCAGCCGCTCGACTCGCGGCTGCAGAAGATCCGCAACATCGCCGCCGGCGCGCTGCTCGAGAACGGCGACCCGGTGCTGATCGTCGACGTCGAGGATCTGGTGCGCTCGATCGACAAGCTGATCCGCGGCGGCCAGCTCACCAAGATCCGCCGCGACGCCGGCAATGCGCTCGCGCAGCGCCGCAAGCATGTGCTGGTGGTGGACGATTCGCTGACGGTGCGCGAGCTCGAGCGCAAGCTGCTCGAGAAGCGCGGCTACGGGGTGACGATCGCCGTGGACGGCATGGACGGCTGGAACGCGATCCGCGGCGAGGCCTTCGATCTGGTGGTGACCGACATCGACATGCCGCGCATGGACGGCATCGAGCTGGTCACGCTGATCAAGCGCGACCCGGTGCTCAAGGCGGTGCCGGTGATGATCGTCTCCTACAAGGATCGCGACGAGGATCGCCGCCGCGGGCTCGACGCCGGCGCCGACTATTATCTGGCCAAGGGCAGCTTCCACGACGAGGCGCTGCTCGACGCCGTGCACGACATGATCGGAGACGCCACGTCATGAAAATCGGCATCGTCAACGATCTGCCGCTGGCCGTGGCCGCGCTGCGTCGCGCGATCTCGCACCGGCCCGATCACCGCATCCTGTGGGTGGCCGCCGACGGCGAGCAGGCCGTGGATTTCTGCGGCGCCAATCCGCCCGACCTGGTGCTGATGGATCTGGTGATGCCACGCGTGGACGGCGTGGCCGCCACGCGGCGCATCATGGAGCGCTCGCCGTGCGCGATCCTGATCGTCACGGCCAGCGTGGACGCGAACAAGGCCACCATCTACGAGGCGATGGGCGCCGGCGCGCTCGACGCGGTGGACACGCCCACGCTCGCGCAGGGCATGCTGGCCGACGCCTCGCAGCCGCTGCTCGACAAGATCGACCAGATCGGCCGCCAGCTCGCCACGCGCGGGCCAGTGAGCGCCGTGCTGCAGACCCTGGCGGCGTCGCCGGCGGTCGCGCCGCTGGTGGCGATCGGCGCGTCGGCCGGCGGCCCCACCGCGCTGGCCGCGCTGCTCAAGCCGTTGCCGGCGGATTTCCCGGCGCCGATCGTGATCGTGCAGCACGTCGACAAGGCATTCGCGATCGGCATGGCCGAGTGGCTCGACGGCTTCACGCAGCTGCCGGTGCGGATCGCGACGCAGGGCGGCACGCCGCAACGCGGCGAGGTGCTGCTGGCCGCCACCAACGATCACCTGCGCCTGACCGCGCGCGGCCTGCTCGACTACACGGCGCATCCCGAGGAAACGCCGTATCGGCCGTCGGTGGACGTGTTTTTCCAGAGCGTGGTGGATCACTGGCGCGGCGACGCGATCGGCGTGCTGCTGACCGGCATGGGCCGTGACGGCGCGCTCGGGCTCAAGGCGATGCGCACCAGGGGCTTCTACACGATCGCGCAGGACGCCGCCAGCAGCGCCGTGTACGGCATGCCGAAGGCCGCCGCGGCGATCGACGCAGCCTCGGCGATCCTGCCACTCGACCGAATCGCCGAGCGCATCACGCTGCAGTTGCAGCGGGTGGCGCGGCCGCGCTGAGCCGGCCGCGCGACGATCAGACCAGACGACACGGGGCGATGCGGACGCGGTTCGCCTCGCCCCGCCTTTTTTTTCGCCGTTTGCCGAAGCTCGCCGCCGCGACCTCGGCCGACGCGCCAGCATGGAATCGACGCCGATGAACGAAGCGCTGAAGGACGACAAGAAGGACACCTCCGGCGGCACGCAGCCCGCGCCGGCCGACGAGCAGGCGCTGAAGATCCATACCGATCGCCGCCAGCTGCACCAGATCATCGCCGGGCTGACCGAGGGCGTGATCCTCGTGGAGCCGGACCAGCGCATCGTGTGGGCCAACGAGGCCGCGCTCGCGATGCACGGCGTGCGCACGCTGGCCGAGCTCGGCGCGGACGTGACCGAGTATCGCGAGCGCTTCCGGCTGCGCGACACGAATCACGATCCGGTGCGCCGGGGGGATTACCCGATCGACCGCGTGATCAGCGGCGAGCAGTTCAGCGACGTGACGGTGGAGGTGGAGGCCGCCGCCGATGCGTCGCTGCGCTGGGTGCACCGGATCCGCAGCCTGGTGCTGACCAACGCGGCCGGCGAGCCCGACTGCCTCGCGCTGGTGCTGCACGACGCCACCGAATGGGCTAGCGCCGAGCAGCGCTTCGAGCGCACCTTCAACGCCAATCCCGCGCCGGCCGCGATCTGCCGGCTCAGCGATTTTCGCTACGTGAAGGTGAATCAGGGCTTTCTCGACATGATCGGCCACCCGCTCGACGACGTGATCGGCCGCTCGGTGTACGAGCTCGACGTGTTCGATCGCGCCGAGCGCCGCGAGCTCGCGATCGAACGGCTTGGCGACGGCATGACGATCCCGCCGATGGAGGCGCTGCTGCGCCGCGCCGACGGCGGCGACCACGCCGTGATCGTGGCGGGCCAGCCGATCGACATGGGCGAGCACGCCTGCATGCTGTTCACCTTCACCGACCTGCAGCCGCGCAAGCAGGCCGAGATCGCGCTGCGGCAGAGCGAGGAACGCTTCGCGCGGGCCTTCCGGATGGCGCCGGTGGCGATGGCGATGCTGACCACCGGGCGCTTCGAGATCCTCGACTGCAACGATGCGTTCGTGGCGATGACGGGCCACGCGCAGGCCGACGTGCGCGGCCGCGCGGCCGACGAGATCGGCCTGTGGGAAACCCCCACCGCGCAGCGCGAGATCGCCGACGCGCTGGCCGCCGACGGCGCGGTGCGCATGCGCGACGTGCGCGTGATGACGCGCGACGGCGACGTGCGCGACTGCGTGGTATCGGCCGATGCGGTGGGCATTCACGGGCAGGATTGCCTGCTGCTCGCGCTGCTCGACATCAGCGACCGCAAGCGCACCGAGATGGAGCTGATTCAGGCCATCGAGACGGCGATGCAGGACGCGTCGTGGTTCAGCCGCACGCTGATCGAGAAGCTCGCCAACGTGCGCCGTGCCAAGGCCCCCGATGCGGGCGCGCAGCTCTCCGACCTGACCGCGCGCGAGCGCGACGTGTTCGACCTGCTGTGTCACGGCCTGCCCGACAAGGAGATCGCGAACCGGCTCGGGCTCGCACCGAACACGGTGCGCAACCACGTCTCCACGATCTACAACAAGCTCGACGTGCACAGCCGCGGCGAGGCGATCGTGTGGGCGCGCGAGCGCGGCATCGTGGGGGCACCGGGCGTGGCGGAGGGCGCCGCCGCGAGCCCCGGCGCGGCCGCCGTCACGACGCGGCGCACGGCCCGCAGGCGTGCGCCCCGCCGCGTCAGGTGGCGCGGCG
>JASLEG010000391.1 GCA_030151225.1 Burkholderia sp. | reverse complement strand
CAACCGCACATCGTATCCATCACTAACGCAACAGGCCATGCTCTCTGGCTCGGCGCCTCTAGCGGCCTAGTACCGCCTAAAATGCTCCCGAATCGCCCCCCCGCGCTGCTTTTGGGGCTGGTTCGGACAAGAATAGCCACGGAGGGCGCCGTACAGCTCCAGGTCGCCTTTTCCTTCTCGCCTGGACGAACTTCCCCCCTAACCCAACCAGAATCTCTCTGCGAGCGCTGGGGACAAGGCCGCGCTCATCGTCTCTCGTTCAGTTCCTGGACTTCCACTCGTTCTTGCGGCGTGTTTTGCGCGTCGCCTCTCGCAATCGGCACGACATCGTCCATCGCGCCTGTTCCTATCGCGAGTTGCGTCGTCCGTTCCCATTTTCTCTCTATCCGAAACGGTTCTGCTGGCTCGTGTCGCTCGCTGCCACGCCTCTACTTTCGCTTGCCTCTCTGCTGAGCGCCTTACTCTTACCCCTGGGAACCACCGATCGCTTGCGCCTACCAGTGCTGCCTCGATCGATTTCTCCCTCTTGGCCCCGAGTCCGACTTTCGCTTAGAATCGAATCCATTACTTCAACGACCGGGAGAAGCTCGTTGCGAGTGGGCCGCCGTGGTGGAAGCTGGATTGGATTTGATTTGATTAGTACCTGCTTAGGCACTACGGAGCACTGCTGCGACCGCTAAGACAGCGCCCTCACCCGCTGGCTTTGTGTGGTTACAGCCTCCATATTTTCCCTCTTCCCCACCCGCAACGCCTTAGCGCAGTTCTGTTTTTGGCAGGCTGAACAGACCATCGCCCGTCTCCCAAACAACCCGCCCCTCGCCAATTGGCTGCGCATTGTTTGTTTGCTGCGCTGACTTCGCATCGGGTGAGCATCTGTGTTTATTTCCTTCCGTTGTCGCCTCATTTTCGCCAGCCGCTCTTCACCCTCAAAAGTGAGGCAGTAGAGTGAACAGGTTGGGTTTCTCCCTCTTCGTTTGTTCCCTTTTTGTTCCCTCGACTTCGGTCACTGAATCATCGCCTGCAGCGCAAGGGCGGACCTCTGCTTGTCTGTCCCTTTGGAATGCTGTCCCCAACGGTCACCCTGCCGCAGCAACAAGACGTTTGGTCACTGACATTCTTCATATAAGAGCAATGTCTCTGCCTGAGAGGCCCGGGGCTAGCCCCAGCTACGATCGCCGGACAAGCTATCGAAGTCCGCCGGCATCGCGACGCGCGCGACCCATGGATGTCGAAACCGGCGCATACGAACCTTCAATTCCCGGTCAGCATCATCGTGGGAAATCCGTCTCCTCATACGCCGAAACTATTTCGAACTCTAATGTGAATACAGAGAGTATGCCTCTGTCGCCTACGGAGCCTTACCCCCAAGCGGGCAGGACTCCCGACCCTGCTTTCACCCGTAAGAGAAGCCTGATCAGGCCGGAAAGGAACCGCATCGACAGGGACCACAGAAACTACCACTACCACCGCCATGCTGCCAATATGAACGTCCTGCCCTCGTCCACGGGAAATGACCCCTTGCTGGAAAACTTGGCTGGATCGACAGAGCGATCCGCCAATACTGAAAGTGTCACCGACGAGACTCCACGCCCATCTCGCAGCCGAACCGCCAGCGGAGACCACGAAAAGAATGCCACCAAAACCCAACAGCGCCGGGTGTCGGGCAAGATCACAAAAGAGAACAGCAAGCGATCTTCGAAACGCAAGTCCAAGCCGACTGAGGAGCTGCGGCCGCCCAGCTTCTGGAATGTTTACTGCGCCATTGTGACTTTCTGGTGCCCTGATTTCATCCTCGGATGCTGCAAGCCGACGAGAGCCCAGCGCCGAGCATGGAGAGAAAAGATGGGATTGATTAGCATCATCCTGGCCATCATGGCCATTGTCGGTTTCCTGACATTTGGCTTTACTGCCGCCGTGTGCAGCTCTCCTCCAGTCAGATTACGTGTAAACGAGGTCTCCGGTGGCTACATGATTTTCCACGGAGTTGCGTACGATTTGTCCAACTCTCACCACCCCCCCGCTGAAGGTATACCCTTGAGGCAGGATGGACTGGGCGCCAACGTTCTGTTTGACCTTCCCCAGAAGCACTCCGGAGAAGATGGCAGCTTTCTCTTCCAAAACGTCAACGGCAACTGCAAGGACCTAATCACCCTTGCTGACGGCTCTGATGTCCCAACTGATCCCTCTGGCGACCTGGCTTGGTATTTCCCATGCACAACTTTCAACCAAGATGGGTCGTCTCAACCCAACTTGACTATTCCGTATTATCTTGGCTATTCCTGCCATACCACGGTCAATGCCCGAAATGCCTTTTATCTCGATCTTCGCGGCACGGCTGATGTGTACTTTACGTGGGATGACATCAAAAACAGTTCCCGCAACCTGATTGCTTATTCCGGCAGCGTCCTGGACCTCAATCTTCTCAACTGGTTCAACGAAAGCCAGGTCCAGATCCCTGATCGTTTCAAGGAGCTGCGAGACACGAACTCCGACGTTAACAAGGCGATCCGCGGTCGTGATGTGACGCGAATGTTCCAATCTTCGGCCGACAAGAAGAATATGCAGTGCTTCCAGGACATCATCAAGGTTGGCTCCATTGACACCGAGACTGTTGGCTGCATTGCCTCCAAGGTCGTGCTCTACTGCGCTCTGGTTTTGATTCTCTCGGTTGTCGGAGCCAGATTCGCCCTGGCTCTTGTTTTCCAATGGTTCATCAGCCGCAATTATGCCGCCGCCAAGACATCTCAGAGCTCTGACCGGAGAAAGCGTAACCGCCAGATTGAAGACTGGTCTGAGGACATTTACCGTGCCCCTGTTAGGCTCCCCGGCGACGGCAGCACTGTTGTGACCTCGGATAGAAGCAAGCGAGCATCCTCATTTCTCCCCACCACGTCCCGATTCTCTGGTGTATACGGGCCAGATCGAAGCTCCTCATCCCGTCGTGTTCCCACAACGATGGCTAGCCAAGGCGGTTCTAGCTCCCTATATCCACC
>JASLEG010000336.1 GCA_030151225.1 Burkholderia sp. | reverse complement strand
AAGGAAAAGCAGGTGCTGGTCCACGATGCTCAGGTCGTCAACAAGGGCGAAATGATCGTGGACGGCCCGGCCGATCCGCACGACATCCTGCGTCTGCAGGGTATCGAGGCGCTGTCGCGCTACATCGTCGACGAAGTGCAGGACGTGTATCGTCTGCAGGGCGTGAAGATCAACGACAAGCACATCGAGGTGATCGTTCGCCAGATGCTGCGTCGTGTGCAGATCACCGACAACGGTGATACGCGCTTCATCCCGGGCGAGCAGGTCGAGCGTTCGGACATGCTTGACGAAAACGATCGCATGATCGCGGACGACAAGCGCCCGGCGATCTACGAGAACATCCTGCTGGGTATCACGAAGGCGTCGCTGTCGACCGATTCGTTCATCTCGGCGGCATCGTTCCAGGAAACGACGCGCGTGCTGACGGAAGCGGCGATCATGGGCAAGCGCGACGATCTGCGTGGCCTGAAGGAAAACGTGATCGTCGGCCGTCTGATCCCGGCCGGTACCGGTCTGGCGTTCCACAAGGCACGCCGGAACAAGGAAGTCTCGGATCGCGAGCGTTTCGACCAGATCGCGGCGGAAGAGGCATTCGACTTCGGCATTCCGGAAACTCCGGTGGCCGACACGCCGGACGCCGTCGAGTCGCAGCAGCACCCGAGCGCGGAGTAATCGCAGGCGGCGCGAGCCGCCTTCGAGGGTCCGCCCATCAAACCGCCCGGTTTCGACCGGGCGGTTTTTTTTCGTCCGTCGGTTTCAGTCGCCGCCGAGCCGTTCGGCGAACGAGTAGCGCAGCATGTGGCGCTCCAGGCTCTCGAGGAAGGCGAGATCGGCCGCGTTCATCTTGCGTTCGCGGTGCCAGAGCATGAACACGTCCACGTCGATCAGGCCTTCGTCGGGCGGCAGGCGCCAGAGCCGCTGCCGGGCCAGGTCGTCGCGCACGATGTGCTCGGGCAGGCAGCCGATGCCGTAGCCGGCGAAGATCAGCCGGCGTACCTCGTCGAGGCTCGGCGAGGAGGCCACGATGCGGCCCGTGAAGCCCTTCTGGTCGCGGAACACCGTGAGCGGCGAGAGGCTGTCGCCGATCTGGTCGCTCGTGAAGGACACGAAGTTCTCGGCCAGCAGGTCGTTCATGGTCAGCTGCGACTTGCCGAACAGGCGGTGGTGGCGGCCGCAGAAGATCGCGTAGCGCTGGCGCAGGAACGGCCGCATCTCGAGCTTCTCGTGTGGCGCGCGGCACAGGCCGAGGCCGGCCGTGGCCGTCTTCTGCAGCAGCGAGGACTGGATGTCGGACGAGCGCATCACCTCGATCTGCAGGTCGATGCGCGGGTAGCTGCGATGGAAGTCGGCCAGGAATTCGTCGTAGACGGGCGACTCGATGCGGCTGATGGTGAGCAGGCGGATCGCGCCGGTGATGTCGACGGTGCGCTCGTCGAGCTCGGAGTCGAGCCGCGAGATCGTGCCGTACAGGTCGCTGGCGATGCGGTACACGGCCTCGCCTGCCTCGGTCGGCGCGAAGTAGGGGCCGCGCCGCTCGATCAGGCGGTGTTCGAGCGCGTCCTCGAGGCGCTTGAGCGCCTGGCTCACGGCCGGCTGCGTGACGTGCAGGCGCGCCGCGGCCCGGCTCAGGCTGCGCTCCTGCATGATCACGAGGAAGGTGCGCAGCAGGTTCCAGTCGAGACGGTCGTTCAGGAAGCGGGTGAAGTCGGCACGCATCGCGGCTCCGGGCAGGCAGGGATCGTACGATCAAACCATTAGTTGAAATTATATTCAGAATAAAAACTTGAAATTTGACTAATGTTTTCTGGCTGCCGATAAAGACACGGTGCGCGGCCGGTCCGGACGGCCTTGCACACCTTCACCTTCCCGTGAACCGTCACGCGACCAGCGCGCCCCGGGCCCGAGCGACCCGCGCCCGCGCATGAGGAGCCCCGCATGCCCCCGCAATCCCGGAACGTCCGTCAGCCGGCCCGAGCGGCCGCCGCCGCCTTCATCGGCACGATGATCGAGTGGTACGACTTCTACATCTATGCCACCGCCGCGGCGCTCGTGTTCGGCGAGCTGTATTTCCCGTCGGGCGATCGCTTCGTCAGCACCATGGCCTCGTTCGCGACCTTCGCGGTGGGCTTCTTCGCGCGCCCGCTCGGCGGTGTGATCTTCGGCCACCTCGGCGACCGGATCGGTCGCAAGAAGGCGCTGATGACCACGCTGATGATGATGGGCGTGGCCACCGTCTGCGTGGGGCTGCTGCCCGATTACGCGACCGTGGGCGTGCTCGCGCCGGTGCTGCTCGTGCTGCTGCGCGTGGTGCAGGGCATCGCGGTGGGCGGCGAGTGGGGGGGCGCGGTGCTGATGGCCGGCGAGCATGCGCCGCAGGGGCGCCGCACCTTCTTCGCGTCGTTCGCGCAGCTCGGCAGTCCGGCCGGCCTGATCCTGTCGCTGATGGCGTTTCGCGCGGTCACCTCGATGGACAAGGCCGCCTTCCTGTCCTGGGGCTGGCGGCTGCCCTTCCTCGCGAGCGCGGTGCTGCTCGTGGTGGGCATCCTGATCCGGCTCGGTGTGAACGAGTCGCCCGAGTTCGCGCAGCTGCGCGAGGCACGCCGCACGGCGAAGCTGCCGATCGCCGAGGTGCTGCGTTCGGCGCGCGCGCTCGTGCTGCTCGGCATCGGCGCCAACACGATCGGCATCGCCGGCGTGTACTTCACCAATACCTTCATGATCGCGTACACCACCCAGTACGTGGGCGTGACGCGCTCCACGATCCTCGACTGCCTGTTCGTGGTGGCGATCGTGCAGCTGCTATCCCAGCCGTGCGCGGCGTGGCTCGCCGAGCGCATCGGCGGCGCGCGCTTCCTGAAGCTCGCCGCGCTGTTCGCGATGCTCTCGCCGTATCCGATGTTCGTGCTCGTGCAGCACGGCACCACGATGTCGATCGTGATCGGCATCGCGCTTGCGGTGGTGTGCATGGCCGGCTTCTATTCGGTCATCGCCGGCTTCATCAGCGAGATCTTCCCGACCCGGATCCGCTACTCGGCGATCTCGCTCGCCTACCAGGTGTGCGGCGCGATCGCGGGTGGGCTGACGCCGCTGGTGGGCACCTGGCTCGCGCATCGCTACACGGGCCAATGGTGGCCGCTCGCGGTGTTCTACACGGGCCTCGCCGCGATCTCGCTCGTGTGCATCGCGGCGCTCGATGCGCGGCGCGGCGCGCAGCGCGACGGTGCTCAGGAGGCCGATCCCGCGCTGAGCGGGCAGGGCTGAGCGTCACGCCGGCGCACGACTCGAGGCGCGCGCACATCACACGTCACGCGACGCGCCTCCCCGACACGATCAGGAGCACGAATGAAACCGCAAGTACGAATCGACGGCGACCGCCTCTGGCGCAGCCTCATGGAGATGGCCGAGATCGGCGCCACCGCGCGCGGCGGCGTGCGTCGCCTCGCGCTCGACGAGGCCGACCTGCGCGGCCGCGCCTTGTTCTCGCAATGGTGCCGCGAGGCCGGCATGACCGTGGCCACCGACGCCGTGGGCAACCTGTTCGCGCGCCGCGCCGGCGCCGATCCGCGCGCGGCGCCGGTGCTGGTGGGCAGCCATCTTGACACGCAGCCCGAGGGCGGCCGCTTCGACGGCGTCTACGGCGTGCTGGCCGGCCTCGAGCTCGTGCGCGCGCTCGACGACGCGGGCATCGTCACGGACAAGCCGATCGAGATCGTGTCGTGGACCAACGAGGAGGGCGCGCGCTTCACGCCGGCGATGCTGGGCTCTGCCGTGTTCACCGGCGCGCTGCCGCTCGATACGGCACTGGCCGCGCGCGATGCGGACGGCACGACGCTCGCGAGCGCGCTCGACGCGGGCGGCTGCCGTGGCGAGCATGCAGTCGAGCGCGTCGACGCGTATTTCGAGGCGCACATCGAGCAGGGCCCGGTGCTCGAGGCGAGCGGCACGACGATCGGCGTGGTGACAGGCGGCCAGGCGATCCGCTGGCTCGACGTGACGGTGACGGGCGTGGCCGCGCATGCCGGCACCACGCCGATGCCGTATCGCAGGGATGCGCTGTTCGCGAGCGCGCAGATGGCGCTCGAGCTCGAACGGATCGTGGCCGATCATGCGCCGCGTGCGCTGGCCACGGTCGGCCAGCTGTCGATTCCGAATGCGTCGCGCAACACCATCGCGGGACGGCTCGGCTTCAGCGTGGATCTGCGTCACCACGAGGACGCGCAGGTCGATGCGATCGAGCGCGAGATGCGCGCGGCCTTCGAGCGCATCGCCACCGCTCGCGGCTTGCGCGTCGAGATCGACACCCACTGGCGCAGCCCCGCCACGCCGTTCGACGCGGCATGCGTCGCGCTGGTCCGTCAGGGCGCGGAAGCGTTCGGCCATGTCCACGAGCCGATCGTCAGCGGCGCCGGACACGACGCGATCCTGCTCGCGCGGCGCTGCCCGAGCGCGATGGTGTTCATACCCTGCGTGGACGGTCTTTCGCATAACGAAGCGGAGCATGCGTTGCCCGACGACGTGAGTGCGGGCGCCAACGTGCTGCTGCACGCGGTGCTCGCGCGCGCCGGGCACCGCGCATCGCGCTGACCTGATCCCACAATCCGGAGAACCGATGAAAACCTACTTCCATCCCGAGCAGCTGCTGCATCATCCGCGCAGCTACCTGTCGCGCGGGCAGATGCGCGAGCCGCAGGAGATTCCCGAGCGCGCGGCGCGGCTCGTGGCGGCGGCCGCCGCGCTCGATTTCGAGGTGGCCGAGCCGGCCGACCGCGGCACCGCGCCGATCGCGGCCGTGCACGACATGCACTATCTGCGCTTCCTCGAGGAGGCGCATCGCGACTGGAAGCGCATGCCCGACGACTGGGGCGACGAAGTGATGTCGAACGTTTACGTGCGCGAGCCGAATCCGCTGCGCGGCGTGCTCGCGCGGGCGGCGCGCTACCTGGCCGACGGCAGCTGCCCGGTGGGCGAGCAGACGTGGCGCGCCGCGTACTGGTCGGCGCAGAGCGCGCTCGCGGCCGCCGCCGACGTGAACGACGGCGCGCGCGAGCGTTGGGCGCTGTGCCGGCCGCCCGGCCATCATGCGCGACGCGACGCGGCGGGCGGCTTCTGCTACCTGAACAACGCAGCGATTGCGGCACAATCGCTGCGCGCACGTCACGGCCGGGTGGCGATCCTCGACACCGACATGCATCACGGCCAGGGCGTGCAGGAAATCTTCTACGGCCGCGACGACGTGCTGTACGTGTCGATCCACGGCGATCCGACCAATTTCTATCCGGTCGTGGCCGGCTACGAGGACGAGGCGGGCAGCGGCGCCGGGCACGGCTACAACGTGAACCTGCCGATGCCGCACGGCGCATCGGAGGCCGCGTTCTTCGCGCGCCTGGACGACGCGATGCGCGTGCTGCAGCGCTTCGCGCCCGACGCGCTGGTGCTCGCGCTCGGCTTCGACATCTATCGCGAGGATCCGCAATCGAAGGTGGCGGTGACGACCGAGGGCTTCGGCCGGCTCGGCGGCGCGGTGGGTGCGCTGCGCCTGCCGACCGTGATCGTGCAGGAGGGCGGCTATCACATCGCGAGCCTCGAGGCGAATGCGCGCGCGTTCTTCGGCGGCTTCGGCGAGGCGCGCCGCTAGCCCACAAGCCAGCCGGATGGCCGGGTGCAGGGTTCGTTCCGTTGTTTCGAGATGGGGCGGGTGCTAATGTCGGTGCTCGTCTTTTCCATCTTCAGGCCGGCGCGCTTGAACCGGCGCCCGCGCCGGCGTGATCTTCAGCCTCCTCGATCGCGCGCCGTCCGCCGGCCGAGGAGTGACCGAATCATGAGCAACCTTGTGGCGACGAACCGCCGGATCGGTGTGGCCGGGCTTTCGCTGTGCATCCTGCTGTGCGTGCTCGCGCTGCCGGGCTGGTGGTATCTGCGCCATCATCGCGTGCCCGGCGATTCGATCGTGCGCACGCAGGTGCTGCGCCCCGGCCTGACGCTCTACGTGGTGCGGCGTGTCGATCACGGCGCTGTGGTGCCGCTGTTCTACGATTACTACCTGTCCGGGCGCGTGGTCGATGCCGACACACTCGGCAGCCTGATGGACCGCCGCGCGCCGTTCCTGATCACCGACAGCGAACGCGCCACGGTCGGCGCCGATCACGACGATCAGGTGTGCGTGGCCCTGCGCGGGCACGTGTACGGCTTCGCCAACCGCGTCGTGCTCGACATCGGCGGGGTGCGCGAGAGCGTCGCGATCTCGATCGATGCGCGACCGATGTCGGGACGGATGTCCGGGTCGTCCGAGGCCTCGATCACCGCGCAACGAGACGCGAGCGATCGTCCGAATGGCCAGGGCGACAACGAAGGCGCGGGCGGCGCGGGTTCTGTCTGTAAAATGCAGCCTTGATTTTCATCCGGTCACTGTCTGCCTCATGTCGCGCGCGCTCGAAATCCTGAACGAAGTTTTCGGTTATCCGGCCTTTCGCGGCCAGCAGGGGGAGATCGTCGAGCACGTGGCGGCCGGCGGCGACTGCCTGGTGCTGATGCCGACCGGCGGCGGCAAGTCGCTCTGTTACCAGATTCCGGCGCTGGTGCGCCACGAGGCGGGGCAGGGCCCCGGCATCGTGGTCTCGCCGCTGATCGCTCTGATGCAGGATCAGGTCGCTGCACTGACCGAAGTGGGCGTGCGGGCGGCCTACCTCAACTCCACGCTGTCGGGCGCCGAGGCGGCCGCCACCGAGCGCGCAATGCGCGACGGCGAGCTCGACCTGCTCTACGTGGCCCCCGAGCGGCTCATGACGCCGCGCTTCCTCGACCTGCTCGAGCGCACCCGCATCGGCCTGTTCGCGATCGACGAGGCGCACTGCGTGTCGCAATGGGGGCACGATTTCCGCCCCGAATACATCAAGCTGTCGGTGCTGCACGAGCGCTTCCCGTACGTGCCGCGCATCGCGCTGACCGCCACGGCCGACGCGATCACGCGCGACGAGATCATCCAGCGGCTCGCGCTCGACGATGCGCGCGTGTTCGTGTCGAGCTTCGACCGGCCGAATATCCGCTACCGGATCGTCGAGAAGGACAACGCGCGCTCGCAACTGCTCGACTTCATCCGCGCCGAGCACACCAATGCCGACGGCACGACCGACGCCGGCGTCGTCTACTGCCTGTCGCGCCGCAAGGTCGAGGAAACCGCCGACTGGCTCAAGACCCAGGGCGTGCGCGCGCTGCCGTATCACGCCGGCATGGAGTTCGAGGTGCGCCAGCGCCACCAGGAGGCGTTCCAGCGCGAGGAAGGCGTGGTGATGTGCGCCACGATCGCGTTCGGCATGGGCATCGACAAGCCCGACGTGCGCTTCGTGGCCCATCTGGATCTACCCAAGAGCGTCGAGGGCTACTACCAGGAAACCGGCCGCGCGGGCCGCGACGGCCTGCCCGCCAATGCCTGGATGGCCTACGGGCTCGGCGACGTGGTGCAGCAGCGCAAGATGATCGACGAGTCGGATGCCGACGATGCGCACAAGCGCGTGCAGACCTCCAAACTCGACGCGCTGCTGGGCCTGTGCGAAACCGCCTCGTGCCGCCGCGTGCGCCTGCTCGGCTATTTCGGCGAGTCCAGCCAGCCGTGCGGAAACTGCGACACCTGCCTCGAGCCGCCGGCTACCTGGAACGCCACGCGCGAGGCGCAGATGGCGCTGTCCTGCGTGTTCCGCGCGCAGCGCGCGAGCGGCTTCAACTTCGGCTCGAGCCACCTGATCGAGATCCTGCGCGGCGCCAGGACGGAAAAGATCCAGCAGCGCGGCCACGACACGCTGAGCACGTTCGGCATCGGCGCCGAGCTCTCGGAACCCGAATGGCGCGCGATCTTCCGCCAGTTGGTGGCGTTCGGCTATCTGGCCGTCGATCACGGCGGCTTCGGCGCGCTGGTGCTCACCGAAGCCAGCAAGCCGGTGCTCAAGGGCGAGGAGACGGTCACGCTGCGCCGCTACGTGAAGCCGAAGAGCTCGCGCCAGTCCTCGACGCGCAGCGGGGCGCGCGCCGATCCCACGGCCGGCATGTCGGCCGACGAGCGGGCCTGCTGGGAGCGGCTGCGCGCCTGGCGCGCCGAAACCGCCAAGAGCGACGGCGTGCCGGCCTACGTGATCTTCCACGATGCGACCCTCGCCGAGATCGCGCGCAACGCGCCGGAATCGATCGAGGACCTGCGCCACATTCCCGGCATCGGCGCGCGCAAGCTCGATCGCTTCGGCGACGAAATCCTCGAAGTCGTGGAGGCGGCCTGACGGGCGCGGCCTTCGCATCTGTCACCGATTCGTCACGCAGGCTTGCGCCGACAAGCGCGCAAGCTGTTGACTCGCTTGAGATTTTTGCTTTATGATGCCGGGTTCCGGTTCTCGGTAGGTAAACACACGTGCCGACGTCATGCGTCGGCCATCGCGGTGTTGCCGGTTTCAGGCGGGATTCGGATCGCCACAGGCATGTCGTCGTCGCTTTGCCCGACATCGGCGTGCCGGTTTTTGTCATTTTCAGGAATACACAATGCCAACCATCAATCAATTGGTTCGCAAAGGCCGTGAGTCGGAAACGACCAAGAGCAAGAGCCCGGCCCTGCAGAACTGCCCCCAGCGTCGCGGCGTGTGCACCCGTGTGTACACCACGACGCCGAAGAAGCCGAACTCGGCACTCCGTAAGGTCGCCAAGGTTCGTCTGACGAACGGTTTCGAAGTGATTTCGTACATCGGCGGTGAAGGCCACAACCTGCAGGAACACTCGGTTGTGCTGATCCGCGGCGGCCGTGTGAAGGA
>JASLEG010000288.1 GCA_030151225.1 Burkholderia sp. | reverse complement strand
TCCGCCCTTGGGCGAGGGAGTGAACTCCGGAATCAGAGGTTCCAGCGCCACCCACAATTCATTGCTGATTTTGCGTCTTGCCATGCCGCAGACGATACGACGTTCGCAGCTTCACGTCTAGGTT
The DNA here is from genome assembly GCA_030151225.1 of Burkholderia sp. GTDB lineage: Bacteria > Pseudomonadota > Gammaproteobacteria > Burkholderiales > Burkholderiaceae > Burkholderia. The sequence goes on along the minus strand of JASLEG010000288.1, from coordinate 60,217 downwards.
ATGTTAGCGACTCTAAGGTCGCTGCACTTGCAGTTCAGTTTTCGTGGAAACCCTTGAGTTTCTCTATGACCTGTTCAAACGTCTTTTCAGCTTCCGGGTTCGCGTCATGGAAGCGATCCCAGAAATCACCCCCAAACTCTCTGGGCGCTATGGCATAGCGCCCGCTACCGAAATCCAAAAAGCTCCAGTCGTCTGGGACTGCCGGGTCAACAACATCGAAGCATTGAAGCTCAGCCAAGACGGGCGTGTTATCGGAGTCCCGCTGAACCGTGACCATTGCTGGACGACCTTCTGGTTGGAAACGAACGCCAAGGGCAACGTACGTCTTCCCTAAGGTGAAGCTTGGATCATCTCCTTGCCCCTTATAGTCACGCGGTCTTGCATAACGCACTTTCATGGTTTCACCACCCCTTTCACCTTGAAGTCGGGCGTAACGTAATCGACCTTACCCGTAACCGAGTTCATGTAGTAATGAACCTGCATCGATTGCCCATTTGGCATCGTTGCCGACTGCGTTGTGTACTTGCCCCAGTCGGCAATATTCGACCCGTCACTTGTAAGTTCGCTCACCACAGTTGGATTCTTAATTACGCCATCGGCCAGCGGAATAGCGTCAGAGCTTTTGATGGCCTGAGCAGTAAGCTGTCCATTCGAGTCAAGAATACCAGCCTGTTGCAAGCTTAACTGCGTTCGTAATTGCGCCGCAGTAGTCATGTCTGCCGCACTACCCGCCGTGGCCCCACTGTTTGTGGCACTTCCAACAACATTCGGAGCCGTCCCATTCGATCCAACGGGATGACTCATACCGCCGTCCCAAGTTCCCGTGGGGCCCGCGTACGGCTGGTCACCGACTATTAGCCGATCAGACGTCGATGATCCAGCCAATGCATCTTTAGCTGCACTACTTCCGACATCTGTTCCAATGCCAAAAAACCTTGCAACTGCTGCCACGCCCGGGATCTCGAACGGGATAAATTGAAGCCCGTCAGCGGTGCTCTTCGCCAACTGACCATCAAACGAATTCCCATAGATCACGTCATATGGATCACCGACTGCCTTGATTGCCGGCAAATTTGGATCAAACGCATAGGCCATCCCGTTGACGAACTGAACGTCGTATCCACCAGCTATCGCGGCGGCCGCGGCTGCCCTGCAGGTTGACGAGCCAGATCCACCGGAACATGCACTTGCCAACAACGCATCGTTCTGCTGTGACAACGTCTGAAGCGACTTTGCCGTGGCACATGCCTGTTGATCGCCAGTACTGCACGCACGCGTGGCTCGGTCGTATTGCTGTTGATCCGACAAAACCATCGTGCTCGGCTTGACATGGTTCAGCCAGTTATTCAGCGTCTCATTCTGTGCAGAATTCACTGCTCCCTGCACATCGACACCGAGCAGGCCGGCAGCGGTACCACTCACCAGCGTGTTGATACCCGCAAGCTCAGCGGCCGAAAGATCACCGTTGGCATCGATGATAGGATTCAGTCCGGCCGATATGGCTCCGCCCAATGCCCCGCTCGCACACCCGGTCCCCCCCACCGCCGACGCAGCACAACCCAACACGGCATGTACGAATACGTACTCCGGTGAACCGACAGGAATCGGAGAGTGATCCTCGGCAGCCAGATCGCCAATCGAGTTGGCGGCAACAGCCGACACCTCACTAACCAGCGAACCTTTCAGCGAATCGAGGAAGCTGCCGCCCTCGATCGACGTACTCACACCGGCACTGATCACACCATCCGCCAGCATTGCCAAGCCGCGCGTCTCGATCGTCGAAAGCGTCGATCCAAGAGCTTGACTTGTTGATGTACCAACAACCGGTTGCACTCCAGCGAGACTCCCCAAACTTACCAGCCCCGAATTACTTGTAATGGGTCCGGTCTGGAAGCCAAGCGATCCCGTATCACTGTTGTACGTTATCCCGTTCGTCAGCCCGGCCGTGATCGCGGCAACCGCGCCAGCCTCGAACGCGCTGCCCCAATTAATTTTGCCGGTGCCAACCAGTTGGCTCGCGCTGCTCGACACAACACCTGCGATTGCCGCCGACAGCACCATGTTGCCCAGGCCCGCACTCGACGCAGCAGCAGTTGCCGTCGCTTCGGCCGCTGCGGCGAACGTGCCGCCAGACGCTCCCAAAGTCGCCCCGATCGCGGCGCTTGCCGCACCGTAGGTCACAATCGACGCGACCACCGCCACCACGAGCATGCCGATCTGATCCATCCCGAACGACCCGCCCTCCTTCACGAAATCCTGATGAAGGTTGTCGCTGACCGTCGTCTGCGTGAAGTTCGCGCCCAGCGTGGCCTGCAACTGCGCGATCAGCGCCTGCGTACCCGCCGTATCGACCGTGCCGTCCGCATTGAGCTTTTCCAGCGCGCCGCCGATCTGGTTCAGCGTCTGCACGTTCAGGTCCATGTTCGCGGCGCTCATGAAGCCGCCCGGCTGAACCGTCGTGCCGGTGGTGTCGATGTAGCCGCCCTCCACCTTCTGCCAGATCTCGCCGACGTTGACCTGATTGGCCTGGTTCGTCAGCGTCGTCGTGTCCACCTTCAGCGTGTCCGACGCGCTGATGCTGCCGGTGTTCAGGATGCTGCCGTTGCCGTCGGTGTTGAAATTCAGCGCGACGTTCTGGCCAGTGATGTTGCCGCCCGCGCTCATCGCCGACGTGTCCTGCGGCAGATACACCTGAGGCATCAGCGCCGTGATCGTCGGGCAGGTTCCCGTGCCGGTGGCCGTGCACGACGGATCGGGCACGGTCTGCTCCACGTACCACAGCATCGGCTGCGTCAGCTGATTCACCTGCGTCTGCGACAACGCCTGCCCCAGTTGCAGATTGTTCTGCTTCGCGTAGTCGATCGCGTTCTGATACAGGTAAGCCTTCTCCTGTTCCACAACCGACATGCCGCTCTCGCTGTCGGTGCTGAGGCCGTCGATGAACGACGCCTTGCCGGTCTGCTGCAGCGACGCCTGCTGCAGCAGTAGGTCTTCCTCCTGCGGGTTGTAGTAGAACAGCGTGGAGCTCGGCTGCAGGCTAGTCGGCAGGTTGCCGATCAGGTTCTGCGGGCCGAGATCGCCGATCCCGGAAGCCCCCAGCGAACCGTCGACGTACGAAGCCGTGCCCGCCACCGGCGTGGGCAAGGTGCCCGTGCCGACCGTGCGCGGAATCGACAGGTTCAGCCCCGGCAGCGTGGCCGGGCTCAGCGTGATCACGCGCTGCGGCGCGCTGACCGTCGGCGTATACGTGTTCGGCTGCGTGATGCCGTTGATCAGCTTCTGCCCCGTCAGCTGCACGGAGGTGCCGATCACGTTGCCGATGTTCTGGATCTGTCCGCCGGACGTGATCGACAGGTTCGGCGCCTGAATCGTGGCGGCGATGTTGCCGACCGGCGTGGGCGGATCGATCTGGCCACCGCTGTTGGTATAGGCGCTGCCGTACAGCGCCGTGCACTCGGCCACCGAGCCGCAGGCCCAGATGTCGTGACGCTTGTCCGAGCTGAACATGCCCGTTTCCTGCACCCAGTGCGAGTGCCAGTAAGCATTGAGCGTCTGCGCCTCGTTCACCACCGGGCCGGCCACGGCGATCGTGGCGTCGTTGCCGGCCGCGATCAGGCTGCCGATGTTGGTCAGCGAGCCGGCGTTGATGTCGAGCTTGTTGCCGGCGCTGATCACGGAAGAGCTGCCCGACTGCTGATCGACGTAGGCCTCGCAGTAGCTTTCCTTGTAGCCGCCCGCGGTCATGCAGCCGGCGTATTGCTCCTGCGTGCCGTAGTTCTCGTGCACCGGCACGGGCGGCGGCAGCGTGTTGGTGATCGCGCCCGATACGTTGAGCGTGATGTTGTTGCCGGCGATGATGTTGCCCGACGTGTTGGTCAGGCTCGCCGCCGGCGTGGTGGAGCTCGCGGTGGAACCCACGCCGCCCAGCACGATGTCGTGCCCGGCGAGCAGGTTGCCGTAGGTGTTGTCGATGCTGCCGGCGGCCACCACCAGGTCGTTGCCGGCGTAGATCGTGGCGTCGCTCTGGCTGTAGCCGAAGCTCGTGGTGTTCGGGTTGTTGCCACGCGGCTGGCCGGCGTTGCCGCAGGCCGAGTTCGGCACGCCCGACGCGCAGCCCACACTCGACGAATAGTTCTGCTGGTTGCCGCCCTGATTGGAAAGCGAACCGGCCTGTACGTTGACGTTGTGACCCGCGTAGATCAGGCCACCGTTGACGAGGTTTCCGCCCGACGAAACATTGATGTCGTAACCTGCCGCGATCATGCCTGTCGGCGTTGCATTGCTCACCGACGACGAGGCGGAAGGCGCCGCAGAGCCAGCGTTGATGCTGAACGTATTGGGATAGGGGTAGTTGCTTTCCCCGTTCTCATTCGCCGGGCAATTGCCTGCAGCCGTGCAATTCGCATCGTTGCCAGTCAGGCTGGGAGACTCGATGGCACCCAACGACCTCAACGCATTCAAGAATGCCGTGTAATCGCCCTGATTGACATACTGCGTCGTCTGCGCCGTTTGCGTTGGCGCTACCGGGCCATTGCTCAGTGATCCGAGCGACAGGGAAATGCTGCCGCCCGCGGAGATTTTCCCGCCCTGATTCGACAGCGAACCAGCCGTGAGCTGAATCGAGTTTCCTGCAGACATGATGCCGGATGTGCCAGCCACCTGTGTCGAGGTCGTCTGATACACGGTCGGCAATGCGATCGAGCGAGTGGCACCACTACTCGCGTAATACCATGCCCCGTCGGCTTCCTGAACGAAGCCAATGCTGCTTCCATTGGCACCGCTAGCTCCAACGAGCGCTTGCAAGTTCACGTTGGAGGTAGACGGGTGATCGAATTCGCTCCCCTGATCGCCAGGCCAGTTCACATAAACCGTCGTCTCGGTGCCGATCGCGCCGGACAACAACAAAGCCGGATCGCTGATGACCGTGGTCACCGGCCCCGACCCCGTCGGTGCGGTCTGATCGTTGATCACCGCGCCGGCACCGATCGTCAGGTTGTTCCCTGCAAACACTTGCCCGGCAGTGTTGTAAAGGGTGCCGCTCAAGTTGAAGTTGATGTTCCCCTGAGCTTGAGTCGTCCCGTACTGATTGTCGTAATTCCATCCCGTCACGTTGATCGTGTTCCCGGCCTCGACCGTACCTCGGTTGGTCGTGGTGCCATTCAGATTCAGCGTGTCGCTCGCATGCAGCAGCGCGTTCGCGGCGTTGCTGACCGTTCCGTTGATCGTGACGTCGTCACCGATCACTTGCCCATAATTTGCAAACGTGCCGCCGGTGGACATCGTCAACGCCGCCGTACCCGTCATCACCCCCACGTTGGTGATCCCGCCGAGCCCGTTCAGCGTCACGCTCTGCCCGCCGTAATTCCAGGTGCTGCCCACGTAGATCGAGCCGGCCGTGATGTACAGGCCGCCGCCCTGGCTGATCGTGCCCTGCGTGGGATCGAACGCCATGTTCGACAGATCGAGGCCGAGGTTGTGCTGCGCGAGCAGTTGCCCACCGGCGTTGTTCAGCGTGCCGTTGCCGCCGGTCACCGTCAGCGAGAGGTCGCCGGTCTGGCTCGTCGGGTCGTTCGCGTTGCCGGCGAACACCACGCCGTTGCTGTTGTCGAACTGCACGGCGTGAATCGTCAGCGCGTTCACGCCCATCAGCGCGCCGCCGCTGTTGCCCAGCCAGTTCCCGATGTTCAGCCCGGTGGTGCCGCCATTCACGAGTCCGTTGTTCGTGAAATTGGTGGCGTTGATCGTGGTGGCGCCGGTGGACGCCAGCGACGCCCCCGTCTGGTTCACGAGGCCCGGCGCGTTCACGGTCAGCGCGCTGCCCGCCAGCACGCTCGCCCCGTTGGTCACGCCGCTGTCGCCCGCCAGCGTCGCCGCGCCCACCACGCCCACCGTACCCGCCGTGAGCGTCAGCGCATCGCTGGCATGCGCATCGAGGTTGCCGCCGGCCAGCGCGTTGCCGAAGCTCACGTCCTGCCCGTTCAGATGCACGTCGTGCGATGCCACGAGCTGCGCGCCGCTCGCGTCGAGCGTGCGCGTCGCGGTCACGGCGAGGTTGCCCGACGTGCTCACGGTGCCCGACACGTTCACGTCGCCGCCCGTCAGCGAGAGGTCGCCCACGGTCTGGCTGGTGCCGCTCAGCGTGAGCTGACTGGCAGCCTGCACGGTGGCGCCGGCATTCGAGGTCAGGCCGCCGAGCGTGGCGTTGCCGTTGTCGGCCTTCACGTCGATCGCGCCGGACGACGACACGCCGCCGGTCACGGTCACGTTGCCGTTCGCCTCCACGTGCGTGGTGCCGCCGGACGTCAGCTTGCCGCTCGCGCCGATGCTGCCGCCCTGCGAGCTCACCGACAGGTTGCCCACGGCGGTGACCGAGCTCAGCGAGACGTCGCCGGCCGCGTTGGCCGTGACCTTGCCGGCGCTCTGGATCTCGCCCGCCGTCAGCGTGGCGCCGGCCTGGAGATTCATGTCCTGCGCGAAACTCAGCGCGCCCGCGTTGATCGCGCCGCCGGCCTGCAGCTGCGCCGAACCGAGCCCGAACAGGGTCCCGCCGAGCGTCAGCGCGCCGCCCGCCGTCAGCGAGGTATTGCCGTTGACGAGCCCGCCCTGCGAGAAGGTGATCGTGTTGGCGGTGGCCGTGAGGTCGCCGCCCGACGTCAGCGCGCGATCGGCCACGATCACGCCGTTGGCCGCCGCGAGCGTGAAGTTGCCGTTCGACTGCGCGGTGTCGTGCAGCACGACGTTGCGCCCGGCGCTCACGCCGAGCGCGGCACCGCTGGCCACGGCGCCCACCAGCGTGGCATCGCGTGCCGCCGAGATCTGCGTGGCACCGCCTGAACCCAGCGCGCCGGCCACGTACACGTCGCCGTTGCCGGTCGTGCCCTGCGCGGTCAGCGTGACGGCGCCGCCGGCCTGCACGCCGGCCGCCACGACGTCGCCGCCCGCGCTCGCCTGCACCTTGCCGCCGGCATTGATCTGCCCGGTGGACATGCCGCCACCGGCCGTCGCGATCACGTCGCCGTTCGAGGCCAGCGTGCCGGCCACGTCGATCGCGCCGCCCGCCGTCAGCGTGGCGGACTGGCCGAACGCCACCGAGGCGGTGTTCAGCGCGCCGCCGCTCCTCAGCGTGCCGGCGTTCTGCGCGGCGATGTCGCCCGCGAGCGTCAGGTCGCCGCCGGCCGTCAGCGTGGCGTTGCCGCCCGCCTGGGTCTTGCCGGTCACGTTCACGGCACCGGCCGCGGACGCGTTCAGGTCGTGCTGGGTGGTCAGATTGCCGGCCTGCAGCGCGCCGTTCGCGGCCGTCATGGACAGATTGCCGGCCGCGTTGACGTCGCCCGTGCTCAGGTTGCGTGCCGCGCTCAGCGTGGCGGCGTCGCCCGCGTTCGCGGTGCCGGCCAGCGTGGCGTCGCGCCCGGCCTGGACCGTCAGCGTGCCGAGCGCGGTGGTCGCGCCACCGAGCGTGGCGTCGCGTGCCGCCTGCACGTTCAGCGCGCCGGTCGACGTCACCGGCCCGTTCACGGTCACGTCGCCGCCGCCGGCCGTGCCGTTGGCGGTGATCGCCAGCGTGCCGGTGGTGGACTGCACGCCGGCCAGCGTCACGCTGTTCGCGCCGGTCACGGCGAGGCTGCCGCCCTGCAGCGTGCCGCCCAGATCGATGTCGTGCCCCGCGCCGAGCGTCGCGCCCTGCGCGAACGCGGTGGTGCCCGCGCCGCCGATGTCGTGCGCGGCGTTCAGCGTGCCGCCCTGCTGGCCGGCCAGCGTGCCGCCCAGCGTCAGGTCCTGCCCCGCCGACACGGTGATCGCCTGCGCGGCGGCCACGGTGCCGCCGAGCGTGGTGTCGAGCGCCGAGCTCATGCCGAGCGCGCCGCCCGCGGCCACGCTGCCGGTCACGCCGATGTTGCCGTGCGCCGCGCTCACCGTCAGGTCGCCGGCCGACTGCGTGCCGCCGGAAATCGTCACGTCGCGTTGCGCCGCGAGGCTCTGCGTCGCGCCGTTGGCGAGCGTGCCGCTCACCCGCACGTCGCGCGCGGCCGTCACCGATACCGCGCCGTTCGCGCCCACGTTGCCGACCAGGGCGGCATCGCCGCCGCCCGCGTTGCCGTTCGCCGCCACCGTCAGCGTGGTGCCGCTCACCACGTCCTCGAGCGTGGCGTCGTTGCCGGCCTGCACGTTCACCGAGGCGGCCTGCGTGCTGCCGCCGAGCGCGACGTCGCGCTGCGCAGCGGCGCCGAGCGCGCCGTTCACGAACGACTGCGTGCCGGTGCCGGACAGATCGCGGCCCGCGCTCAGCGTGCCGGCGGCGTCGCCGATCAGCAGCCCGCTGCCGAGCAGCGCATCGCGCCCGGCGTTCAGCGAAAGATCGCCCACGGCGCTGGTGGTCGCGCCGAGCGACAGGTCGAGCCCGGTGGTCACGCCGAGCGTGCCGCCGCTGTTGATGCCGCCGGTCGCGTTCAGGCTGCCCTGCTGCGCCACGATCGTCATCGCGCCGGCCGACTGCACCGCGCCCGCGACCGACACGTCGGTACCCGCCGAGAGATCCACGCCGGCGCCGCCCTGCAACTGGCCGGACACGGCGAGATCGTGCTGCGCGCTGGCCGTGACCTGGCCGCCCGCGGCAGCGCTGCCGGCCACGGTCGCGTCGCCGCCGCCGTGGGTGCCGGCGGCCTTCAGCGTCAGCGCGCCGTTGGCCTGCACGTTGGTGACGCCGGCGTTGCCGGCCGCCGTCACCTCGACGGTGTCGCCCTGGATCAGCCCGCCCTGCGCCACGTCGTGGCCCGCGCCGAGCGACGCGGCCTTCGCGAACGAGATCGTGCCCGCGCCGGTGATGTCGTTGCCGGCGCTCAGCGTGCCGCGCCCGTCGCCGCCGACGCTGCCCGTCACGGCCAGATTGCCGTTCGCGGCGAGCGTGGTGTCGCCGGCCGCGGCTGCGCTGCCAGACACGGTGAGATCCGTGCCGGCGCTCGCATCGAGCGTGTCGTGCCCCGTCAACGCGCCCGTCACGCTCAGCGCGTTCCCGGCCGTGAGCATGATGGCCCCGCCCGCCGTGGCGGTGCCGCCCAGCGCGAGGTCGGTGCCGGCCTGCAGGCTCAGCGCGGCATTGCCGCCGAGCGTGCCGGTGGATGTCAGGCTGCCATTCGTCGCACTCAATTGCATGTCGCCCTGCGACTGCAGCGTGCCGCCGTTGAGCAGGTTCTGCCCCGCATGCAGGTTCAGCGTGCCGTTGCTGGCCAGCGTGCCGGTGGTGTGCACGTCCTGAGTGGCATCCACGGCCAGCGTGCTGCCGGCCGTCACGTCGTGCAGCGTCGCGCTGCCGCCCGCGGTGGCCGCGACGCTCGCGGCCTGCAGCGCGCCGCTCAGCTGCATGTCGCCGCCCGATTGCAGCGTGGCCGCGCCGCCGAACGCCAGGCTGGCGCCGCCGCCGAGCTTGCCGCCCGCGCTCAGCGCGCCGGCCTGCTGGGCGATCACGGTGCCGTTGGCGGCCAGATCCTGCCCGGCCTTGACGTTCAGGTCGCCGAGCGTGGTGGTGCGGCCGGTGCCGAGATCGACGTCGTGCGCCGCGTCGATCGACAGATCGCCGCCGGCCTGCACGGTGCCGGTGCTGGCGAACGCGCCGGCGGCATTGCCGGTGGTGAGCGTGCCGCCCGCCACGAGCGCGCCGCCCACGGTGGTATCGGCGCCGCCCGTCACGCTCAGCGCGCCGGTGGCCTGCAGCGTGCCGGCCACGGTGATCGCGTCGCCCGCGTCGAGCTTCGCGTCGGTACCGCTCGTCACGTTGCCGGCGATGCTCGCGGTGCTGCCCGCACGCAGGTCGAGCGCGCCGCCGGTGGCCAGCGTGCCGCCGATGGCGAGCGCCTGCCCCGCCTGCACGGTGCCACTGGTGCCGGCCACCAGGCTGCCACCGAGCGTCAGGCCGCCGCCGGCGCCAAGTGTGGCCGCACCGCCCGTCTCGATGGTGCCCGCCACGCCGAGATCGCCGCCGGCCTGCACCTGCGTGCCCGCGCTGCCCTTCACGGCGCCCGAGATGCTGGTGTTGCCCCGGCTCGCGAGGCTCACGTCGCCCGTGCCCTGCAGCAGGCCGGTGATCGCGAGGTCGGTGCCGGCCTGCAGATCGGTCGCGCCGACCGCGGCCACGCTGCCGCCGAGCGTGAGCGCCCCGCCCTTCGCGCTGGCGCTCAGCGTGGCGGCCGCCTGCACGTCGTTCAGCGCGACGTTGCCGGCCGCCGTCAGCGCCACCGCGTTGCCCTGCAGCGCACCCGTCACCGCGAGATCGCGGCCGGCCTGTGCACCCACGTCGCCGGCGAAGCCGCTCGAGCCGCCGAGCGTCACGTCGCGCCCCGCGCCGAGCGTGGCCGCGCCGTTGCCCACCAGCGTGCCGCCGATGCCGATGTCGCGCCCCGCCGTCAGCGCGGTGTCGCCCTTGATGCCGGTGGTGCCGGTCAGCGTCAGGTCCTGCGTCGCGGTGGCAGCGAGGCTGCCGTCGCTCGACAGCGTGCCGCCGGAGCCGATGCTGCCGCCGGTGGCGGACAGCGCCATGTCGCCCGTCGACTGCAACTGCCCGTTCGCGCCCACGGTGATGTTCCGCGCGGCGCTCACGCCGAGCTTGTCGCCGCTGCCGAGCGTGCCGTTCACGAGCACGTCGCGGCCCGCCTGCACGGTGGTGGCCGCGTGGCTGGTGGCGGTGCCGTCGCCGCCGCCGGCCAGCACGCCGCTGACGATCACGTCGCGCGCCACGCTCACGTCGGTCTCGCCGACCACCGCGGTGGTGCCGGTGAAGCTGGCGTCGCCGCCGCCCGCCTGCCCGTTCGCGGCCAGATGGAAGGTGCCCGCCGCCTGCACGTCGCCCAGGCTCGCGCTGTTGCCCGCGGTGATCCTCAGATCGTTGGCGAGCACCGTCAGCGCGCCGCTGGCCGCCACGTCGCGCGCCGCGCTCAGCGTCATGCCGGTGGCCGCGCCAGTGGTGCCGGACAGCACCACGTCGCTGCCCGCCGCGATGGCGAGCGCGCCATTGGTGGCGATCGGGCCGCTCGAATTCACGGCACCCGTCAGCGCGGTCAGCGTGGTGTCGCCGGCCGCCTGCAGGTCGCCGCGCTGGTCGAGCTCGCCGCCCGCCTTCAGCGCGACCGTCGCGCCGCCGTGCAGGTCGCCGGTGGTGGCGAGATCGTGCGTGGCGTCGATCGACATCGTGGAGGCCGCGAGCACGTCGTGCAGCGAGGCGTTGCCGCTCGAATTCACCTGCACGGTGTTGCCGCGCAGCGAACCGGCGAGCGCGAGATCGCCGCCCGAGCTCACGCTGGCGGCCTGGCCGAACGCGATCGTGGCCGCGCCGCCGAGCGTGCCGCCCGCGGCGAGCGTGCCGTTGCCTTCCGCGATCAGCGTGCCGTCCGCCTTCAGGTTGCCGCCGGCCTGCACCGTCATGTCCTGCAGCGCCGTGGTGGACTGCGTGCCGAGGTCCACGTCGTGTGCCGCGTCGATGCGCAGATTGCCGTCGGTGGCGAGATTGCCGGTGCTCGCGAGCGAGCCCGATGCGTTGTGCAGCGCGAGGTCGCCGGTGGCGGCCAGCGTGCCGCCGATCGACGTGTCGGCGCCGCTCGTCAGCGTGAGCGTGTCGCCGCTGCGCACCTGCCCGGCCACCGACATCGCGCCGGCCGCGTCGAGCGTGGTGGCCGACTGCGCGCTCACGGCGCCGGCCACGCTCAGCGTGCCGCCGGCGCTGGCGGCGAGGCGCCCCGCGCCCTGCAGCGTGCCGTTCACGGTCAGATCGCCGCTCGCCTTCGCGCTGGCGTCGCCGAGCGAGGTGACCGTGCCGTTCACGGTCAGCGCGCCGCCGTTGGCGGCCAGCGCGAGCGCGGCATTCGACTGCACGTCGTTCAATGTCAGGGTGCCCGCGCTGCTCAGCGTCACCGCGTTGCCGAGCGCCGAACCCGTCACGGCCAGATCGCCGCCGGCACTCACCGTCAGATCCTTCAGATAGCCGGTGCTGCCGCCGAGCGTGGCATTGCCGCCCGCCTCGAGCAGCGCCGCGCCCTGGCCCGCCAGCGTGCCGCCGATCGTCAGGTCGCGCCCCGCGCTCAGCTGCGTGTCGCCCACCGCGCTGGTCGCGCCGGTCAGCGCGACGTCCTGGCCGGCGCTCGCCGTCAGCTTCGCGCCGCCGGTCAGCGTGCCCTGCGAACTCACGCTGCCCGTGTGGGCCGCGATCGACAGATCGCCCGTGGCCTGCACGGTGCCCGTGCTGCCCACGTTCACGCTGCGCTGTGCGTCGAGCGTCTGCGCGGCGCCGCTCGCGAGCGTGCCGCTCACGTTCGCGTCGCGCTGCGCGGCCAGGGCGAGCGTGGTGCCGCTGGCCAGCGTGCCCGTGACGTTCACGTCGCGTGCCGCGGCCAGCGTGGTCGCACCCGTCACCTGCGTGTTGCCGTCGAAGCTCAGGTCGCCGCCGCCGGCCGCGCCCCGCGCCTGCGCATCGAGCGCGCCGGCCACCTGCGCGTCGCCGATCCGTGCGCTGTCGCCGGCCCGCACGCTCAGGTCGTGCTGCGTCTGCAGCGTGCCGGTCGACTCGACGGCGCCGCCGGCCTTCAGCGTCAGGCTGTCGGTGGTGGCGATCGTGCCGCGCACGGCGAGGTCGCCGCCGGCCTGCAGCGAGGCGGTGGCGTTGCCGACCAGGGCGCCGGTGGTGGCGAGATCGTGCGCGGCGTCGATCGACATCGTGGAGGCCGCGAGCACGTCGTGCAGCGAGGCGTTGCCGCCCGAGCTCACCTGCACGGTATTGCCGTGCAGCGAACCGGCCAGCGCGAGGTCGCCGCCGGCGCTCACGGTCGCGGCCTGGCCGGCCGCGATCGAGGCGGCCCCGCCGAGCGTGCCGCCCGCCGCGAGCGTGCCGTTGCCGCCGGCACCCAGCGTGCCGTCCGCCTTCAGGTTGCCGCCGGCCTGCACCGTCATGTCCTGCAGCGCCGTGGTGGCGCCCGCGCCGAGATCGACGTCGTGTGCCGCGTCGATCCGCAGCGTGCCGCCCGTGCCGATCGTGCCGGTGCTCGCGAGCGAGCCGGCCGCGTTGCGCAGCGTGAGGTCGCCGGTGGCGGCGAGCTTGCCGCCGATCGACGTGTCGGCGCCGCTCGTCAGTGCGAGCGTGCCGTCGCCCTGTAGCAGGCCGCCGATGCTGGCCGCGCCGCCCGCGTCGAGCGTGGCCGACGACAGGGCATTGACGGTGCCCGCCACCGACAGGTTGCGTCCGCTCGTCATCGCGAGCGTGTCCGAGGCCTGCAGCGTGCCCGTCACCGAGAGGTCGCGCGCCGCGCTCACGGTGCCCGTCTGCAGCGTGTTGACGCTGCCGGCCACGGCGAGGTCCGCGCCGCTGGTCGCGTTCAGGCGCCCGGTGCTCTGCAGCGTGCCGTTCACGTTCAGGTCGCCGCTCGCCTTCGCTGTGGCGTCCGACAGCGAGGTGACCGTGCCGTTCACGGTCAGCGCGCCGCCGTTGGCGGCCAGCGCGAGCGCGGCATTCGACTGCACATCGTTCAGCGTCAGGGTGCCCGCGCTGCTCAGCGTCACCACGTTGCCGAGCGCCGAACCCGTCACGGCCAGATTGCCGCCGGCGCTCACCGTCAGGTCCTTCTGATAGCCGGTGCTGCCGCCGAGCGTGGCATTGCCGCCCGACTCGAGCAGCGCCGCGCCCTGCCCCGCCAGCGTGCCGCCGATCGTCAGGTCGCGCCCCGCGCTCAGCTGCGTGTCGCTCACCGCACCGGTGCTGCCGGTCAGCGCGATGTCCTGGCCGGCGCTCGCCGTCAGCTTCGCGCCGCTGGTCAGCGTGCCTTGCGAACTCGCGCTGCCGGTGTGCGCCGCGATCGACAGGTCCCCGGTGGATTGCACGGTGCCCGCGCCGCTCACGTTCACGTCGCGCTGTGCGTCGATCGCGAGCGTCGAGCCGGTGGCCAGCGTGCCGGTCTCGTTCACGTCGCGCGCGGCGGTCAGCGTGATGGCGCCCACCACCTGGGTCTTGCCGTCGAAGCTCAGATCGCCGCTGCCCGCCGCGCCCTGCGCCTGCGCGTTCAGCACGCCGTTCACCTGCGCGTCGCCGATGCGCGCGCCGTTGCCGGCCTGCAGTTGCAGGTCGCGGCCCACCTGCAGCGTGCCGGTGGACACGATGTCGTGGCCGGCCGTGATCGAAAGCGAGTCGCCGCTCGCCAGCGTGCCGCCGATCGAGGCGTCGCCGCTCGCCGCCTGCAGCGTCGCGGTGCCGGAGGTCTGCACCGTGCCGGTCACGCCGAGATTGCGCTGCGCGCTCGCCTGCAGGGTGCTGGTGCCGATCTGCCCGACCACGGCGACGTCGCGCCCGGCCTGCAGCGTCACGCCGTTCGCGCTCAGCAGCGTGCCGTCGATCTCGACGTCGCCGTCGGCGTGGCTCGCCACCGCGCTGACGGTGGTGCCGCCCTGCACGTCGCCGAGCTTCACGCCGCCGTCGCCGGAGATCGCGATGTCGCCGTTCGCCTGCGAATTGGCCAGCGAGACCTTGCCGCCCGCGCTCACGCCGAGCTTGCCGCCGGCCTGAATCGTGCCCTGCGAGCTCACGTCGCCGCCGGCCTGCACCGTGTAGTCGGTCACGCCGAGATGCGCGCCCGTCATGCTGACGTCGCCGTTGGCATGGATCGTCACCTGCTGCTGCGCGGCGGTCCCCACCACCGACACGTCGCCGTTCGACGACAGCGTGAGGTCGCCCGCGTTCGCCGCGAGCTGCGCGTCGGCGCGCACGCCCATCCCGGCCGCGGTGCTGATCACCTGGATCTGCCCGGCCGTCATCGCGCCGAAAGCGGTGGCGTCGATCGCCTGGCCGCTGGCGGCGGCGATCGCGGCCAGCGTGTTCTCGGCGCCGTTCGCCGAGGTGGCATAGCTGGTGCCCTGCGCGCTCACCGCGCTGGGCAGCACGAACTGGCGGCCCGCGATCGCGTTGATGCGCGTGCCGGCATACAGCGGCGCGTTCACGCCGATCGTCTCGCCGATCAGGTCGATGGTGCCGACGGTGCCCTCGATGCCCGAGCCCGGGCCGTTCACGCCCGCATTGCCCTCGATCTGGATATGGCCGCCCGTCACGCTGTAGCCGATCGCGGTGGCGTTGTCGAAGCTCGCGCGCGTGCCGTTCAGGTCGCTCAGGAATTGCGGCGTGCCGGTGGACAGCGTCACGCCGATCGTGTTGGTGAAGCCGGTGCCGACGGTGGTGATGCCGTTCGGATTCGCGATCACCACGGTGGCGGGCGCGCCGAACACTTCGAGCGGGCCGTTCAGCAGGCTCGCGAAGCCGCTGCCGGTGGCGGTCACTTGGTTGACGATCACGCTGGCCGCGCGCCCCGACAGGTTCGGGTTGGCGCGCACCTCGCCGCCCGTCAGCGAGGTGCCCGACATCAGGCTGTTGTTGAGGATCAGCCCGACCGGATCGATGTTGAACTGCTGGTACTGGTTCAGCGAAATGCCGGCAGAGTTCGGCGCGGTGATGTTGACCACCGGCACGCCGCCGCCCAGGCCCGTGCTCTGCGTGATGGTGGGCTGGAAGCGGATCGGCGCGGTGGGATCGGTGATCGGCGCGGCCTCGGCGGCCTGCATCGCGAACCGCACGCGCAACGCGGCCAGTTCGGCCAGCACGCCCGGCGCGAAGCCGGCGCGCGGGCTGCCCGCGGCGAGCACGCCGGCCGCCTCGCGGCCCTGCTCGACGGTGATGCTCAGCGGCCCGAGGAACATGACCATCGCCACGATCGCCGCCACCACGCGTTGCCAGCCGCGATAGCGGCGCACCGGGGTCGCTGCGTCATCAAACCCGTGCGGCCGCGCTTCGCGATGGAAGGCGCCGGCGCGGCGCAATGCCGTGCGCTGCGCGAGCGCGCGCAGGGCGGATCGGGTCGAGGCGTGAGTCGAGGCGTTCTTCATGCTGTTTTTTATCGTGCGTGCTGCGCGTTCGATGCGATGCCGGCGGCCCGCCGGCGTCGTTCGGGCGACGGCCGTTCCCCGGTGCCGTCGCGCCATCGGGCCCGTGGCCGGCCGAGCCGCCGCGACATCGCGGCGACGCGGCACGGCCGGGCGGCCCGGCCCTTACTGCTGGATCTGCGCCTGCTTGAGCAGATCCACCATCACGGCGATCGTCGCCTTCTGCAGCGCGGCCTGTTCGAGGCCGCGGCGCAGCACTTCCCTGGCATCCGCATACGGCGGGATCTGCGTCGGACGCTTCTCGTCCAGGCGCAGGATCCAGAAGCGGCCGCCGACCTCGACCGGCGCGTTCGTCACCGCGCCCACCGGCAGCTTCAGCAGCGCCTCGGCGAGCGGCTGCGGCCAGCCCTGCTCGCCGGCCGGCGGAATCGGCAGGCGGAACGACACCCAGTTCAGCGCACCGCCCTGGGCCGCGTTGGGGCCGTCGGCGGCCTGCCGCGCGAGCTGCGCGAAATCGGTGCCCTGCTTCAGCCTGGCGAGCGTGGCGTCGGCGCTCGCGCGATCCTTCAGCACGATCACGCGCGGCTTCAGTTCGGTCTCGCCGAGCCCCGCCACCACTTCGTCGTACTTCGCCTTCACGTCGGCATCGGTGACCGGCGCGGGCTTGATGTGGTCCTGCAGCCACACCTGCGTCATCGCCAGCGACTTCGCCTGCTCGACCGCGGCCTGCACCTGCGGACGCGTGTCGTAATGCGCGCGCTCGGCCGTCTGGCGCAGCAGCTCGCGCGTGATCAGCTGGGTCTTCAGCGTGTCGCGCGTCGCCTGCGTGTCGGGCAGCCTGGCCGCGGTGCGCGCCTGCTCCAGCTGATCGCGCGTGATCGACACGCCGTTGACGCGCGCCACCACGCCGTCCGGCAGCGCGGAGGCGGCCGGAGCGGCCACGCCCGAGGCCGGCGCGCCGATCGCGGGCGCCGCGCCCGGGGTGGCGTCGATCGCCGCCTGCGCGAGCGTCGCGGCACCGAACTGGCCCGCGATCCCGAGCACGAGCGCGCCGATCGCGCGCCGCGCGCGCCCATGTCGTTCGCAGTCCTTCATGTGGGTTTCGCCCCGCTTCGTGTTGCTGATCTTCATTACTCGGTCCTCGTCGTCATTCGGTCCAGTTCAGCGTGGCGAGCAGCACCGTGGCCTTGCGGCCCAGCGCCGCCGGCTGCAGCAGCGCCTGCCCGAGCAGCACCTCGCCCGTCACGCTCTGTTTCCTGAAATTCCATGCGGCGCGCGCGCCGACACCGGCGCCGGCCAGCGTCGGCCAGCCGCCCTGCGCCACCAGATGTGCCTTGCCCGCGTCGAGGAACAGATACGGCTCGACGCGCGCCCCGTGCCAGCCCGGCACGTTGCGCCAGACGGCCTCGTTGCGCATCAGCACGCCGCTGTCGCCGCTGATGCCGCCCTCGGTGAAGCCGCGCACCGAATCCATCCCGCCCAGGAAGATCTGCTGGTTGCCGAACAGCGCGACGCGGCTGAACTGGCCGCGCAGCGTGCCGCGATATTCCCAGAGCGTGCCGTACAGCGAGCCGAGCGCGAGCTGCAGCGTGGCGGTGGCATCGAGCCTGGTGAACTGGCTGTGGGCATCGGCCACGCCGCTGTCGGGCGCATCGTGCGAGGCGCCGAGCCACGGCAGGCCCTGCGAGACCCCGAGCTCCCAGGTGGCGGCCGCCTGCTGGTCGTGCGCCACGAAGCGCAGCAGGCCGTTCAGCGCCACGCGCAGCACGCTCAGGTCCTGCTCGTCCAGATCGATGCCGTTCACGCTGCGCTGCGTGCGGGTCTTGGTGAAGGTCACGTCGAGGCTCGTGCGCCCGCTGCGCGAGCGGCTCAGCACGTCGTTCCAGCCGAAGATCTGGCTGAACGAGCGGCCCGTGAGCAGCGCGATGTTGCCGATCGTCTGCTGGTACTCGGACAGCGAGGTGGTGTAGCTGAAGGTCTGATAGCCGTACGGCACCGCGGCCGACGCCACCAGCGCGTTGCTGTCGGTGGTGCCCACGTAGTTGAACGCGAACGACTCCTGCAGGCCGAGCAGGTTGTCGGCCTCGATGCCGCCGCGATAGCGCATGGTGCCCGTCTGCGAGCTGCCGTAGTTGTCCACGCCGAGGTTGTAGTAGAGGCGATCGCCCACGCGATTGCTCAGCGCCACCACGGAATCGCCCGGCGTCTCGCCCGGCATGATCTGCAGCTCGGCCTGGTTGCGCCGCAGCCGGTTGATCTGCTCCACGCCCTGCTCGAGATCGGGCAGGCGCAGCACGTCGCCCGGCGACGCCGCGAACGCGGCGGCCGTGCCCGCGTCGGTCAGCAGCCCGCCGCCATCGTGTTGCCACCAGCGCTGCGACGGGTCGCGCGGGCGCAGCGGCTTGCCGTTCAGCGTGAACGCGGCCACCTTGCCGGCCACGATGCGGATCGCGAGCGTGCCCGCGGCCAGGTTCTGCGCGCCCAGATAGGCGCGGGTGGTGATGTAGCCGTGCGCGATGAAGGCCTCGGTCAGGCGGCGCAGCAGCAGGTTGATGCGATTGCGGCCCAGCTCGTGATCGAGGAACGGCTGCGCGATGCGCGCGAGCTCGGCCTCGGGCAGCACGCTGTCGCCGGTGAATTCGACATGCCGAATCATGAAGGTGGGCGCGACCTCGGGCAGCGTGCCCACGTCCGCGCCGGCCGGCAGGTCCGGCAGCGCCGGCGCCGGTGCCGCGATCTGCGCGGGCGCCTGCTGCACCTCGTTGCGCTGCTGGCGGTCGCGCTGCTCCTGCAGCAGCCGCTGCGCGGGATCCTGCTCGACGCGCGCGGCCGGCAGCGCGCCCGGCACGATGCCCGCCAGCTGCGCGAACGCGCATGGCGAGAGCGTGCCGAGGCAGACGGCGAGCGAAACCGCGGTGCGCATGCTCATAGCCCGAACCAGGACACCAGGCCGAGATGGTTGCCCGCGCCGATCGTGACCGGATCGCGCCGCGGCACGCGCACCGTCACGATGCCGCCGGCCGCCGCCACGCCGCCCGGCGCGCCGAACGCGCCGCCGTCGATGCGCGCCTCGCCGGTCAGCTCGACCTGCCCCGAGCCGCCGGTGAAGATGCCGCCCGTATCGGTCGCGTAGATGGCGGCCCAGCTGTTGCCGAACCACGCCTTCAGGTCGCTCGTGCGATTGATCGTGCTGTAGCCGAGCACCGCCTGCGCCAGCGTGACCGGCGCGTCGAGCCGCAGCCGGCCGACCGCGAGCACCGTGCCGCCGGTATTGGTGATCTGCGTGCCCGCCTTCAGCGTGACGTCCGTGCCGGCCTCGATCACGCCGCCGAACGCCTGCACCGTGCTGGATGCACGCGAGTGGCAGAAGATGAAGCACGAGCGCTCGAGTTGCGCCTGGCCCGTGAACACCGCCTGCGTGGTGAGGGTGCCGGCGGCGGCGATGTCGATCGCGCCGCCGTTCGACAGGATCGAGCCGCCGGTGTTGGTCACGTTCGCCGCGCGAATCGTCACGTTGCCCGCGTCGGCCGTGATGTAGGCGAGCTTGGCCGGATCGGCGATCTCGCCGTAATCCACCGTGAAGCCGCTGGTGCGGTGCGTGAGGAACAGGAAGCGGCTGCCCGTCGATGCATAGGGCATCTGCGCGCCGTCGTCGAGGCCCGTGGTGTGATCGATCACGTTGAACAGGTCGCCGCCCGCCGTGATCGACACGTTCTGGTTCGACAGGATGCGCGCGTCGCGATTGGTCACGCCGCCGCCGGCCGCGAGCGACACGTCGCCGGCCACGCCGAACAGGATGCCGAGCTGGCTCGTCGGCAGCGACTGGTTGACGATCGACCCGGCCGCCGTGAGCGTGACGGCGCCACGCGAATCGGTGTCGCCGGCGATCACCGTCTGCCCCTGCACGAGCGTGCCGGTGCTGTCGATGTCGCCGCTGCTGTTCAGCACCACGCCGCTCGAGTTCGACGCGATCGTGACGCCCGATGCCGTGGCGCTCGGGCCGAACAGCAGGCCGTCCGCCGACAGCTTCACGTCGTCGTTGGCGAGGATGCTGCCGCCGAGCACGGTGATCGGGCCGCTGGCCGTGATCGTCACGTGGCCCGCATTGGCCTTCAGCTGGCTGTCCGTCATCGAGAACGCGTCGCGCACGTCGAATTCGGCATTGCCGGCCGCAGCGATGCGCATGCCGGAGAACTGCACGCTGCCGTTCGACGACAGCGTGAAGTCGCCGAGCGTGGCGTTCAGCGGCCCCGCGCTGCGCACGCCCGGCCCGCGATCGTTCACGATCAGCTGCACGCGCCCGCTGGTCAGGCTGCCGGCCGCCGTGATGTCGATCGCGAACGATTTCGCGGTATCGGCGGTGGGCTGCGTGAAGCGGGTCAGCCAGTCGTTCGCGTTGTCGGTCGGCGAAATGCCCGTGTCGAGCTGCACGTGGCTGGTGCCCGCCAGCAGGCGCAGGCCGGCCGTGCTGGAGCTGAAGGTGTTGTTGACCGGGCCTTCGATCAGCAGGTTCCTGGCGATCAGGTCGAGCGAGATCAGCGCGCTCGTCAGCCCGTTCGGGCCCACCACGATCGTGCCGGTGCTGGTGTCGAGCACCACGTCGCGGCGAATCACGCCGGGCGCGAGGGTGATGTCGTCGAACGACACGTTGCCGGTGGACAGCACCACGTGGCCGGTGTTCGTGAAGGAACCGCCGTTGACGGTGATGCCGTTCGGATTGGCCAGGATCACGTTGGCGCGCGTGCTGCCGAGCACGTCGAGGTTGCCTTCGATCAGGCTGCGATCGGTGCCCGTCACCTGGTTGACGATGGTGCGCGCGTTGATGCCGACGTTGTTCAGCGACGCGCCGGCCGCCGAGACGTTGAAGCTGCTGTAGGTGTTCTGCGAGACGCCCGCCACGGCGGGTGCGATGTTGACGATCTGGCGACCGCCGGCGCCGGCCGTCACGCTGGTCTGCGTGGCGCCGTCCGGCACGATGCCTGCCGCCGCCGCTGCAAGCGGCGTCAGCATCGACGCGACGATCCCCATATGCTGCAACACGCGCAAGCCCCCGCCTGCGTGTCCGGCCCACTCTCGTATCTTCATTGTTCGCGGTCTCGCACGCGCCGCTCGGCGTTCGTGCGGAATCTGTTTTTGCTGGTCTTTTTGTGACGGTCGGGTGACTGCTCCGCCGCCTGTGAAGGGTGTTATCGACCGATAGGAGGCTGTCTTTAGGGCTGACGTGAAATATTTTTTAACAATCGCCAAGAAAGCGGTAAAGCAGCGCGGGGCGGGTCTTTTCGTTATGGAACTTGCCGCTCGACACCGGCCGGAAACGCGGCCCGATTTGACCGATTCCGTCAAATCTCAGAAAAAATTTCGTCCCGAATCCTCACACCCGCGACACAAAAATCCCCTCTCCCCCGCCTCACCCTTCGCACCGCCGCTGCGTTCGCATACCGCGCTCCAGCTTCGCATCCTTCGCCCGGCGCATCCAGCCGACCGCCTACATTAGCCTTAACGATAGCTCAGGCTGCGACCCGACTCGACGTACACATGAAACTGCTGCGAATTCTGACCGGCACCCACGCAGGCGCGCAATTGCAGCTCGCGCCCGGCGCGCACCGCATCGGCACGGACGACGCGGCCGACATCCGTCTGACGGACTGGCGCGGCGCGGACCTGTGGCTGACGGTGGGCGATACCGGCGTGGTGTCGGCCCAGATGGTGGCGGCCGCATCCAGCGACACGGCCGCGCAGGCCGCCGTCGGCAGCAATCCGGCCAGCGGCCCGCTCGAGACGATCCTGCTGGTGGACTACGTGCCGATGCAGTTCGACGGCACGATCCTCTGCGTGGGCGAGGAGGACGGCGCCTGGCCGTCCGACTACGAACTGCTGCAGACGCTGCTCGTGAAGCCGGCCGCGAAGGCAGCGCCGCTGCAACGCCGCTACCTCGGCATCGCGGCCGCCTGCTTCTGCGTGGGCGCGGTGATCGTGACGCTGTCGGTGCTGTCCACGGCGCAGATGAGCCGCGCGGCGCTGCCGCCGAACGCCGACGACAACGCGCACCGCGTGACGGACGCGCTGGCCGCCGCCCGCATCGAGGGCCTCACCGCGCACGCGGTGGGCGACACGGTGGTGGTGACCGGCATGCTGGACAGCTCGGCCGACGACGCGGCGGTGCGCCAGCTGCTGCGTCGCCTCGCCATCACCCAGGTGGCCGCGCAGTACGACGTGGCCCCGCAGGTGGCGCGCAGCATCGAGGATTCGCTCGGCGTGGCCGGCGCGCGCGTGCAGTACAGCGGCGGCGGACGCTTCGTGATCAAGGGCTCGGTGGGCAGCAAGATGACGCTCGATTCGGCCATCGCGCGGATTCGCGCGGATCTGGACCCGAACGTGAAGGATCTGGTCGCGGACGTGTCCGAATCGGCCGGCAACGCCTCCGCCGCGGACGCGACCGCCTACTCGGAAATGATCTCGTCGGACGGCGTGCAGTACGCGCAGACGCCCGACGGCGTCAAGCACATCTACGCGTCGGACCCGCCCGAGGCCGCGGTCGCCGCAAGCGGCGCGGACACGGGGGCCAACGTGGGCGCCAATACCGGCGTGAGCGCACCGGCCAGGGTGTCGGCGAACCACGCCCCGGCAGCCTCGCCGTCCACGGCACCGGCGGCAACCGCCAGCGGCAATGGCGGCGGCGGCAAGGGCAATGCCAACGGCAACGCGAACGGCAATGCCTTCTCCAGCACGGGCACCGGCGATCCGGAAACGGACGCCAAGCTGACCCTGAGCCCCGATGCCGATCCGGAACTCGACGCGGCCATGAAGGATCCGGCCGACGCCGGCGCACCGGGCAGGAAGGCGAAGCACGGCGCGAAGAAGACCGCCGGCAACGGCCAGCGCCAGGACGCGAAAACCGCCCGCAACACCGCGAACGCGCAGCCGCAGCAGGCGCAACCGAACGCGGACGAATTCGTGCCGCTGCCGCACGCCTCGGCCGACGTGCCGGGCGCCGCGAACGCGGCAGGCGGCAATCCCGGCGCCCCGCGCCGCTCGTATGCGCCGGTGCTTGCATCGGCAACCACCCTCGCGCGGGCCCCGCGCGAGGCCGCAACCCAGTCCCGGCAGCCGGCCTCGCCGATCGCGAGCTGAGCCGGCGGCACGTCACCACCAGGGATACGACCATGTACGAAGCGCTCGAACCGTACGCGAAGGATTTCAACGACATCCGCACGCTGCTGGACTCGCCCGACAGCCAGGCGCGCGTCGCCGCACTGCGCGCGGCCGTCGATGCGACCGCCGAGAAGATTGGCGCGACGCCGTCGACCAACGATCTCGACCGAAGCAATCTCGCGAAGCTGTATCGCGGCTTCCTGGCGACCTCGCGGGCGCTGGCCAAGCTGCAGGAGCAGCGCGCGAACGCGGCGTAACCGATTCGCGGGCGGCCCGCCGCCTCGAATACCGCCGGCTCCGTTCCTCACGTCGCGGAGCCGGCACCAGCAACAGCAGTGGCAGTTCCTGTTTTTTTTTCGAAAACCGATCTTCCTAGACACGCGAGGTACTACATGGTTTCCATTCCGAACATCAGCTCGGCAGCCGGCACGGCATCGAACCTGGCCAGCACCGCCACCAACGTCGCAAGCGGCGCAGCCAACACGGCTTCGGGCTCAGCCAATTCGGCATCGACGCAATCGCAGATGCAGGACATCAGCAACCAGATGAACCAGATGACGCTCGCTTCGGCACAGATGCAGCTCCAGCAGAGCATGGCAGCGTCGCTGGCGAACGTGATGAAGAGCGGCGCAAGCAACGTCAAAAGCGCGTCGCAAGGCGGCTAAGGACGCACGCGGGCGTCGCGTTTCGCGGCGCCGTCGTGGGGGTGGCCCTGCCCGGCTCCGGGCGGCCGCCATTTCCCGTTTTTCCCGACCCACCCCGAATTCCCGCCACCGTCCACCGCACCGCATGAGCTCCGACCGATATACCTGGCTGATCGAGGATCTGTGCGCCGTCATCGATCTGCCCGATGTCCAGAATGTCCTGGACACGCGCGCGATCGAAGTGGAAGGTTTCGATGTCCGCCTCGATTATTTCGACAACGACATCGACGCGATGTATGCCAATTTCCACTACGGAACCGTCACGGCAGGCCGCACGCTGACGATCTTCCGCCTGATGCTGGAAGCGAACCTGCTGGTGTACGCGCAGGATCAGGCACAAATGGGGATCGACACAGATACCGGTAACGTGGTACTGATACTGCGCATCCCGTTCGACAGCGGCGTGGACGGTGCGGAACTGGCCGATCTGCTCGCCCACTACGCCGAACACGGCCGCTACTGGCGGCGCAACATCATGGAATCGAGCGACGACATGTTCGACGGCATTGCATCCGGGGAGTACGTCTGGCTGCGTGCATGAGCCGTCCGGCGCCGCCCGGCAGATCAACCCGAGTCAGGTGCCCCGCGTAGTTCTCGATGTCGAAATCCGAATCTTCACGCGCGCCCATCCGGCGCCGCGTGCTGGCGCCGTCCGACACCCCGGGCGGCCGCACGATGGCGTTTTCCCGCTTCTGGCTGCTGCGTGACGCGGGCCTCCTGATCGCCGACGGTGAAATCGTCTCGGTGGCGGCGCGTCCGCTCGCCATCCTGATCCTGCTGATCGACGCCAACGGCCGCGCGGTGCCGATCGCCACGCTGCGCGACGCGGTGTGGCCGGGCCTCCAGGTCGACAACAACACGGTGCAATCGCAGATTTCGGCGCTGCGCCGCGCACTCGGCGACGATCGCGACCTGATCGAGACCGTGCCGGGCCGCGGCTACCGCTTCGCCGGCGACCTGCGCGTGGTCGAGCAGCCCGACGCGGACGCCCAGGCCGAGTTGCCCGCGCAACCCGCCGCGACCGCAGCCTCGCCCGACGATGCCTTCGTTGCATCGGACACCGAATCGCCCTGCGCCGAGCCGCTCGCACGCGACACCCTCACGCACGCGCAGCCGCACGATCCGTCCCCCTTCATCGGCCGTCACGCCGAGCTGGCCGAGTTGCTGGCCACGGTGCCCGCCGCGCGCACGGTCACGCTGACCGGCGCGGCCGGCATCGGCAAGACGCGCCTGGCGATCGAGGCCGCGCGCGGCCTGGCGCCGGGCTTCCCCGACGGCGTGGCCTATGTGCCGCTGGTCACGCTCTCGGCACCGGGCGGCGTGGTGCACGCGATCGCCGATGCGCTGGACATCGACACGCGCGGCGGCGAGCTCGACGCGGCCGGCCTGGCCGACACGCTCAGCGAGCGCCACCTGCTGCTGGTGATCGACCACGTGTCGCCGCTGCGGCACGCGGTGGCCCGCGTGGTGGACACGCTCGCCACGGCCACCGCCGGCGTGCACGTGCTGGCCACCGGCGACGCACCGCTCGCGGTAGCGGGCGAACGCGCGATCGCCGTGGCGCCGCTCGGCGTGTCGGCCGACGCGCACCAGCCCGACGATGCCGGCAACAGCGACGCGCTGTCCCTGTTCTTCTCGGCCTTCATGCGCCGCCAGCAGCGCGACGGCGCGAGCGTCACCGCGCGGCTGCCGGCCGACGCGCTGGCCGCGGCCGCCTCGATCTGCACGAGCGTGGACGGCATGCCCCACCCGGTCGAGCTGCTGGCCGCCGATCTGGCCGTGGCGCTGGCCGCCAACGGCGACGTGCGCTCGAGCTTCGTGGGCTGCGCCACCGAGCTCGACCGCTTCCTGACCCAGCGCTCCGGCGCGCGCCGCCGGCTGCTGCCGCACGCGGACCTGCAGATCGCCGTGATCGAGTTCGTGTACGGGCGGCTCGATGCGGGCACGCGCACCACGCTGCGCCGGCTCGGCCTGTTCCACGGGGCCTTCGAGAACGGCGCGGCGGTGGAGCTGCTGGTGGCCTTCGACCGCTCGCTCGGCCTCGACGACACGCCGGCCGAGGTGACCTGCGAGCGGCTGCGCCATCTGGTCAGCGCGGGCCTCGTGGACGTGGTCGAATGCGACGGCGAAACGCGCCTGCAACTGCCGCCGGCGGTGCGCCGCTTCGCGCTGGCCACGCTCGCGCGCACGCCCGAGCGCGCCACGCCGGGCGCGCTGCACGCGGCGCTGATCGCGCGCATCATGGCGCGCCGCTTCGGCGCCGGCCCGTTCCTCGCGCCGCCCTCGGTGCGCCACGATCTGGCCGACCTGCGCGCCGCGCTCGAATGGGCGATCGACGCGGGCAAGCCCGAGCTCGGCGCGGACCTGCTCGACCACTCCGCGCCGCTGTGGGTGCGGCTCGCGCTCGGCGACGAATACGTGGCCTGGGCGCGCCGCGTGGCGGTATGCGGCGACAGCGGCGAGCTGCGCCGGATCCGCCCCGAGATGCGCGTGGCCGCGGCGCTCGCCAACGCGCTGGCCTGCAAGCGCAACGCGGCCAGCGAGGCTGCGCTGCAATGGCAGCGCGCCTACGAGATCGCCAGCGCCTGCGCCGACAATTCCACGCGGCTGCGCGCGCTGTTGCACCTGTTCTTCCGCGCGCAGATCCGCGGCGAGACCGATCGCGCGCGCGAACTCGCGCGCAAGTACGCGGAGATCGCCGACGCCGCGCGCTGGCCGGCCGCGCAGCACAACGCGCGGCTCATCGAGGGGCTGCTGCTGGCCTACACGGGCGAGCTGCACCGCGCGATTCCGCTGCTGAGCGGCAGCGCCGAGGATGGCGACACGCATCGTCCCGAGATCGTCAGCGAGGCACGCGCGCTCGCCACGCGCCACGGCCTGTCGCTGCACCTGATCGCCAGCGCCGCGCTGTCCACCGTGCAGTGGCTGGTGGGCGGCACGCCGCGCGACTGCGAGATCCCCGAGCTGAGCGCCGTCGACAACGAACCGCTGTCGTGCTGCGTCGCGCTGCGCCACGCCTGCGCGCTGGCCGTGGTGGACGAGGACACCAAGCGCGCCGAGGCCTACGCGGCCGCGCTCGTCGATCTGGCCAGCTCGGCCGCGCCGCGCCGCTGGCTGCGCACCGGGCTCGACGTGCAGCGCTGGCTCGTGAGCCTGCGCGGCGATCGGGCCGCCGCGCTCGCGCTGGTGGCGGAGCTCGCGCAGCGCTTCGAATCGCATCGCGTGCCGCCGGTGGAGCTGGCCTTCGTCACCACGCTGATGCCGTCGATCGGCTTCGAGGCCGAGCCCGAACTGGCCGACACGCTCTCGCAGGGCATCGCGCAGGCCGTGCGTCGCGCCGATCGCACCGGCGAGCGCTGGACCATGCCGTGGCTGCTGCATCTGCAGGGGGCCTTGTCGCGCGCGCGCGGCGACGCGCCGGACGTCACGCGCCGCGGCCTGCACACCGCGCTGCGCTGCGCGACCGAACAGGGCGCGTACCGCGTGGCGGCACGGATTCGCACCGATCTCGACGCACTGGGCGCACTCGGCGCGACCATCGGCGGCTAGCCGAATCGCGCGCCCCGCGCGGCATTTCCCGCGACTCCCGCATCGCGCTTCGCATTTCGATACGCCACTTCCGATACCACGACGGCCGTGACTAATGGCTGTCACGTTCGGTTTCTACCATGGGCTTCCATCCAGTCGTGCCGCCTCGCGATCCTGCGCGAGGCGGCACGGTCTCCCCGGAGCCCCGATGCCGTCGTTCAAGTCCGTCCTCGCCCGTATCGGTGGAACCGGCCAGGCCGATCCGCAGCCCACCACGGCGCGCGGCCTGCCCGGCACCGTGCACGCCGTGCCGGGACAGGCCACGCCCAGCGCGCAGCCGGCCCTGCCGGTGCCGGCGCGACGCGAGGCACCACGGCGCAACGACGGCGCGCCGCAACACGCACCGAACCCGCACGGCGCGCCCCAGGCCCGGAACAACGACGCCACGCGCCGCCAGCACGGCACGGAGCGGCTGCGCGCGATGTTCTCGCGCCCGCGCGGCGACGCGCAGGGCCAGCCGCACGGCGGCAACGCGTCGGGCATGCCGCGCGAGGCGAACGCGCCGGGCGCCTTCTCGAAGGTGAGCGCCCACGTGCAGGCCGCCACCGCCGAAATCTCCACGCCGCTGCATCAGCGCACCAGCAACGCCCACCCGCTCCAGGCCAGCGACTACCGCACCGGCGGCGAGCGCTACGCACCCGACACCAGGGCGGCCCACGCCGAGGCCGTGCGCCGTCGCGCCGGCAAGAAGGTGGGCGCGGCGCTGAACGGCGCGCTGCCCGCCGTGCCCGAGGACGACCACGAGGACGCCGACGAACAGGCGATGCGCATCGAGTCGCTCGACAGCCCCGACGCGCTGCGCACCCAGGTGGACCGGTGGTTCCCGGAGCCGGCCGGGCTGCAGCGCGTGGACGGCAGCGCCAACGCGGTGCTGGCGGGCCGGCTCTCGGGGCTCGGCGCGCCCGACGGCGCCCCGTCCACGCAGCGCGGCGCGCTGCTCGCGATCGCGCTGCGCGGCGCCGGCGCGACCAATTCGCCGGACGCGCGCGCGATCCTCGAGGCGATGCGCACGCTCGACTTCTCGCAGATGGACACCGCCACCAGCGCGAACCCGGCGGGCGCGACGCAGCCGCTCGACGAGACGCGCGCCCGCGCCTGGCTCGCGGCCCGCATCATGGCCCGCAGCGACGAGGGCTACGACGCGCTGCGCACGCTGCGCGGCCCGAGCGACGACGACACGCCGCTGAAAGCGGCCGCGCAGCGCACCATGCTGGAGGCCGCCGATCACGCCGATCCGGGCCCGCACGACCCGCTCACGCTCGCCAGCGATCCCGCGCCCGGCGCGGTACAGGCGCGCGCCGTGGCGGCCGGCGGCACGCCCGCGCTGTCCACGCGCGCGTTCGAGGCGGCGGCCACCGCGAACGTGCACGGCACGGAACGGATGAGCCCGGCCCACAAGGGCGATTTCTTCGCGTGGCGCCAGCACTATCGCGAGGACGGCCCCGGCACGCCGCTCGCGAAGACGCGCGAGCGTCTGCACAAGTTCACGGGCAAGACGCTCGACAGCGCCGCCGAGAACCGCTGGAAGACCTTCGCGTCGCGCGCCGTGGGCAAGCACCGCGCGCCGCTCGCGGCGCTGCGCGGCGGCACCCAGGACGTGACGCGCACCACCATCTCGAAGGAACGCAAGGCGCTCGACAAGGTGGCCGAGCGGCGCGACGCACTGCTCGCGCAGCCGATGCTGCAGCCGCTGGCCACGCTCGATCATGCCCGGCCCGCCAGCTCGCTGATCGAGCTGGCCGCGCTGCACGTGTGGTTCGATCAGGGTGGCTTCGTGACCGGCAAGCCGGACGCGGCGCAGACCAGGCTGATCGTCGCGAAGGCCGGCGAGATGCGCGCCGCGCTCGAGGGCACCGATCTGTCCGAGGCGCCCGAGCTCGCGGCGGTGCGCGACGCGATGCTGAACGAGACCACCGCGTGGTCCGGCAAGGATCCGCACACGCTGCCCGAATTCCGCGCGCTCGGCACCGTGCCGTTCGACCTGAACCGGATCGCGGGCTGGGCGCAGCGCGCCGAGGTGGACGACGCGGAATTCGTGGGCGCGCTCGACGCGCTGAAGAAGGACGCGAAGAACCTGCCGCACACGGTCGGCAAGCCCGAGCGCGACGGCGTGGTGGACGCGCTGTCCCAGGTGGTGCGCCAGTTGCCGTCGGGCGCGCGGCTGCGCGTGGTGGACGGCAACCGCTTCGGCATCAGCACGCGCGGGCTGTCGGCGAACGTCGGCAAGCTGCTGAACGTGCACGGCATCCCGATCATTCCGCGCCTGGACCTGCGCGCCACCGGCAGCCGCTCGGCGGTGGTGGAATTCGCGCGCAGCAACTACGGCTCGGAAATCTTCATGGGTACGGCCAAGGGCCTCAGCACGCGCGCCGGGGTGGGCGTGCGGGTGGGCTACGACTTCGACGTGGGGCTGGCCTACGTGCGCGCGGGCCTGACCACGCAGGCCGTGCTGCATCAGCGCGACACCTCCGAGCCGAACGGCGTGTCGCTGCGCGTGGCGCGCCGCGTGCTGCCCGACGGCTCGAACTTCGACGACAAGCGGCTCGAAACCAGGTACGCCGAACTGTTCGATCACCTCGTGGCGAGCTCGGCCGCGGCGCGCACCGGTAATGCCGGCGACACCTGGAACCGGCTGGCCGACCGCTTCCTCGAGGATCCGGACATCTCGGTGGGCTGGACCGACGGCATCGACGACGCCGTGCGCCGCGGCGCGACGGTGGACGTGGGCGTGTACGGCGGGATCCCGAAGACGCCGCTGTCGGCCGGCCTCGGCGTGGGCGCCGGCTACACCTCGCTGCGCAATCACACGCGCGAGGTGCACGACGACGCCGGCGCGCTGCAGGTGGAACAGCATCGCTCGGGCAGCGGCTCGCAGTGGGTGGCGCGGCTGACCGGCAGCCTCGGCGGCGCGGTGCCGCTCGGGCCGCATTCGCACGGCATCGGGCTGAGCCTGTCGTCGGTGGACACGCCGTCGGCCACGCTCGCGCTGAAGGAATCGGGCATCGAATCGCGCGTGCAGATCGCGCGCGAGAACGGCGCGCTGGTGCCGCGCTCGTGTCTCGTCGACGTCGAGTACAAGTCGGCCGAGGCCTTCACGCACGCGGTGGACTCGCAGATCGGCGCGTGGCGCGACCTGTACGCGCTCGATTCGCTCAAGCAGCAGAACGTGTCGATCGACGATGCCACGCCCGCGCAATGGGCCACCGCGCACGCGGCCGCCGATCGCAAGCTCGACCGCGTGCTCGGCGAGGCACGCGGCAACGCGGCGCCGAACCAGACCTACTTCCACCGCTTCCGGCTGCGCAACGAGCAGGCGAAGCAGATCGACGCGCTCGCGGCCAGCGACGCGGCGGCGGGCAAGCCGAGCGCGGCCGTGGCGCGCAAGATCGACGAGATCATGATGGATCCGGCGTCGTGGATCGCGTCGGACCTGAAGATCAAGGAGCTCAATTCGTCCACGCGCCGCACCGGCATCAATGCGGGCGTGCTGATGACCTCGCTGACCTCCGTGTCGGGCGAGCACGAGATCGTGTCGGAGAGCGCCGACTTCGCGCAGCTCGACGCGCTCGAGCGTCATCAGGCGCGCCGTGCCGCCGAGCAGGGCGGCGACCGGGGCGTGCGACGCACCGGCCAGCCGGTCGAGGGCGAGCACGGCATCGAGCTGCAGGAGCGGCGGCCGCAGCCGCGGCAGGACGGCCCGCGGTTTCCGACGCGCGCTTCGGCGCAGCGCATGCCCGGCGTGCAGACGCGGCCGACGACGGATCCGACCCTGCAGGAACTGCCGCGACGCGACGAGCCGCAGATCCCGATCCGCGCCTCGTCGCTGCGCACGCCCGGCATCCGGACGCGCCCGACGCCGGCCACCGGCAACCCGCCCGAGATTCCGGCACGCTCTCCCCTGCGCCCGCCGCCGATCCCGGCGCGCTCGCCGCTGCGTCCACCGCCCGGTGCCACGACCGCATCCACCTCGTCCACCGCGAACACCAGCGGCCTCGACGACGCACGCGCCCGCACGACGCCACCGCCGGCGCCGCGCATGGCCAACCCGCCGCGCTTCACGCCGCTCGACACCATCACGGAAGGCGACGAGGAAGACCACGACGCGCGCGCCTCCACGTCGTCGTCCAGCGCCGCGCGGCAATCGCCGGCACCGGAAACGCCGCTCGTCGACGAGGACGGCGACGCGTTCTTCGACGCACGCGACTCGTTCGACGAGGAACCGCCCTCGCGCGCGTGATGCATCCCGCGCTGCCATAACAGAAACCGGCCGCCATCCGCCCCCGAATCGCGGGGCGGCGGACGCGTGCGTCATCTTCGTGACACACGACGCCCGTTCGCGTTTGCCGCCAGACCGCCCGCCCATCCGGCTACCGTTGGCACAACCCAAGGCGCGCCGGGCGAGTGCCCTGTACCGGCCGCTCCATCCGTCACCGAGGATCCCCATGTCAAGCAACAGCATCAAGGGCGGCGGCAACACGCTGCCGATCGCCGACACGTCCACGCCGGCCGACACCCGCAACACCAGCAACACGCCCGCGCCGCCTGCGCCCACCTCGCGCACCGGCAACGGCGCGCTGTCGGCCCTGGGTTCGCATTCGGAGCGCAGCAGCGAAGACGGCTCGACGCGTCTGTCCGTGCGCACGCGCCAGCAGCCCGGCACCTCGCAGGCCTCGAGCTCGGCCGCGCAGCAGCAACAGCAGCGCCGCCTCCAGCAGCAGCGCCACGCCCAGCACCCGCCCTCGCGCTCGCGCAACATGGGCGCCTCGTCGCGCGCCACCGCGCAGGAACGCGAGCAGATCGGCGGCTCCGACGCGGCCAGCGTGCACAGCCTGCACACCATGGCGAGCGAGCACGAATCGATGGACATCACCGAGGCGAACATCCAGATGCCCGGCATCGAAGAGCTGGAAGGCCAGCTCAACGAGGCGATCCACGCGTTCGACGCGCACATCGACGTCGGCGCGCTGGACCTGCAGCTCGCGGAGCTCGGCCACGACATCGACATCGACTCGCTGCCCGATCCGAGCACGCCCGAGGAACGCGCGGCCGTGAACAGCGTGATGAAGCTCGTCACCGACATCACCAACAACAACTTCGAGAACCCGGCCGGCAAGATGGTGGCGTCGGTCGCGAACTCGTTCGTGGCGCGCGCCGCGTCGGTGTACGGCCCGACCTTCCTGCGCCAGCTGATCGGCCAGAAGCTCGGCGAGGCGATGAGCGACGAGCATCTGTCGAAGGACGTGAAGGCGATGATCGGCGTGCTGCTGACCGCCGTGCCGATCGCGCTGCTGGTGGCCGGCATGATGCGCGACAAGGCCAACGGCGTGGCCACCAACACCACCCGCAATTCGCGCCTCGCGCTGATGGCGCTGGGCGGCACGATGGGCCTGGCCGCGCTCGGCACCGGCAGCGTGGCCGGCGCGTCGGCCAGCCTGGGCGCGTTCGTGCTGTACTGCGCGATGCGCGACGGCGTGCAGCAGTTCGTCAAGCTCGCGCCGAAGGAAGACAAGCAGCCGACCTACCTGCAATCGCAGGCGGCCGGCACGGCCTACGCGGTCGACCAGATGGCGGCCGGCAGCGGCATGTCCTACCTGTCGTCGCCGTCGGGTGCGGGCGCCGCGGGCCAGGTGCTGCAGTCGGACCACTCGGCGGAACGCGCCGGCTGGAACATGGCCGGCGAAATAACCGATGATCTGGTGTCGAGCGCGATCACCAAGGGCGGCATTCCGGAGCTCACGCTGTCGTTCAAGATGCCGTCGGCCGACGACCTGAAGAACACGCTGACGGGCGCCTTCCCGGCGCGCGCCACGCTGTTCACGGCCAGCACGCTGCTCTCGCAGATCATCGCCGACAAGTCGACGGGCGACAGCGCCGGCGTGCAGACCAACGTCAACAACCTCGGCGTGGCGCTGCTGCTGGGCATGGTGATGTACGCGCCGTTCGCGCAGATGGGCAACACGCGCACGCCGGAGCAAACCGGCGGCAACATCCAGGAACTGCACAGCAGCGACGACGAAGGTCAGGGGCCGATCCTGCCGACCACGGCGAACACCGGCAATCAGGACGGCGCGCGCCGCACCAACACGGCCTGAGGCCGGCTTCACGACACGCCGGCCCGCTGGCCGGCGTGTGCTCCTCGCGCCCGGTCCGGCAACGGCCCGGGCGCGCGCCGTTTACAGGGCCGTCGCGCGCCGCTATCGTGATGCGCTCCCCTCACCCGTGCCCGTCATCCTCATGAACGACCTGATCGACCGCATCTGGCACCTGCTCGAACACGGCGCGAACCCGGGCCGCGAGCGCTCGCCGTTCACGATGCTGCAGGCAGCCACGCTCGGCCCCGACGGCGCGCCGAAGGTGCGCACCGTGGTGCTGCGCGGCGTGGATCGCGCGCGGCGCACGCTGATGTTCCATAGCGACGCGCGCGCGGCGAAGGTGGCCGAACTCGCGCGCGACGGCCGCATCGCGCTGGTGGGCTGCGATCTCGCCAACGGCCTGCAGATCCGCCTCGAGGGCACGGCCACGCCGCGCGCGAGCGAGGCCGAGCGCCTCGCGATCTGGCAGGCCAGCCGACCGCGCACGCTGATCCTGTATCGCGCGCCGCTGCCGCCGGGCACGCCGATCGCCGCGCCGGCCGACGCGCATCCGCCCGCATCCCCGGAAGCCCACGATGAACCCGCCGTCGATCCGCTCGACGGCTTCGCGCATTTCGCCGTGATCGACGTGCGTGTGGACGCGATCGACTGGCTCGATCTGGCCGGGGACGGCCATCGCCGCGCGCGCTTCGCGCACGACGCGCAGGCACCGGCACCGGACGCGCCGCACGGCTGGCGCGGCGGCTGGGTCGCGCCCTGACTAGACGCGCAGCGCGTCGGTGCCGTGGCTGCGCCGGTCCTCGTCGCGCTGCGCGAACAGCCACTCGCGCAAGGCGCGCCGCGCTTCCGTCTCGGCCACCGCCTGCGGATAGACCACGTAGAAGCCGAGCGACAGCGGAAACGAGAAATCGAGCACGCGCCGCAAACGGCCGGCGGCGATGTCGCGCTCCACGAGCGGCTCGCTCATCAGCGCGATGCCCTGGCCGTCGATGGCCGCGTCGATCGCGAGCGAGGACTGGTTGAAGCGCGGCCCCTTGGTGGCATCGACGCGCGCCTCCACCTGCAGCGCGTCGAGAAACTCGGGCCACAGATCGTGCGCGTCGTGCAGCAGCACGTGCGCGGCGAGATCGCCGGCCTCGCGCACCGGGTGCGGGCCGTCGAGCAGCGCGGGCGCCGCCACCGCGAACACGTCGAGCGGAAACAGCAGCTCGGCCGCGAGCCCCTTGCCGAACGGCGGCTTGCCGAGCCGGATCGCGACGTCCACGCCGTCGCCGCGGAAGCTGGCGAGCTTCTCGTCGGCGATCACCCGCACCTCGAGCGCCGGATGCGAATCGCGCAGCCGCGCGAGGCGCGGAATCAGCCACTTCGCGGCGAACGACGGCGCGGTGCTGATCGCGAGCGTGGCCGGCCGGCGGCTCAGCGTGTCGGTTGCATCCGCAACGATCGCGAAGGCGCGCTGCACGGCGGGAAAGTAGGCGCGGCCGTCGGCCGTCAGCGCGAGCCCGCGCGGCAGCCGCTCGAACAGCGGGCGCTGCAGCACGCTCTCGAGATGGCGCACCTGCTGCGCCACCGCGCCCTGCGTCACGCCGATCTCCTCGGCCGCGAGCCGGAAATTCAGGTGGCGCGCGGCGGCCTCGAACGCGCGCAGGGCGTTCAGCGGCGGCAGGCGGTGATGGACTCGGGCAGGGCGCGTCATTCGAAAATCGCGGGCGGGGGAAGCAGGCATTCTAGCGTCGGCGCGGCACAATCGGATGTTGCATCAAACACCCGTCAACACGATGCATCGACGCACATTTTCGCGGGCTCCGGGCTGGTAGACTTGCGCGAGGCGCAAACCTGCGCCGCCAAGCAGGCACGCGGCATGCCGGGCCGTCCGCAGCGCGGATGGCGGGGACCGGCGGCACGACCCTCGAGCGCATCGGCGCCGGTCGCGCAGCACGCCGCGCATGCCTGGCCCATTTCAAATACACGCGGCCGCTCGCCACGAGCCGGCCGCGATCGAGGAAGGTACGCCGAGTGCAGAGCAGGACCGAAGTCTATTCGTTGCCGCGGGGGCGTCTGGCGAGATGGCTGGCCGAGCCGGGCCAGGACATGCCGCAGGAAATCCGCGTCGCGCTGATGGGGCCGCTGTTCGGCACGCTGCCGATCTTCTTCGGCGGCGTGTTCAACACCATCGCCGTGGCCTGGGTGCTCGAGTCGCGCCATCCCACCGCCCTGTTCCGCATCTGGCTGATCAGCGAGATTCTGGTGTGCGCGGTGCGCCTGAGCGTGCTGGTGATGTCGCGCCGCCGCGCGAAACAGCATCGCGAGACCCCCACCGACCTGTACCTGACCCTCGCGCCGCTGTGGGGCGCCACGGTGGGCTACGGCACCTTCATCAGCGCGATCAGCGGCGACTGGGTGGCCGCCGCGCTGTCCTTCCTGTCCGCCGCCGCGATGGTGGGCGGCATCTGCTTCCGCAATTTCGCCGCGCCACGGCTGGTGGCCGTGATGATCGTGCTGTCGCTCGGGCCCTGCGCGATCGGCTCCGCGCTGTCGGGCGAGACCGTGCTGCTGCTCACGCTGATCCAGATCCCGTTCTACCTGTTCGCGATGAGCGCGGCCGCGCGCCGTCTCAATGCGCTGCTGATCACCACCATGAAGGCCGAGCGCGAGAACAGCCACAGCGCGCGCCACGACATCCTCACCGGCCTGCTGAACCGCGCCGGCCTGTTCGACGCCGCCAACGGCCGCGCGCTCGCCCGCATGCGCGCCGGCATGACGCTGGTGTACCTCGATCTGGACGGCTTCAAGCCCGTCAACGACGCGCACGGCCACGAGGCCGGCGACACGCTGCTCGCCCAGGTGGCCGAGCGGCTGCGCGGGCTGGCCGGCAAGGACGCGCTGGTGGCGCGCATGGGCGGCGACGAATTCGTGATCCTCGACGAGTGCCTGAACTACGGCACGCCGCACGATTTCGCCGACGCCATCGTGCGCGAGATCGCCCGGCCGTTCGAACTCGGCCCCGGGATCACCGCCACCGTCGGCGCCAGCGTGGGCTTCGCGCCCACGTCGGCCGGCAGCACCGACATCGACGCACTGTTGCGAATTGCCGACGCCGCGATGTACGACGTCAAGCGCAACAACAAGCGCGGCAACACTCTCGCCACGGCGTGATGGCGCGCGGGTGGCGGCCCGCGCGACGCGCACCGCCCCCGTCATTACCCTCGATTCCCCAAACGCGACGCATGGCCGCGTTTATGCGCCGATCGCGTCGCGATCGCGCCACTTCGAGCGAAAGTTTCCCGGTTCAAGGTAATCTACGGTTCTCCTCCGGTTGCCCGAGCCGCGCCATTCCGGGCGCGACGGCGGAATCCGGCGTCCCGCGTGCGGGCACGTCCGCCGACCGGAATGACAGAGGACAACCCACGCATGAGCACCAAGAAACAGAGCATCGTCGACACGGCCACCCGGCTGTTCGCCGAAAACGGCTATCACGCGGTCGGGATCGACCGGATCATCAAGGAATCGGGCGTCGCCAAAATGACCCTGTTCCGCCATTTCGCGTCGAAGAACGACCTGATCTCCGAGGTCCTGACCCAGCGCGCGCGCAGCGCGCTGCAGTCGATGGCCGATGCGATCGCCACGCGTCAGGCCGCCGAGGAGCGGCTGCGCGAGCTGTTCGACTGGCACCACCGGTGGTTCACGGCCGAGGATTTCTCGGGCTGCATGTTCGTGGGGGCGCTGTCGGAATTCCACGAGGATGCGGGCGACATCGTGCGCATCTCGGTATCGCAGAAGCAGGGGCTGCGGCTGTTCGTGCAGGACCTGCTGCGCGAGCTGGTATCGCCGGCCCAGGTCGAGCCGCTCGCGCGCCAGATCGTGATGATCCTGGACGGCGCGATCATCGCCGCCACCTCGGGCGACCGCGAACACGCGGCCGGCGAGGCCTGGGAAGCGGCCGAGCAGCTGATCGGCGCGTATCGGCGCATGCCGATGCAGCAGGTCGCCAGCATCAACTGACGCCGCCGCATCGACGGGAACAGGTCGCGACTTCCGCGCGCCGGGGGTGCCGGCGCGCGGGCGCGATTCTCTCAGGCTCCGGCGTTATGGAGTCGTGCCGCCGGCATCGCGAGCAATTTCGCGTGCAGCGTTTCGTAATAGGATTCGCAGCTCGAGAGCCGCATGGCCGCGCCGAACAGGATGTCGTCGGCCACCGATGGCGTCTGTTCCACCACCGGCACGATCACTTCGGCCAGCCAGCCTTCCGCATGGACGATGTCGATCGTCACGTGCTCTTCGTAGTAATCGAGTTCGCCCGCGTCGCCCAGCCCGACACGGCGGCAGCCGCGCACGAGCTTTTCGTAGTGCGACGGGTCGAGCAGCTCCGTCATCGCCATCACCCCGAGCAGCTTGAAGTAATGCGCGCGGTTCAGGCTCGTCATCATGAACAGGTTGTAGCCGGCGTGACCGTCCGTGCCGAGCTCCGTGGCGTGGTTGTCGGGCGTCTGGCCCACCCCCGTCACGTCCAGCAGGTGACGGAACAGCGCCACGTGGCTGCGCACCGGATCGCCGCGACCCGATTCGTCCCACAGGTTCTGCACCAGCTCGCGCCGCACCTCGACGCGCGAGCCGATCAGCGAATACAGCAGCAGGTCGAAGAAGCGGATGTTCAGCGCGCTGTCGTTGCGGAAGAACGCCACGATCTGCTCGCGGCTGGCATCGCGCTCGAGAAAGTCGAACAGCGGATGCGACGCGGCGCGATGGCCTGACCACAGCGCCTTCAGCGCTTCCACCACCGCCGCGCTCGACTGCGTGGCCGCGGCCGACACCGGACCGAGCCGGCGCCGCTCGCTGCGCAGCCAGGCGCGCTCGATCAGGCCGCGGGCCTGCGTGAGCAGCGGGTTGAACTGGTGGCGGGCGCGCGGATCCGCGCCGTCGGCCACGTGCAGGTCGTACAGCGCGAACAGCGCCGCGTGCAGCTCGGCCAGCGCCGCCGGGTCGTGCTCGTCGAACGCGCGGGCCATCGTGGCACGCACCTTCGCGAGGAAACGGGCGGCCCAGTCGGGCTCCGCGTCGAGCCAGTCGTCCAGATGCTCGGCCTCGCACATCGTGGCCACCGCGGCCTGCAGCGGTTGCGTCAGGGCCCGCGCCAGCACCGCGCGCGCGACCGATTCGTTGGCCGGCTGGCGGCCAAACGCGTGCACTGCCTTATCGCTGATTGCTGTTGCCGAGTCGTGTCGCATGCTGCCCCGAGATGGCGGATGTTTCGTTGTCCGGTCTGTTCGGCGATATCAATCGCCGTTTCGGTAAACGTCTGGGAATGCATTCTACATAAATGAAATGGCATTGCACCAGCGACATCCTTCAATATCGATAAATTCAATGCCGTTGTGTGCATAAGCAGCCGCCGACTGCCCGCCAAGGGCCGTCGCAGAACGATACCGTCGGTATCATCGGGAGATTGGCAGGCCGAAATGATACCGGCGGTCTCTATTTGGAAACGTTACCGACGTCGATTTTATTCTTGACTTCGCTCAATGTCGCATTGCGTCATGACGCGCATTTAAATCGAATGCCGGAATGTCCTAACCGGTTAGGAAAAAGAAAAAGCCGCGATCGCGGCTTCCTGAAAAGCGGCCCGGTTCGCCCGGCCGCGAGATCGACGGTGTGCTGGTGCGCGAGTCGCGCTGGCCGGGCGGGGGACGAATCCTTGCCGCGAGGCGATGCTCGCGGCCGGTCGGGCTCTCCCGCCCTCTCTCTCAGGTTCTGTTGTTGCACGGCCGATCGGAAAACGTGAATCGGGAACGCCACCCGCCGGCTCGATGCACCGCGCGCATTTCGCATTGCGGCAACCAGCCAGACCGGTCTGTATGGCCGCAAAGCATACCGTGGCACCTGGGCGTGTGCAATATCGCGTTGATTGCGTTCACTTGCTGCACAAAAGCTTTCGATCGAGAAAGGTTTGCGCGCGAGCATCCGTTAGAATCGCGGCACGCGCGATCTGTCGATCGCCCCGATCCCATCCGCATATCGACGCCCCGCAGCGCCTCGCCGGCCGACGCCCGCTTTCCGGCCGGCCAACCCGCCGGCAGCCGCCGCGCGGCGCATGAGCGCCCCGGCCCGCCGGGGCGCCACCGCATCCCGTTGGAGAAGAACTTGTT
The DNA here is from genome assembly GCA_030151225.1 of Burkholderia sp. Classification (GTDB taxonomy): domain Bacteria; phylum Pseudomonadota; class Gammaproteobacteria; order Burkholderiales; family Burkholderiaceae; genus Burkholderia. The sequence goes on along the minus strand of JASLEG010000288.1, from coordinate 20,641 downwards.
CACTTGCAGAAATCAGAGCTGCGGCACGCCGTGGGAACTCGCCGATGTCGTCATCAAGGACGAGGGCCAGGGCGACCTGTTCCGCTGCCCGCTGTGCGGCGCGCGCAATTACCTCTATCGCTACGAGGACGAGGACGGCAATCCCGTCTACGAGCAGATCGAAGGTCGCCCCTTCTGAGCCAGGAGCCACGATGACCCAAGCCACGCCCGCCCGGCCGTTCAGCGCGCTCGAGCTCGCGCCCGCGATGCTCGCCAACCTGCAGCAGCTCGGCTACACCGAAATGACGCCGATCCAGGCCGCCAGCCTGCCGGTGGCGCTCGCCGGCCAGGACCTGATCGCGCAGGCCAAGACCGGCAGCGGCAAGACCGCCGCGTTCGCGCTCGCGCTGCTGGCGCGCCTCGACGCGCGCCGCTTCGACGTGCAGGCCATGATCCTGTGCCCCACGCGCGAGCTGGCCGATCAGGTCGCGCAGGAAATCCGCCGCCTCGCGCGCGCCGAGGAAAACGTCAAGGTGCTGACGCTGTGCGGCGGCACGCCGATGCGCCCTCAGGCCGCCAGCCTCGAGCACGGCGCGCACATCGTGGTGGGCACGCCGGGCCGCATCATGGACCACCTCGAGCGCGGCACGCTCTCGCTGGCCGCGCTGAACACGCTGGTGCTCGACGAAGCCGACCGCATGCTCGACATGGGCTTCTTCGACGACATCGCCACCGTCGTGCGGCAATGCCCGGCCGAGCGGCTCACGCTGCTGTTCTCGGCCACCTACCCCGAAGGCATCACCAAGCTGAGCCGCCAGTTCCTTCGCAATCCCAAGGAAATCAAGCTGGTGGAGCAGCACGACGCGCGCAAGATCCGGCAGCGCTTCTACGAGGTGAGCGAGGATCAGCGGCTGCACGCGGTGGGGCTGCTGCTGAACCATTACCGGCCGGCCAGCACGATCGCGTTCTGCAACACCAAGCAACAGTGTCGCGACCTGATGGACGTGCTCAGCGCGCAGGGCTTTCATGCGCTCGCGCTGCACGGCGAGCTGGACCAGCGCGAGCGCGACCAGGTGCTGATCCAGTTCGCGAACCGCAGCTGCTCCGTGCTGGTGGCCACCGACGTCGCCGCGCGCGGGCTGGACATCGCGCAGCTCGAGGCCGTGATCAACGTGGACGTGACGCCGGACCCGGAGGTGCACGTGCATCGCATCGGTCGCACCGGCCGAGCCGATCAGGAAGGCTGGGCGCTGAGCCTGGCAAGCATGAACGAGATGGGCCGCGTGGGCGGCATCGAGCAGGCGCAGGGCCGCGAGGTGGAATGGCAGCCGCTGGATTCGCTCACGCCGGCCAGCAACGAGCGGCTGCTGCCGCCGATGGAGACGCTGCAGATCCTGGGCGGCAAGAAGGAAAAGATCCGGCCCGGCGACGTGCTGGGCGCGCTGACCGGCGACGCCGGCTTTTCGAGCGCGCAGATCGGCAAGATCAACGTGACCGATTTCTCGACCTACGTGGCGGTGGAGCGCAGCGTGGCGCGCGAGGCGCTGCGCAAGCTCAATGGCGGGAAGATCAAGGGCAAGAAGGTGAAGGTGCGGTTGATGGATGAGTGAAGGCGGCGGGACTGGTGGTTAGTCCCGCTCGCTGTGCCGCCGTGTTCAGGCCAGACCCGAGGACGACAGGCTGGAAATCAGCGTCGCGCCGCACGAGGTCTTGTGGCCGTCGAAGGCTGCAGCCTTGCCGTCGACGATGAAGGTCTCGTCGCCTTCGGCGATCACGCAGTTCTGATGGCCGCTCATCGGGCAAACGCATTGATCGCCGACTCGCGCGACGGGGCGATCCATGACCTGGCTCATGGCACTGCCCGTCACGACCTTGCCGCCGTGGCTCGTGGCGTCACCGACTCGGATGATTCCTCGCATTGTGTCGATCCTTGCGTCGGCGTTACCAGGAATAACCCTGTTGACGGTATTTCTCGTCGTAGCGTCGGCCCCACCACGGGAGGTACGCGTTGTTCTCGCCCCGGGCACGGAACCAGTCAGCATCGGGATCGATTGGCACGACTTGCGCCGGCGGCGTCACCACGACGGCAACCGGGTGATCCGTATCGGTTGTACCCGCAACCAGAACGTGTTGCCCCAGATGATTCGCGCGGCCGATCGCCAGCACCACGTCCGTCAAAGCCGTGCCGGCGCCCATCTCGCCGAGTAGCCCCGGTGTGTTGAACGTCTGCTTCTGGAAATCGAATTCGGGCAAGGTTTCGGTCAGCGTGCGTCCAAGCGTGCCAATGCGTGAAGAAGCGGCATCCGTTCCCTTGCCCGCGTCGTGGATCACGAAGTTGAGGTCGGTTGTGGAAATGTTGGCGTTTTTTGCGGCCTCAGCGATCGTGGATCTCCAAGCTTCGACGGCGCGCGTGGTGCCAGCCTTGGCTTCGAAATCGTGGATGTTACCCATGGAGGCCCTGCCGATCCATGCAAGGGGAGCGCGCTCAGTCTTCATCTCAGGGCCGGCCAAAACCAACAACACCAGGTTTTCGTTGATTTGTCCGTCCTTCGGCGGAAAGCTGGGAGCATCCCAGTTCATCACCCACACGCTCTTGGTTGGGTTCACCTTGAGATAATCGAGTGCCGCGTTCAGCGAAGTGAAGCCTGCATTGGAACCACCGGGAGTCATGTGAAGGTCGGGAGGTGTGTCCTTGCTCCAAAGGTCCTTGAACGAAGAATTTCCGATATTGAACGCACCAACAAGCTCTTTAAGCATGTAGTCGTGCGCTTTAGATAGATTGAGGCGGCTTTCAGGAACAGAAAATTCGATATGAATACCTGCCAGCTCTCGCCACTGCTCTTTGCTTGCGGGCGCAACCGTGTAGAAATATTTTTTGTTTGTTACGTACTTTTCCGCGAACAATGGGATGAATGCATCAATGTACTTCTGATAATATCCATCAAAAGTCTCCTTGCCTTCATGACCATAAGCAAGAGCGCCAATCGATTTTAGCGTAGAAAAACTCTTGGGATCAGTTCGCACCATATCGTCGTTACGATTTGGTTTGACCAACCCCATCGTCCAAAGAACCTGCCATTCCGTCGGATAATCGCGACGCTGAAGTGGGTTGAGCCATTCAATCCCGACCACCTGCGCCGAGAACGGCTTACCCGCCGCAGTCACCTCTGGCACTACCGTCGATGCTTCATTGGATACGGCTGCACGAGCATGTCCTGACACAAATGCGGAGGTCAGAAAAAAAATTGCCAATGCCAACAAGGCTGGCAGCATTACCAGTCGTCTCATTACATCTCCTGTCGTCCATCCACCGGGCACCTTATGATTCCCTGATTTCATAAACATCCACATAACCAAGGCGCAAAAAATCATTGCAGCTATCGCGAACCCTGCCCGACGCGACCATGTAGCAAGTAGAGTGCTCATACAACCGTCCTCGCCGCAAGGTACAAAGAGCCTTCTCTGTGATCTTCAATGCCATCCGGCATCTCGGCTTCCCCTGTGTGCGCCCACTCATAGAGCGAGCGATAAGCCAAGACACCCTTCTCATCCTTGACCTGATCCATTGATCCGAGCTGGAAGTATTTTCCAAATCGCTTGGCAGAATTTTCGGCATCCATTCCCTGCCACATCCGCCAATCCGCTTCGATACGAAGCATCTTCCAATCGTCAACTGAAAGATGAGATACCCCGACTGCAACGTCATAGGCAAGCGCCTTTTCGGCGTGCTCGTCATTCGTCATCGTGATCGAGTGATTCGTGGGGTTGTTTCGTTGCCCATCGATCAGGATTTTAGAAATCCGAGCTTGATGCCAAGCACTGTATTTATCGGATGCACTCCCCGGATCGTCCTCCCCCATCACTGCGCCGTCGGAACTCACCCAATCGGACGGCTCTGTATGTAAAATTTGCACGTCACGCCGCGCCTCCTGTCGAAGAACTGCATGATCCTCGTAGCGCTGTGCCGCTTCACTCTGCGCTGTGCCTTGCGCATCCGTAGAAGATATGTCTTGTCCGACACCCAACTTCGAGGCATCGGCCTTATACGAATCGTACGGGTCACCGTCATTCCTGGCTGTCGAGCTTTTGCTTGCATCGCGCGCAGCCGACGATGGGTCATAGCCCTCATTGAACGAACTGGATACCGTTTTTCCATCGGAACCGGTCAAGATGATCGGCTGCATCTCCTTGCCGTACTTCTTCGTCTTAGGTTCAAATGGATCATCAAGCGGTGGCGCCTCCAGAGGAATTTCCCACTTCTCGCCCTTGGCCTTCGGCGGAGGCTCGTTGACACGCATATCCATCAGCAGGGTTGCCACCTTCAGCACCGGCGCAATGGCCATCACTCCGATTTTTCCAATAACCGTATGATTGCCTCGCAACTCCCTTTCCAATCCAAATTTCGCTCTTGAAGATGATGGGTAGAAGAAATCGTTGTCATTCTTCCGGATCGGTGCCCGCCAGTCGTTATCCCAGTAGTTGTACTTGGCCAACCTCGGATCGCCGACTCTCCAATTCGTTGCGAATACACGCTGAGTAAAAATCCCCTTTCCCTTCGCCTCAGCGATTTCACCACTACTAAGCCCGCGCCAGCCGATCCCTTGCACGGGCGTAGCCGAAATCACCTGATCGTGCGGGCAGCAGTAAAGTGTCACTCGACCGTAAGTATGCTGATTGAGTCCAAACCTTGCTCGATCATCCGCCGCCTTGAAAGGCTTGCCGCCCTTCATCTGCGAAGGTCGGGTATTTTGCATTTCGATATCTACTGCATCGGGAGTCGCCTCCTTACCTGCCCGCTCGCCGATGATTGTGAAAAAGTTCGCCAGCGTGTTGATACGCGAGTTGTGTGTCTGGCGACCTCGCTCGCCCGCCGCATCCTTGCTCCCATACTGTGACCAATTTTCGAGAAAATTTGTACTGACGAGACTGTACGGCGCGTTGGCGAGCACGTAGCTATCCGCCACGCCCTGCCCCATCTTTTTGCCAAAAAAAGCTGCGGTCATGCCAACGATGTTGCCTTGGCTATGGCAGACAACGGTAATCGGTACATCCGCCTGCTTCTCTCGGATGGAGCAGATGAGCGTAGCAAGTCGCATCGCAGCGAGGACCATGTAGGCGCGCGGTGGCGTTGCATATACCAAACGATCCGTATCGTTCATGCCTTGAACAGTCAGAAAGCCGAATACTCGATCGTCAATGCCTGCCGACCAGAGATCTGCCAGGCTACTGCATCCGTTGGCGAACGGTCCACCACCCCAGTAATTCTGTTCATTCAAAAAGATGTTGGCGCCAAAGGTCTTCAATTCTTCCTTGCTGGCCTTGTACCCCCACCGAAAGTGAATCACCGGCGAAAACGACGGATCGTCCTTGATGTAGCTGCCAGGCAGCAGCTTCGGGTTCAAATACCCATCCGGCGTCAAACTCTCCGTATAGCTCACCGGCGACATCTGCCCGCCCTCGACGCCGGTGTACATCATCTGATCGTCGAGCCGTCCGAGCCGGCGGTTCAAGCCCTTGCACAGCCCCTCCTCGGCAGCCGCGAACCACTCGCCTTCCGAATTCACTCCGTGCACGAAGATCACCACGCCCGGCAGCGGCATCTGCTTCAGGCACGTCAGGTCGCCATGGCTGAACAGCGTTGTGCCCTGCCCGCCGCCAACCTCGACGCGCTGCCCCGCCGCCGCATCCCCGGCCGGCACCGATGGATCAAGATAGGAGTCCGTCATGTTTCCCAAACCTTCCCGTATTCCGTTCAACTGGTCTTCTTGAAGAACTTCACGACGAGCGATTCGAACTGGTTGCCGCTGACCGGCGCCAGTTTCCCGCTGCTGTCCGTTTGTCCCTTGATGATTTCGCCCGACGCCTTGTGGATCTCGCCGTCATAGCCCGTCACGGGCCGACCGTCCGACGCTCTCACGAGCTTCGGCACACGCCCGAGCGGCGCGTTGTCGAAGGTCGGCAGATCGGCGCTCATGCTGGCCGCGCCGCTCCATTGATGGCCGGCCGCCTTCACCACGAAGTTGCCGGGGCAGCCGAGCTCGATGTCGCCGCCATGCAGCTTCAGATAGGCGCCGCCCGACGTCACGAACACCACCTGATCGCTGGCCGTGCCTGCGAGCTTGCCGCCCGCGGCCGTGAGCAGGATGTTCTTCGCGGAATCCACCTGCGTGTCGTTCGCCTGGCTCTGCAGCAGCACCTTGCCCTGATTAGCGATGGCGGAAACATCCTCCGACTGCGCGAACACGGACACGCCGTGCCCCGCGTGCAGGTTGATGCGCTGCCCGCTCGTCACCTGCACGTGCTGCTGCGCCACCTGATCGATGTTGCCGCCCGCGTAGGTCACGTGCGTCTTCGGCGTGACGTTCACGGATCCCGCTTGCGCACCGAACGCCATCAGCGCCTGCTCGCTGCCGGGGCTCGACGCAGCGGAGCTGGACCCGCCCGAGCCACCGCTCGCGCTCCAGCCCTTGAACGCGGCGGCCACGGCATCCTGCCCGGTCGTGTCGGCCGCCTGCCCGCCGTGCTGCCCCGCGTAATCGCCGAGCGACTTGAACAGCTCGGTGCACTCGCCCAGCAGCTTCACGAGTTCGTCGCGATCGAGCTGGCCACCGCTCGCCTGCGAACGTGCGTAGGTCGTCAGCAGAATGCCTTGCGCCGCACGCAGCGCGGCGGCAGCGTCGGTGCGCAACTCGGCGCCCTCGCCGCGCGCCTCGCCCTGGCCGTTGTCGCGCGGATGCGTCAGGTAACCGAGGTTCAGCTGCGTGGCGCCGTGCTCGCTCGACACCTGCGCACTGATCTGCCCCGGCGTATCGTCGAGCCGCAGCTGGTTGTGCCGCTGCCCGCGAATTTCCTGCGAGCGCAGCCCCGACAGATAGCGATTGCCCGGCAGCCCGCCCTTGCGGCTGAACATCGATGCGGGCAGGTTGCGCCCGTTGCTGAACACGCCGGCCACGTACATCCGGTCGGGGTCGCCGTTGGCGAAATCGAGCTGCACCTCCATGCCCTTGCGCAGCACGGTCTGCCCGCCGTACATGTTGCCGGCCCAGCCGCCCAGCACCCGCACGGCGGCGCTGTCGCGCGGCGTGCCGCTGGTACCGGCACCGCTCTCGTGATCGTCGGAATCGAGCCCCTGGATCTGCACGTAGACGTCGCCGCGCTCGTTGCAGTACACCTCCTCGCCGTTCGGCACCACGACCACGCCGGTGATCGGAGTGACGCGCGGCAGGTGCACGCGCGGGTCGTAATGCGGCGTGAGCGGTGTATCGCGCGGCACGCCGCCGAAGGCGTTTTCGTAGCGACTCTCGCCGCTGCCGTCAAACGCGGCAGGGCGCGCGGCGGTATCGACCGACACGGGCGGCACGTCGAAGGTCCAGCGGTTCGCGTCGAACAGGGTCTGCGCGCGCTCGTTCAGGTCCTTCGGCAGGTTGTTCTGGCCGCAATGGCGCAGCGAGGTGATCACGATCCGGCGCCGCGCCTCGGGCAGCCGGTCGAGCTCGGGATGGCCCGACACCTCCACCCAGCCGCCCACCCGCAGATCGCGCACGCCGCTCGCGCCGTTCGTGCGCACGGAAGCGGCGCCGTGTGCATCCACGATGCCGCGCCCGCGCCGGTCGTAGTCGGCCCACGATTCGGCCATGTGCAGCGGATCGAGCCGCACGTCGGACAGCAGCCGCGCGAGGTCGTTGCCGGCATCGCCCTGATTGAGGTTGGTGGCGTCCTGGATCTGATCGACGCGCGCCTGATCGGCGTTCCAGCTCGCGCGCCGGATCGAGCCGGGTACCAGCTGCCGGCCCATGCTCATGTGCGTGATCCCGTCGCGCGCGCCGATCGTGGCGTCGTGGCGATAGGCCACGGTGCCGGGCATCGCACGGTCGAGCTTCATGGCGTCGTCGAACAGCACGAGCGTGTGGAACGGCTTGTTGGCGTTGCCCGAACCGGCCAGCCCGCTGCGCACGAACCAGGCGATGCCGTCGCGGCGACACAGGCGGCGAATGAAGTCGGCGTCCGACTCCTCGATCTGCAGCGTCTGTTCGCGCGCCGGGTAGCGTGAGCGGTCGAGCCAGGACAGGTCGAGGTCGAAGCTGCCGGCCAGCGTGGAGGCGCGGGTGCGCCATTCCTGCACGAGCGTCTCGATGATGTCCACCACGCTCTGGTCGCGGAAGATCCGGAAGTTCATGCGGCGCTCGAGCACCGACAAGCCATCGCGCATGCTCAACCGATAGGTCGCGAGCCCGCCGTCCGCCTCGCCTTCGGACGCATCGGTCACGATCGCGCACACTGGGCGCACCGCGCCCTGATCCGTCATCAGCTGCACCATCACGGGCTCGCCGAGGAAGGTCTCGAGCGGAATGCCGGCGCTGGTGGCGATGCAGTCGAGCTGCCCGTCGATCCCGCCGCACAGCGACTCCCGAATGTCGAGCCGGTGCACGAGCAGCAATCCGTCGAGGTCGCTGCGCTGCTTGCGCCAGCGCAGGCGGAACGGACGCGCCTCCTGCGACGGCAGGGAGCCGGCCAGCAGGCGTGGAATGGCAGCAGATTTCATCGGAAGCCCCGGATCGCGATCGCTGATCTCTTTCTTGTTGGTTGGAATGCGTGTTCCGCCCATTTATCAATATCGTCAAATCGATAAATAAATGAGAACGGAATGTAATGCGATCGCAAAAATACCAAACCGGCCGGCTTCATGTCAAATGAATGACACAGACGCATCGCTTTAAAACGCAGGGGGCGCAGAGAGATAATCGGGAAAGTATTTTTTACCTTGTCTCGACAACAAGACAACGCAAATTATTCCCGCATCCATAACAAAAAGACCGCGCGGGAGCGAGCCCAGCCCGCATGCGATCGCAGGGATTATTCGACGATCGGAAGGGAAAAAAGAGAACCGCGCTTTGCCGTTTCTTTTTCGGCGGTCAATGCGAAGCGCTGCATTCGATATGCGCAGCGCGGAAATGCGCCGGGATTTTCGATATCCCGGCGGCAGCATCGTCAAATCAAGGTCAATTCACCCGCGCGACGCGCCCTCTGGTGCGAAATACCGAAATCGTCGCCTGCAATTGCTCGGCCTGAACCTGCAGCATGGTGGCGGCCGCACTCGCCTGTTCCACCAGCGCCGCATTCTGCTGCGTGACTTCATCCATCTGCGTCACGGCGGCGCTGATCTGGTCGATGCCGCGGCTCTGTTCGGCCGAGGCGGTGGCGATGCCGCCCACCACGTCGGTCACGCGCCGGATCGCCGAGCCCACGCGCTGCATCGTCTCGCCGGCCTTGCCCGCGAGCGCGCGGCCCGCCTCGACGCGCTCGCCCGAGGTTTCGATCAGCGCCTTGATTTCGCGTGCCGCGGTGGACGAGCGCTGCGCGAGCCCGCGCACCTCGCTCGCCACCACGGCGAAGCCGCGGCCCTGCTCGCCCGCGCGCGCGGCTTCCACGGCGGCGTTCAGCGCGAGGATATTGGTCTGGAATGCGATGCTTTCGATCACGCCGATGATCTCGTTGATCTTGCCGGCGCTGTCGCTGATGTGCGTCATGGTCTCGACGAACTGCCCCACGATGCCGTCGCCTTCCTCGGCCACGCGGCTGGCGTCGGCGGCCAGCGTGTTGGCGCTGTGCGCGTACTCGGCATTCTGCTTCACGGTGGCCGTGAGCTGCTCCATGCTGGCCGCGGTTTCCTCCAGCGAGGCGGCCTGCTGCTCGGTGCGCGAGGCGAGATCGGTGCCGCCCGCCTTCACTTCCTGCGCAGCCGAATTCACGGCATGACTGGACGTGTCGATGGTCATGACCGAGTTCGCGAGCCGCGCCTGCATCGTGTGCAGCGCCTGCATCAACTGCCCGATTTCACCGGCCGATGCCGGCGGCAGGTCGCGCGTCAGATCGCCCGCGGCGATGGCCTCGCAGGCCGTCATGGCCTCGCCCACCGGGCTCAGCACCATGCGCTGCGCGCCCACGCGGATCAGGATCAGCAGCGCGATCACGATCACGGCGTTCAGCCCCAGCTGCGTCGCCAGCGAGCGGTGGAAGGCGGCGTCGACGTCCGCCAGGTACACGCCGGTCACGAGCACCCATTGCCACTTCGGGTCGTAGGTGTAATAGGCCAGCTTGCGCTCGGCCACGGTCGCGCCGGGGCGCGGGAAGTTGTAGTCGTAGAAGCCCCGGCCGTTGCGCTGGCCGAGGCTGACGAGATCGCGATAGATGGGCTTGCCGTCGGTGGAGTGGAAATCGCCGACGTTCTTGCCAATCAGCGACGCGTTCGCATTCGCGAGGATCACGGTATCGCTCGACACCACCAGGAAGTAGCCGTCGTCGCCATAGCGCGCGGCGCCGATCTGCCGGAGCGCGTTCGCCTGCGCCTACTGCTCGGTGATCTCGCCCGATACGGCCTTCGCCTGCTCGCTGAGCACGACCCCGTGCAGCATTTCGCCGAGGTGCCGAAGCTCGGCCTCGTGGCCCGCGATCATCGAGCTGCGCAGTGCCAGCGCCGCCCATATGCTCGCCGCCGCGAACGCCACGCCGATCAGGACGATCAGCACGTACAGTCTGGATTTCAGGCCACCTTTCACAACCATCTTCTTTTCTCCGAATGCCAGGGTGAATCGTGGAAGCCCCGCCACGATCGCGTCCACACAACCCCGGATTTCGTGCCGTTCGTCATCCGCGTTTAACCGAAAGGTGAACCCGGATGCCCGCCGGCACGGCCTCAGCAGGGTTGTAATCAACTACTTAACGGCATGTAAGTATGAAGATTTAGTGCACCTGGAGAGAATTCGGATTGCCTGGGGAGGGAGAGGGGGTAAGCGATGGCCATCAGCCTTCCCGCACTCCCTTCACCGCCTTCATCAACACCTTCGCCAGCGCCTCCGGCTTGCCGAGCCGCCCCGTCGGCCCGGCCACCGACACGGCACCGCGCACCTGCCCGCCGCTCACCACCGGCACCGCCACGCAGGTGAGCCCGTCGATCAGCTCCTCGGCATCGAGCGCGTAGCCCTGCTCGCGGATCCGTGCGAGCTCGGCCGTCAGCCGCGCCGGATCCACGATCGTGTGCGCCGTGAAGCGCTCGAGCCCGTCCGCGCAAATACGCGGCAGATACTGCGCCTCGGCCGCGGCCAGCAGCACCTTGCCCACCCCGGTGGCATGCAGCGGCCCCCGCCAGCCGGCCTGCGAGAACATGCGGATCGGATGCGGGGAATCGACCTTGGCGAGATACACCACGCGATCGCCGTCGAGCACCGCGAAGTGCGCCGTCTCGCCGGTCTCGCCCACCAGCCGGTGCAGCAGCGGCGTGAGCCGCTCGGCCAGCGCGGCGCCCGCGCTCGCGCCGGCACCGCTGAACAGGCCCGCGAGCCGCAGGCTCAGGCGGTACGTTTTGTCGTCCTGAACGACCCATTCACGCTGGGTCAGCGTCTTGAGCAGCCGATAGACCGTGGCGCGCGGCAACGCCAGCGCCTGCGCGATCTGGCTCACGCCGAGCAACTGCTCCGAACCCGCCAGCAACTCCACCAGCCGGATCGCATGCTCCACGCTGTTGACCGTCGCGATTTCCGCCATCGCCTCTCTCCTCGACCGTTGAACGAACGCGAACACGCACCGCTTGCCCGGCATCGGGCAAGCGAGTAGCATGTTCGAAATTGATTCTATCAGTGTTCACTATAGATACACAAGGAGAAGGCGATGAATGAATCGAACACCGGGGCACCGTGGATCGCAGCCGTGATTCAGGGCACGCCCGTTCCCTTTGACCAGCGCCGGACCCTGGCCAGAGTGGACGAACTGGTGGCCTCGGCCGTCGCGCGGGAAGCGAAGCTGGTGGTGTTTCCCGAGGCGTTCGTGGGCGGCTATCCGAAGGGCCATGCATTCGGCTCCTGGGTGGGCGGCCGCAGCGACGAGGGTCGCGACGCCTACCGCGAATACTGGGAAGCGGCGATCGACGTGCCCGGCCCGTGCGTGGACGCGCTCGGCGCCATCGCCGGCCGGCACGGCGTGCACATGGTGATCGGCGTGATCGAGCGCGACGCGGGCACGCTCTACTGCTGCGTGCTGTTCTTCGGCCCCGACGGCAGCTTCCTCGGCAAGCATCGCAAGCTGATGCCCACCGGCTCGGAGCGCCTGATCTGGGGTTACGGCGACGGCTCCACGATGCCGGTGCTCGACACCCCGCTCGGCAAGCTCGGCGCGGTGATTTGTTGGGAGAACTACATGCCGATGATGCGCACGGCCATGTATGCGAAGGGCATCCAGCTGTATTGCGCGCCCACCGCGGATCCGCGCCCGTCGTGGGTGGCGTCGATGCAGCACATCGCGATCGAGGGCCGCTGCTACGTGCTCGCCAGCAACCAGTTCCTGCGCCGCAGCGATTTCCCCGCAGGCTTCCCGAGCCCGTTCGGCGACGCGCCCGACACGGTCGTGCAGGCCGGCGGCAGCTGCATCGTGGATCCATTCGGCCGCCTGCTGGCCGGCCCGGTGTTCGGCGAGGAAGCGATCCTCACCGCCGAGATCGATCTGCGCAACGTCGCGCGCGGCAAGTTCGACTTCGACGTGACGGGCCACTACGCGCGCCCCGACGTGTTCCGCCTGACCGTCGACGAGCGCCGCCAGGCACCGGTCACCGTGATCGGCCAGCCGCGCCAGCCCGAATCCGGGCACGAGGGAGCACCGCGATGATCACCCGCGAGGACATCCGCCTGGCCGCGCAACGCGTGGCGCCGTACATCCGCACCACGCCGGTCCTGCGGCTCGAGGCCGGCTGGTTCGACACGCCCGGCGACACCTTCCTGAAGCTCGAATCGCTGCAGGTCACGGGCTCCTTCAAGCCGCGCGGCGCGTTCAATCGCCTGCTCGGCCAGCCGGTGCCGCCGGCCGGCGTGATCGCCGCCTCGGGCGGCAACCACGGCATCGCCGTCGCGTACGCGGCACAGCGGCTGGGCGTGCGCGCCGAGATCTACGTGCCGAGCCTCGCCACCGCGCTCAAGCGCAGGATGCTGAGCGATCTCGGCGCGCAGGTGGTGGTGGCCGGCAACAACTACGTGGAGGCGCTCGCGGCCAGCGAGGCACGCGCCGCGGAATCGGGCGCGCTGAAGGTGCATGCGTTCGACGATCCCGCCACGGTGGCCGGCCAGGGCACCATCGCCGTGGAACTCGAGGCGCAACTGCCCGACGTGGACACGGTGCTCGTGTCGGTGGGCGGCGGCGGCTTCATCGGCGGCATCGCGGCCTGGTTCGGCTCGCGGGTCAGGGTGGTGGCGGTCGAGCCGGAGCGCTGCCCGACGCTGCATCGCGCCCTGCAGGCCGGCGCGCCGGTGGACGTGCAGACCGGCGGCATCGCCGCCGATTCGCTGGGCTGCCGGCGCGTGGGCGAGGTGCCGTTCTCGGTGCTGCAGCCGTCGGTGCGCGATGCGGTGCTGGTGTCGGACGAGCAGATCCGCGACGCGCAGAAGGCACTGTGGGACAAGCTCAGGATGGCTTCGGAACCGGGCGGCGCCACGGCGTTCGCGGCGCTGAGCTCGGGCGCCTACGCGCGCTCGCCCGGCGAGAAGATCGCGGTGGTGATCTGCGGCGGCAACGCCGATCCGGCGTCGTTCGCGTAGCGCGGCGGCTCGCGGAATGAAAAAAGCCGCCGACGCGCAGGTGCGCATCGGCGGCTCAACGAAGGCCCGCGCTCACGCGGGCCTTCGGCTGTCACACTCGGAAATCGCCGGAACGGCGCACCATCAGAAGCGCGTGATGATGCCCGCGCCCACGGCCACCTGGCTGCGCGACGAGGACGGCGCGCTGTTCTGGCCGTCGCCGATGTCGGCCGTCGCGTTGATGATGCTGCCACCCAGCGCCAGCGTCTGGCCGCCCGCGCGCTGATACGCCTCGAGGGCATACAGGCCGGTGCGCTTCGACAGGCTGTAGTACTGCGACAGGTTGAACTGGTGGTAGTAGGCAGCGTGCTGCACGCCGTTGGCCAGCGTGGCGCGCGTGTAGCTGTAGCCTGCGCCGAGGTCCAGCGTCGGGGTCGGCTTGAAGTGCAGCACGGCGCCGGCCGTGTTGAAGATCGCCGTGTTCACGAAGCGCGAGCCCGAGCCGGGGATGTACTGCACGTTCGAGTACGACGCGGTCACGTCCCACTGCGAGTTGAACGTCCAGCCACCGGTCACGGCCAGGCGCTGCTGCGCGGCAGCGTACTGGTAGCCGTTGTTGATGCCCGACACGCTCGGCTCGGAACCGTTGTTCGATGCCGTGGAGTTCGCACCCCATGCGCCGCCGCCCACCGTCGAGTTGTTCAGACGCATGAAGCCCACCGCGAGGCCGGCCGGGCCCATCGCGTAGCGCGCGCCGACGCTCCAGGTCGAACCGTTGTTGAAGCTGCCCGCCGTGCCGCCGAGTGCGTACGAACCGCCGAACGTGAAGCCGCCGTAGGTCGGCGACATGTACACGAGCGAGTTGTTGACGCGGTAGGTGGTGTCCAGCGAGTCGATATCACCCGGGTGCGCGCCGTATGCGCCCGTCAGCCAGGTGGTCGGGCTGTACGGCGAGAGCAGCGTGTAATAGGCGGTGTACTGACGGCCGGCCGTGAACGCGCCGAAGCGTGCGTCCTGCAGGCCGACGTAGGCCTGACGGTTGAATGCGAGACCCGACACGGCTTGCGCGCCGGTTGAGCTATTGAAGCCTTCTTCCAACTGGAAGATCGCCTTCAGGCCGCCGCCGAGGTCTTCCGAGCCCTTCAGGCCGAAACGGCTGCCGGCCCAGATGCCGTTGATCATCTTGGTGGCCGAACGGCCACCGGTGGTCGAGCCCAGCGAGGTCTGGCTGCTCTGCCAGCCGATACCCGTGTCGACGATACCGTACAGCGTGACGCTGCTCTGTGCGTGCGCGACGCCCGCGGTCAGACCGGTGAGTGCTGCCGCCACCATGATGCGATTCTTCATTGCGTCCCCTGTCTCCAAAAGCCTGCATCCCGCAGGCTGATATAGGCATTAACGTTGTCGGCCGCTCCGTTGGCGAGTGGCGGCCGGTCTCCAAGGCCAGGGCGTCACCTGCGAGGATGGTGCCCCTCATCCAGCGAGTCATCCTACAACGCTGCCTCAAAATTCAACAATGCAGAATTGCAGGATGTAGGGAAATCTCTGTGTCATTTATGTTGAAACGACGTCCCGCACTTTTTTCGATATCTCTCAAGCAATTGATTAGAAAGGAAATGTTAATTCCTTCAATTTGATTTCTTGTTGCTTCCGAAATGCTATCGTCATTTCGATGCGCTTACGCGACCCATTCGTCTGCTTAACCAAATCGAATGTACCGTTTGGGACAACTGACCTGTCAGCGCTGGTTAGCGGTATCGGCCAGCAGCATGTCGAGGAACGTGGTCGGCGCGGGATCGAGCGTCTCGCCCGGCTCGCCACCGGCCGACGGCGCGTGCGTGACCACCAGCTCCCAGCACAGATCGGCATCGTCGAGCCGCACGCAGGCGAGCAGTTCGGGCCGGCGCACCACGATGTCCTCGGGCAGCAGCGCGATGCCGAGCCCCTGCGCCACGAGATCGAGCAGCGTGTCGAGATCGCCGATCTCGAAGGCCACGCGGCGCTGCAGCCCGGCCTCGGCGAAGCCGCGATCGACCAGCCGCCGTGTGCCCTGCCCCGGCACGAAATCGACGAAGGCCTCCTTCACGAGCCGCGCGAGCGGCACCGAGCGCTCGGCGGCCAGCGCGTGATCGCGGCTGCAGGCGAGCACCATCTCGTCGCAGGCGATGATGTGCGCGTCGAGCCGCTCGTTGCGCTCCTCCACCGGCAGGATCGCGAGATCGAGCGCGCCCTCGCCCACCTTCTCGTTGAGCTCGGGCGCGCCGCCCTGCACGAGCCGCACCTCCACGCCCGGATGCGCCTGATGAAAGCGCGACAGCAGCGCCGGCAGCTCGAGGAACTGCGGCAGGCTCTGCACCGTGCCGATCGCGAGCTTGCCGCCGCGCACCGCGGCGATGTCGGCCACCTCGAGCGCGGCCCGATCGAGCACGTCGAGCGCGCGCCGGGCGCTGTCGAGAAACGCCGCGCCGGCCGCCGACAGGCTCACGCGCCGCGTGGTGCGCACCAGCAGCTTCGCGCCGAGCTCGGCCTCGAGCAGCCGGATCGAGGTGGACAGCGCCGACTGCACGATGTGGCAGCGCTCGGCCGCGCGCGTGAAGTTCGCTTCCTCGGCGACGGCGACGAAATGACGGAGTTGTCTCAGTTCCACGGTGGGCCCCGGGCGGTGAGGAGGAGGCGAATTATGGCAAACAATCGCCGCCGCCGCGGCCCTCGGCGGGCCACCACGCCGAGCGCGGGCGGGCACGAGGCGCTACAATCCGGCGCCTGAGGCATCTCACGGCGAGCATGGTTTTGACTGAATTCGAGCAGGGTTTCATCCTGACCCGTCACTGGCGGGACACCGCCGCCGGCGTCGAGATCGAATTCTGGCTCGCCACTGCCGGCGGCCCGCGCCGCGTGCGCCTGCGCCCGCAGGAATCGGTCGCGTTCGTGCCGGAGGCGCAGCGCGAGGCGGCCGAGCGCGTGCTGGCCGGCGAAACCGGCGCCGAGCTGCGCCCGCTCGCGCTGCGCGATTTCCGCCAGCGCCCCGTGCTCGGCCTCTATTGCCGCCGCCACCGCCACCTCGGCGCGCTGCAGAAGCGGCTCGCACAGGCCGGCGTGGACGTGTACGAAGCCGACCTGAGCCCGCCCGACCGCCATGCGATGGAGCGCTTCATCACCGCGCCGGTGCGCTTTCGCGGCACGCCGGCCGGCGACGCGCTGCTGATCGACGCCGAGCTGAAGGCCGATCCCGATTACCGCCCCGCGCTGCGCTGCGTGTCGCTCGACATCGAGACCAGCGCGCGCGGCGAGCTGTATTCGATCGCGCTGGAGGGCTGCGGCCGGCGCGACGTGTTCATGCTCGGGCCGCCGAACGGCGACGCCGCGATCCTCGACGGCGCCCACCTGCAACTCGTGTACTGCGACAGCCGCCCCGCGCTGCTCGCGCAACTGAACGCCTGGTTCGCCGAGCACGATCCCGACGCGATCATCGGCTGGAACCTGATCCAGTTCGACCTGCGCGTGCTGAACGCGCACGCGCGGGAATTCGGCGTGCCGCTGCGGTTCGGCCGCGACGGCAGCACGCTCGAATGGCGCGCGCACGGCCAGCAGCCCGACCACTTCTTCGCGGCCGCGGCCGGGCGGCTCATCATCGACGGCATCGACGCGCTGAAGTCGGCCACCTGGAGCTTCCCGTCGTTCAGCCTCGAATACGTGTCGCAGACGCTGCTCGGCGAGGGCAAGGCGGTCGACAACCCGTATCAGCGCATGGACGAGATCCAGCGCCGCTTCGACGAGGACAAGCCCGCGCTCGCGCACTACAACCTCAAGGATTGCGAACTGGTGACGCGCATCTTCGAGAAGGCCGACCTGCTGTCCTTCATGCTCGAGCGCGCCACCGTCACCGGGCTCGCGGCGGATCGCACCGGCGGGTCCGTGGCGGCGTTCACGCATCTGTACCTGCCGCGCATGCACCGGCTCGGCTACGTGGCGCCGAACCTCGGCGACGTGACCGGCCAGAACAGCCCCGGCGGCTTCGTGATGGATTCGCGGCCCGGCCTCTACGACTCGGTGCTGGTGCTCGACTACAAGAGCCTCTATCCGTCGATCATCCGCACCTTCCTGATCGACCCGGTGGGGCTGGTGGCGGGGCTGGCCGCGCCCGGCGACGAGGCCTCCGTGCCCGGCTTCCTGGGCGCGCGCTTCTCGCGCACGCAGCACTGCCTGCCCGACATCGTGCGCCGCGTGTGGGACGGCCGCGACGAAGCCAAGCGCCAGCGCAACGCGCCGCTCTCGCAGGCGCTGAAGATCATCATGAACGCGTTCTACGGCGTGCTCGGCTCGTCGGGCTGCCGCTTCTTCGACCCGCGCCTGGCCTCGTCGATCACGATGCGCGGCCACGAGATCATGCATCGCACCCGCGAGCTGATCGAGGGGCTCGGCCACGCGGTGATCTACGGCGACACCGATTCCACCTTCGTGTGGCTCGGCCGCGCGCACGAGGATGCCGAAGCGGCCGCCAAGGGCCGCGCGATCGTCGCGCACGTGAACGGCTGGTGGCGCAACCACCTGCGCGAGCGCTACGGGCTGGACAGCGCGCTGGAGCTGCAGTACGAGCGCCATTACCTGCGCTTCCTGATGCCCACCGTGCGCGGTGCCGAGGAAGGCAGCAAGAAGCGCTACGCGGGGCTCGCGCTCGCGGCCGACGGCGGCGAGGACGTGGTGTTCAAGGGGCTGGAGACGGTGCGCACCGACTGGACGCCGCTCGCGCAGCAGTTCCAGCGCGAGCTGTACACGCGCGTGTTTCGCGGCGAGCCGTATGCCGACCTGATTCGCGACACGGTGCGCCGCATGCTGGCGGGCGAGCTCGACGCGCTGCTGGTGTATCGCAAGCGCGTGCGCCGGCCGCTGGCCGAGTACGAGCGCAACGTGCCGCCGCATGTGCGCGCCGCGCGCACCGCCGACGCCTTCAACCGCGAGCAGGGCCGCCCGCAGCAATACCAGCGCGGCGGCTGGATCAGCTACGTGATGACGACGGCCGGCCCGGAGCCGCTGGAGACGATGCGCTCGCCGATCGACTACGCGTTCTATCTGAGCCGGCAGCTGCAGCCGGTGGCGGACGCGATCCTGCCGTTCCTGAAGGACGACTTCGAATCGTTGATCTCGGGGCAGGGGCGGTTGTTTTCGGGGTGAAACGGCGCTTAGAACTGAGCCGTCAGTTGCACCCCGACCGTTACCTTCGATGTCGGAAAACTGGCGGGTTTGCAGACGGGTGTGCCGACGAACAGGTCGTAGTAGAGCCCGGCATGCTTCGCGGGTACGCCGCCCCGAACCCCGATAACGGCGCCGGCTAATTGCACGCCCGCCAGATAGGCTGTGTTCGGCCCGAATACATGCCCGTAATCGAGCCCGGCATAGATCGTCTGCCCCGTCTGGAAGATCGGCCACTGAAGCTCGTTGCGCCAGTAGAAGCCACGCTCGGCGGCCAGCATCGCTTCGCCGTCGAAGCCGCGTACCGTGTAACGGCCACCGATCACCAGGTTGTCGATATAGAACAGCGTGTCGTCGGTGTACTGGCCATGCACCGTCGCCACATAGCGCAACGCCTGGCCGCCGAGCGCGAACGGCACCGACAGGTTGGCGTCGATCACCGCCATCTTGTAGCGATAGGTCGGGCCGTCCGGGTAGGGATCCGGCGTCGCGCCCAGGCCGCCGATACCCTGCCGGTAGGCGAGCGCGCCGTCGAACTGCGCACCGCCGACATAGTGCCGGTTGGTCAGCCCCAGTTCGACGAAGGTATTGTTGCGGCGCTGCTGCGGAATTTCCGCATCGTCGATGAAGCTCGCGCCGAAGCGCTTCGACAGTTGAAGGAACACACGCGTGGTGTCGCTCTGGCCGCGCGACACCACACGCGATAGCTTCAGCGCGAGGTTCTGCGAATTGCCGCTCGAGACGAACGTCTGGTTCACGCCCGCGATGTTCTGGTAATAGGTGTTCGTGCCGCCCGACAGCGTGGCCGTCCAGTAGCCCCATGGAACGGAGTACGAACCATTGAAGCCATGCGAGCCGAGCGCCTTGTTGCCGAACGACAGGTCCTGGCTCGCGCCGAAGGTGAAGATGTCGTTGAGGCCGAGCGGGTTGTTCACGCCCAGGCTGATGTTGCCCTGCCATTTTCCCGTTGCATCGGTGCCCGCGTTGTCGACCGAGGCGACAAGATTCCAGGGCTTCGTGCGCTCGACCTTGACCACGACATCGCTCTCTCCGGGCTCCGCAGTCGGTTCGATCTGCATGTCGACGCGCTGGTTGGGGACGCGGCACAATTGCTCGATACCCTGCTCGAGATCGCGCAGGTTCAACAGGTCGCCGCCGCGCGCCGGAAAGGCGGTTTGCCAGGTGCCGTAGATGGCGGGATCCGCGAAGCGGATCTGGCGGATCACGCCGGGGATCAGGACGAAGGTGAGCTTGCCAGCAGAAATATCCTGCTGCGGAACCAGGACCCGCGTCGTGACGTAGCCGCGTGACAGGATCGCCTGCTGCAGGCCTTTCGCGAGCGTGTCGAGGCCAGCCTTGCCGATGCACTGACCGTTGTAGTGCGAGAGCCAGGCGCGCGCGAAGGCGAAGGTGTCCATCGGCAGCGCCGAGGCACCGTGTCCGCGGACTGCGTCGGACAAGGCGGCGGGCACGTCCAGCACGAATGCATCGATGCTGAAACAGGGTGTTTCGGTCGGCAGCGCCGGATGGCCCTCGAGACGCGGGATAGCCGAGCGCAAGGCGGGTGCGCCGACGCTCGCGCTGCGTTGATCGGCACGGCGTTGCTGCTCGACTTGCTGGTTCTGCAAGGCATTGGCGCGAGCCGCCGCCGCGGCTTCGGTCGTGGTGGGCGCGGGCTGCTGGGCGGTAGCGGCGAATGAGATCAGGGCGAACGGGATCGCGACCAGCTTGCGATGAATCATCGCAATGGCGAATCATCTTGCTGGTCGCCCTCTGCTGCATAGCTCTTACGTGTAGAAGTCGCGACCCGATCTGACAGTTACCCGTTCCGACGGTGCATGACTGTCAGATCAGATTCAGGTGGCTCACTTTTTCACGCCATACCTCCTTGCCCGCGATAAGCGTTTGCAGAGGCG
>JASLEG010000236.1 GCA_030151225.1 Burkholderia sp. | reverse complement strand
GAGCGTCACGAGGCGGCCCTCGCGACAGGCCGCCGAACACGCGCGGCTGGCCCAGCGCGGCGCGCCGCCCGGCACGCGCGGGCGCAACCAGATCTGGAACAGCCGCGCCGGCACGTCCTCCTCGTTGCGCTCGGCGTGATGCACGCCGCTGCCGGCGCTCATCGCCTGCACGCTGCCGGCCACGAGGCGGGCGCGGTTGCCCGCGTCGTCCTCGTGCGTGATCGCGCCCGAGCGCACCCAGGTCACGATCTCGACGTCGCGATGCGGATGCATGCCGAAGCCCGAGCGCGGCGCGAACGTGTCGTCGTTCCACACCACGAGCGGGCCGAGCGGTTCGTGCCCGGCGCGGCCGACGTGGCCGTGACGAACGTGCAGCCGCGCATCGAGCCCGCCACCCGAGAGGCGGCCGAGCGTGGCGAACCGGCGGGCTTCGATCATGATGCGCGTGCTCCTGTTCTCGATCCGGTGCGGGCGGTGCTCAGATCTGCTGCATGCCGCCGTCGACGAACAGCTCCGCGCCGTTCACGTAGCTCGCGTCGTCCGAGGCGAGGAACAGCGCCGCAGCGGCGATCTCCTCCGGCTCGCCCACTCGCGAGAGCGGGATCTGCGCGGCGAAGTGATCGAGCAGGCCCTGACGCTGCGCTGCGTCCTGCCCGGCCAGATCGAGCAGGCCGGGCGTGCGGGTCGCGCCGGGGCTCAGCGTGTTCACGCGGATGCCGCGCGGCTTCAGGTCGAGGATCCAGCTGCGTGCGAACGAGCGCACCGCCGCCTTCGACGCCGAGTACACGCTGAACGCCGCGGTGCCCGCGCTGCCCGCCGTGGAGCCGGTCAGGATCACCGACGCGCCGTCGGCCAGCACCGGCAGCGCCTTCTGCACCGTGAACAGCACGCCCTTCACGTTGCGCTCGAAGGTGTCGTCGAAATGCGCCTCGGTGATCTCGCCGAGCGGCAGCATCGAGCCGCCGCCGGCGTTCGCGAACAGCACGTCGAGGCGGCCGTGTTCCTCGGCGATGCGGGCATACAGCGCGTCGAGCTGGTCGAGTTTGGTGGAGTCGACGCGCAGGCCGGTGGCGCTGCCCCCGGCCGCGCGGATCGCGGCCACGGCCGCGTCGAGCTCGGCCTGGCGGCGGCCGGTCAGATACACGTGCGCGCCTTCGGCGGCGAAGCGCTGCGCGGTGGCGAGGCCGATGCCGCTGGTGGCGCCGGTGACGAGGGCGATCCTGTTGTCGAGCTTGCGTGCCACGGTGTTGCTCCTGAACGTGTTCGGTTGGGGCCGGGGCGGGGTGCGCCACCGGTTGCGTGCTGCGATGTGAGGAGAATATCGACGCGCTCGACTTCACGAAATAGAATGGATCGCAAACCAACGTTGCAAATTTGAAATGATGGACGGCGATGTCGAAACTGCCTGATTTCGAGGGACTCGCGATGTTCGCGAAGGTGGCCGAGGAGGGCTCGTTCGCGGCGGCCGCGCGCGAGACGGGGGTATCGGTGGCCACGGTGTCGCGTGGCGTGGCGCGGCTGGAAGAGCGGCTCGGCGCGCGGCTGTTCAACCGCACCTCGCGGCAGCTGGCGCTGACCGAGTTCGGCCGGGCGCTGTGCGAGCAGGCCGGCGAGATCTACCGGCGCGCCGAGGCGGCCGAGGGCGCGGCGCGCGAGCTGTCGGTGCAGCCGCGCGGCCTGGTGCGGCTGGCGGTGCCGATGTCGTTCGGGCTGCGCTGGGTCGCGCCGCTGATGCCGGATTTCTTTCGCCGCTATCCGGAGGTGCAGGTGGATCTGCATCTGGCCGATTCGACCGTCGATCTGGTGGCCGACGGCTTCGACGCGGCGCTGCGCATCGCCGCCTTGCCCGATTCCTCGCTGGTGGCGCGGCGGCTGTGCGCGGTCACCCAGTATCTGGTGGCCTCGCCCGGCTATCTGGCGCGCGAGGGGCGGCCCGCGCATCCGCGCGAGCTGGCCGGGCGGCCCTGCCTGTCCTACGCGTATCGCGCGCGCAGCGACATGTGGCGCTTCACCAACGCGGCCGGCGACGAGGAGCCGGTGATGCCCACCGGCCCGCTGCGCGTGACGAATGCGGACGCGCTCGTGCCGATGCTGCTGGCGGGGCTCGCGATCGCCGAGCTGCCCGAATTCATCGCCGCGGAATATCTCGTGGACGGGCGCCTCGAGGCGATCCTGCCGGACTGGTCGCTGACGAAGGGCGGCCTGTATTTCGTCACGCCGTCGGCGCGCGCGCGGCCGGCCAAGGTCAGCGCGCTGTCCGACTTCATCGCCGAGCACCTGAGCGAGCCGACCTGGCGCTGGCCGCGCTGAGTGCGCTCGGCGCGCCCGGGTTCAGCCGCGTGTCCACACGGCGAGCGCCGCTTCCATCGCACGATGCGCGTCGTGCTCGACGATCTCGGTGTGCGCCATCACCACCCGCGTGAACGGCCAGGCCAGGATGCGCTGCGCGCTGGCCCGCGCGGCGGCGCGATCCTTCACCAGCAGGCGGATCGTGCGCGGCACCGCGAGGCGCTCGCGCACGCCCGTCAGCGATGCGTACAGGCGCGTGGCGAAGGCCTGCTCGCCCGGCCACCACTGGCACAGGTCGGTCAGGATCAGGGTGCCCGAGGCCTTGTGCAGCCACACGCTCTCGTTGCCGGCCGGAATCCCCTCGAAGAAGATCTGCTCGAGTTCGTCGCGCCATTCCGGCTCCACCGCCGTGCCGAGCTCGTGCAGATTGCGCAGGCCCGGGCGCTTGGCGGCCAGGCCCGGCGCGCCGTACAGCTTCGCGTCGGGAAACGCCGCCGCGCACGGGCCGGCGAACAGGTGGTGCATCTTGTTCGGCGCCACGATGTAGCGCACGGTGCCGAGTTCGGCCAGTTGCGTGCGCACCGCGCTGTCGAGCGGCACCGGCGAGTGCAGCCACAGGGAGCCGTCCCTGAAGCGCACCACGGTCATGCGCGTGGCGATGCGCAGGCCGTTCGTCACGAAGCTGTGCGGGAGGTGCCAGAGGTCGGGGGCGATGGGTTTGAGCATGGGAATCACGTTGTCATTGGCGCCGGAATGGGCGATCGCGTGAAGCGGCTGCGTCGTCGGATTCGACCGGTTCCATACCGGTCGGTATGGATAATTTCATCTGTGGTTGTGAAAGTCAATACCGTACGGTATGGTTCCGCATGACCGAGAGAAAGACACAGGATGACTGGCTGGCGGCGGGCTTGCAGGCGCTCTCCGAGGAGGGCCCGGAGGCGCTGCGGATCATGCCGATCGCGCGGCGGCTCGAGGTGACCAAGGGCAGCTTCTACTGGCACTTCGCGAGCCTCGAGGCCTATCTGGCGCTGCTGCCGCGCTACTGGGAGCAGAGCCATACGGCCGATGCGATCGCCTGCGTGGAGCGGCTCGGCGGCGATGCGCGCACGCGGCTGCGCTACTGGTTCATGGGCGCGGCGGCGTCGGATCTCGCGCTCGATCGCGCGATGCGCTCGTGGTCGCTGACCAACCAGGCCGCGCGCGAGGTGCTCGCGCGCGTCGACCAGAGCCGCACCGATTACCTGATCGCGCTGCTGCACGGCGCCGGGCGCGGCAAGCGCGAGGCGCAGACGCTCGGGCGCTGGTCGTACTGGGCCTTCGTCGGCTATTCGACGCTGAGCGGCGCGAGCGTGACGGACAAGGAGATCGAGCTGATCCTCGCGGTGCTGGCGGGGTGAGGGGGCGGGCCGGGGCGTGACTCAGGTGCGGCCGAGCACGATCTCCTGCCCGTCGAGGCTCGTCAGCGACACCCGGCCGTCGGTCGCCATGTCGGTATCGGCCGTGAACACGAGGATCGGAAACCGCCGCCCGGTGGCAAGCGATTGCAGCCACGCGATGTGGTCGTGGATCGTGGGTTCATTCGTTGCAGGGTGCATGGTCGGTGCCGTGCTCCGGTGAGGTGTCGTCATGCAGGTCGAGGAAGTCGTCGTGCTGCAGGAAATGCGCGAGGCAGCGGATCACCGCGTCGATCGATGCGTCGGGGCATTGCCGGAAAGCGAGGTCCACCACGTCCTGAAACTGCTCGCCCGAGCACCGGAATGCGTGGCCGCGTGCCACGACGTCGGGCGGCAGGACGAGGCGATCGTCGTCGTCCACCTGCACCGGATCGCCGACGTACACGGTCTGTCCGGCATGCCATGCGTCGGTGTCGTCGCCGTAGACGTCGTAATGCCAGGCGGCGTCCGCCGCGTGCCCGGTGCGTTCGGTGCGCGCCTGCACGCGCGCGATGAACTCGGCGATCGGCCAGGCGCGGCCCTTGAAGTCGAGCGACGGCGTGGAGGCCAGCAGCGTGCGGGCGCGGGCCAGCTCGGCCGCGAGCACGTCGTCCGAGGCGGCTTCGTCGGGCATCGCGTCGAGCGCCCGAAGCAGCAGCGGGCGCGCCGCTTCCTGCCGCCCGCTGTCGCAAAGACGATCGCCGAGACACACGAGCGCCTGCACCTGCGTGATCGCGTCGGGTTCCCTGCCGGCCGCATCGACGGCCATCTGCAGGGCCGCCTCGCCGCGCTCTTTCGCGCCGCGATCGAGCAGCACCAGGGCCTTGAGGAAGATCTGCCGGGCCTTCACAGCGGTTTCGCCATTTCCGTCGTGCCGCGCCAGCCCAGCCCGGCATACAGCGGCTGGCCCTGCTCGGTGGCGTGCAGCACCGCGTACCGCACGCCGCGCCGGCCGAACTCGGCGTCGGCCAGCCGCATCAGCTCGCGCGCGAGCCCGCGGCGGCGATGGCTCGGCTCCACGTACAGGTTGAGCACGTAGCCGCGCCGGTCCTGCTCCGGGTGCGCCGGATGCGGCGGCCAGTCGATCAGCATCAGCCCGATGCCGGCCACCGGCTCGCCGCCGTCGCACAGCGCGAAGCCGAAGTAGCGGCCGTCGGCGAGCCGCGGCGCGAGCCACGCGCGAAACGGCGGGCTCATCCGATCGAGCGTGGCCGCGTCGCGGCCGGCTTCGCGGAACATCGCCACGCGATGCCGGCAGATCAGGTCCAGGTCGTCGATATCGAGTGCGCGTGCCGCCATTCCCGCTCCGCATGCGCCGCACGGCGCCGTGATTGTCCCGGCGCTCATGATAGGGGCAGGCGCGCGAAACCGCATCGATGCGTGCGGGCTCGCGCGCGCCGGCCGGTGCGTGCTGCCTACACCAGCTCGCCGAGCGCCGCCGGCGTGAAGCCGCGCAGTTCGCCGTCACCCGAGCGGATCTTGGCGGCCCATTGCGCGTCGGACAGCAGCGCGCGGCCCACCGCGATCAGGTCGAACTCGTCGCGCTCCATGCGCTCGACCAGCGCCTGCAGGCCCACGCTCGTCGAGCTCTCGCCGCCGAACGCGCTCATGAAGTCGCCCGACAGGCCCACCGAGCCCACGCTGATGGTGGCCGCGCCCGTCAGCTTCCTGGCCCAGCCCGCGAAATTGAGGCCGTGCTCGCCGTCCACCTCGGGGAATTCGGGCTCCCAGAAGCGGCGCTGCGAGCAGTGCAGCACGTCGGCGCCGGCGGCCACGATCGGCTCGAGCCACTGCGCCATCTCGTCGGGCGTGGTGGCGAGGCGCGCCGTGTAGTCCTGCTGCTTCCACTGGCTCAGGCGGATCACGATCGGGAAGCCCGGGCCGACGGCGCGGCGCACCGCGGCCACGATCTCGGCCGCGAAGCGCGCGCGCTCGCCGATGCTCGCGCCGCCGTAGGCGTCGCTGCGATGGTTGGTGCCGGCCCAGAAGAACTGGTCGATCAGATAGCCGTGCGCGCCGTGCAGCTCGATCGTGTCGAAGCCGAGCCGCTTGGCCTCGGCGGCGGCCTTCGCGAAGGCCGCGATGGTATCGGCCACGTCGGCGTCGCGCATCGCCACACCGCGCTCCACGCCGGGCGCGTCGAGGCCCGACGGGCTCTCCACCGGCGCCTCGGGCGTCCAGTCGGTCAGGATGCTCCTGACCGCACCGGTGTGCCACAGCTGCGGGCCCATCTTGCCGCCGGCGCCGTGCACGGCGTCGATCACGCCCTTCCAGCCGGCCAGCGCGGCCTCGCCGTGGAAGAACGGGATGCCGGGATCGTTGCGCGAGGCGGGGCGGTCGATCACGGTGCCCTCGGACAGGATCAGGCCCACGTGGCCTTCGGCGCGACGCTGGTAGTAGGCGGCATTGGCCGGGCCGGGCACGCCTTCGGGCGCGAACGAGCGCGTCATCGGCGCCATCACGATGCGGTTGGGCAGCGTGAGCGAACCGACGGAAAACGGCTGGAACAGGACATCGGCGGAAGAGGTGGATGCGGTCATGCGGAACTCCGGGTTGAACGGAGCCTCGATGGTATATTCCGGAAACCTGGTGTCAATCACGCACTTCACGTCGCCCAGGTTACTTCGAGGAAACCTTGTCCGTGTCCACCTCCACCGCAACCGAGCGCCGGACCTTCTCCGTCAATTGCCCGAGCCGCCTGCTGTTCGACCAGATCGCCGACAAGTGGTCGATGATGGTGCTGACCGTGCTCGACCCCGGCCCGCTGCGCTTCAACGCGATCAAGCGGCATCTCGAGGGCGTCACGCAGAAGGCGCTGACGCAGTGCCTGCGCCGGCTCGAACGCAACGGGCTGGTGTCGCGCACCGTGATCCCGGTCTCGCCGGTGGCGGTCGAGTACGAGCTCACGCCGCTCGGGCGCTCGCTGCTCGGGCCGTTCCGCGCCATCTACGTGTGGATGCTCGAACACCTCGACGAGGTGGAGACGGCGCGCGAGGTGTTCGACACGCGCCTCGCGTCGGCCGCCTGAGCGCCGGCACACGCACACGCACACGCACACGGCAGACGGGTAGCGAACATACCGGTACCGGCGCTTGCCTTGTCGAGCGGCGCGGGGATGGCAACAATGCGTCGTCATCCCATATCGGAGCCATCATGCGCATCGCCTTCCTGCATACGATCGAGGCCAACCGCCAGGTGTTCGCGGCGGCGTCCGAGGCACTTGGCGTGTCCGACGCGCCGCGTCGTCATCTCGTGCGGCCCGAGCTTCGCGAGGCGGCGCAGGCCGCGGGTGGCACGCCGGCGAGCCTGATCGACGCAGTGCGGCGCTGCGTGAGCACGCTCGCGTCGGACGCCGATGCGGTGGTGGTGACCTGCGCGAGCCTCGGGCCCGCGCTCGCGGCGATCGAGGCGATGGAGGCGATGGAGGCGATGGAGGCGGGCGACGGCGGCGACCTCGCCGCCCGAATGCCCGTGCCGCCCGTGCCGCCCGTGCCGGTCGTGCGCGCCGATCTTGCGCTGGCGGCGCAGGCCGGCGCGACGCGCGGCAGGCTGGTGGTGCTGTGCGCGCTCGACGCGGTGGTCGAGCCGACGCGCGCGCTGTTCGCGCGCCATGCCGGCGACGGCGTGACGGCCGTGGCGGTGACGGTGGTGGCCGGGGCGTGGGCGCTGTTCCAGCGCGATGCGCTCGATGCCTGCCTCGACGCGATCGCCGCGGCGGCCGACGCGGCGTATGCCGCCGGTGCTGCGGAGGTGGCTTTCGCGCACCCGTGGATGGCGCCGGCCGCCGCGCGCGTGCGTGACGCCCGCCGGCCGTTCGACGCCGCGCGGGCCGCGCTCGCCGAGGCAAAGCGGCGGGCCGCGCGCGATCCGGCCTGACGGCGCCCGCCGCCCGCCGCCGCCCTTCAGTCGTACAACGCGAAGATCCGCTCGGCCAGCTCGAGCGGCAACCCCTCGTCGTAGCCTTCGGGATCGAGATCGACGTAATCGCGGCCGGCCGTCGCCTGCAGCATCGAGGCGGGCGTGGGGCGGTGCTGGGGCAGGTCGGGGTAGTCGCCGGGGCCGCCGCCTTCCGAATGCGCGGGATCGAACCAGATCGCGTCGCGCGCCCAGAAGCCGTCGCGATGGCGCTGCTCGATCAGTTGCAGCGTGTGGAACGTGTCGCGCTGATACGGCGCCATCTCCGCCTCGGACCCGAACTGCACGTACCAGGCGGCGCCGAGATACCAGTAGATCAGCAGCGCGGTGCCGCGATCGAGCGCGGGATTGTCGAGCAGCCATTGCAGGCCGCGCGCGTTGCCGTCGTAGTTCGAGCGCGCGGCGTACACGTGCCACTGCTCGGGGCTCGCGGTGGCGAGATAGTCGAGCACGAGCTGCCAGACGGCGTGTTCGCGCTGTTCGTCGGTCATCGGGGTGGCGGACATCGTGCGGGGTGGGCGGGCGGGTGGGCGATGCGCAAATTCTAACGGTATCGACGTCACCGATCCGGTCGATCGCCACGCGATCCGTCCCATTGCCGTGGCCACCGGCCGCGCGTGCCGCAGCATGCCCGGCGAATCCAAAGCCGGGCACAATACGCGCATGAATCCCGCCGATCTCGAAGCCCTCGTCACCGTCACCATGCCCTACGGCAAGTACAAGGGGCGGCTGCTCGCCGACCTGCCCGGGCATTACCTCAACTGGATGGCGCGCGAGGGCTTTCCACGCGGCACGCTGGGCCGGCAGCTCGCGCTGGTTCAGGAAATGGACCACAACGGCCTGCGCGGCCTGCTCGATCCGCTGCGCAGGCGCGGCTAGGCGCCCGGGGGCCGCGGCCGCGGCCCCGGTTTCGTCAAAACCCATATCCATACCGAGAGAGCCCGGCCCATGACTGATCTTCCCGCCCGCCTGCTGCCGCGCATCGCGCGCGCCGCGCTGTTCGCCGCCGCCGCGGCTTTCGTCGTGCAGCCGGCCGTCACGCATGCGGACGGCGGCAAGACCACCGTCGTGCAGCGCGACGACAAGGCTTACCTGTATCGCGACGGCAAGCCGCTGACGAAGGGCTATGACGACCTGTCGATCGAGACCACCCCCGGCTACCCCGATCTCGCGATCGCGACGGATGGCGACCGGCGCGGCCTGCTCGACGCGAGCACCGGCAAGATCGTGCTGCCGGCCGAATACGCCGGCATCGACACCGATTCGCTGGCGAAGTTCGGGCTCGTGGCGGTACGCGGGAACGGTACGACTCGCTTCGTCACGAGCGAGGGCAAGCCGTCGGACGTACCCGCCTACGTGGCCATCGGCGATTTCGGGCCGGCCAACGATCATGCCTATCACGCGCTGGCCGAGCGCGACGGCAAGCTGCTGACGGTGGCGATCGCGAACGGGCATCTGGTGAGCGAGGCGCCGGCGCCCAGATACCTGCCGATCGTGATCCTGCCGCCGGCGCTGCGCACCCCGGCGAGCGCGCCGTCGGGTCGCTTCAACGGCGCCTACGTGCCGGCCGAATACCCCGACCTGCAGTCCGCCTGGGCCGGCTGGAAGCGTGGCGCGCTGCGCGAGCCGGGCCAGCCCGCGATCGTGCTGCGCGGCGACGTCGCCTACGTGTCGTTCGGCGAATTCGCGAGCGATTCGATCCCGCTGATGCCGAACACGCTGCAGGCCTGCCAGAGCGAGGCCGGCGTGTCGCTGCGTGACGGTTTCGACAAGCGCGATGGCGGCTGCGCATCGAAGGCCCCGCCGCTGATTCGCCTGCAGCCGGCCGGCGGCGGCGCGCTGCGTTGCGTCGATTGCGCGGCGGGCATTCCCGAGAAATGGATCCCGCTGCCTTCGATCACGCAATCGTTCGTGGGCATCGGCGTGGCCTTGCGGAAACGGCCGAACGAGGCGACCGCGCAGGTGGTGGGCGTGATCCGCGGCGGGCCGGCCGAGCAGGCGAAACTGCAGCCCGGCGATTTCATCGCGAAGGTGAACGGCGAACCGGTGGCGGCGCTGTCGCTGCCGCAGGTGGTGGACAGGATTCGCGGCGAGGTCGGCACGCGCGTCACGCTGGACGTGGTGCGTGGCGCGAAGGAATGGTCGGTGGAGGTCGAGCGGCGCGACGTCAAGTTCGTCAGCGACGCCGCGCAGTGAGCGGTGGCGTGATGAGGCGGTGCCGCGTATCCGCATGCGTCGACCGATGAGGCCGATCCTGCACCGGCTCGCCCGGCTCGCGCGCGGCCGCATGGCGCCGCTCGCCGGTGCGCTCGCGGCGCTGCTCGCGACGCTCGTCGTCGCCGCGGCCTTCGCGTGGCACGCAGAGGGCCGCGCGAGCGCGTCGGCATCCGCGCCCTTGCCGAACGACGTCTACGTCTGGCAGCGCAGCTGGACGCCGGCCGTGGCCGACGCGTGGCACGCCTCGACCGGCCTCGTGCACGGCTGGCACGTGCTGGCGGCCGAGTACGACCGGGTCGGCGCCGACGGCGGCCGCTGGTCGACCGCGGTGCCGGACTGGTCGCTGCTGGCCGCGTCCGGCGCGCCCGTCACCGCCGTGTTCCGCATCGACGGCCAGGTGGAGCGCTGGGACGACGCTGCGCTCGTGGCCGAGATCGCGGCGCGCGTGGCCGCCTGGCGCGCGCGCGGCGTGACCGTCGCCGGTATCGAGATCGACTACGACTGCGCCACCTCGCGGCTGGCGGCCTACACGCGCTTTCTGATACGGCTGCGCGGCGCGATCGGCGCGACGCCGCTGTCGATCACCGCGCTGCCCAGCTGGCTGGACGGCACCGACCTCGACGGCCTGCTGGCCGCCAGCGACGCCGCGGTGCTGCAGTTGCACGCCGTGATGAATCCGATCGAGGGGCTGTTCGATGCCGGGCGCGCGTGGGGCTGGGCCGAGGCGTTCGCGCGCCGCACCACGCATCCGTGGCGGGTGGCCTTGCCCGCCTACGGATCGCGCGTGACCTGGGGCGCCGACGGGCGCATCGCCGCGATCGAGAGCGAGCGGCCCGCGCTGGTGCCGGGCGGCGTGGCGCACGAGCTGATCGCCGACCCCGAGGTGGTGCGCGCCTTCGTGGCCAGGCTCGATGCCGAGCCGCCGCGCGGTCTTGCCGGCATCCTGTGGTTCCGGCTGCCGACCGACGCCGACGTGCGGGCCTGGAGCCTCGCCACGTGGCGCGCCGTGCTCGCGCGCGACGCGCTGGCGGGGCGGCTCGAGGCGCGCGTGCGGCCCGCGCCGCCGGCGGG